>JBHOTE010000034.1:0-19059 GCA_042584125.1 Bacteroidota bacterium
TAGACTCTATGAGAAATTTGGAGCACACCCTGCTACAGTAGACGGGGTAGAAGGAATTTATTTTGCTGTTTGGGCACCAACGGCAAACCATGTATATGTAATTGGAGAGTTCAATTTTTGGGACTCTACTGATCATCTTTTGAATGTTAGATGGGATGATTCAGGTATCTGGGAAGGATTTATTCCTGGATTAAAAATGGGAGTACAATACAAATATAAAATTCATAGTAACAACAGCGGTATCATAACTGAAAAGGCAGATCCTTACGCTTTTTCATGTGAACACCCACCTAGAACAGCCTCTGTAGCTTTTGATATTGAAGACTACAAATGGAATGATAATGACTGGCTTTCCTATAGAAAAGATAAAAACGGACTAGACAAACCTTATGCTGTTTTAGAAGTTCACTTAGGATCTTGGATGTATAATGTTGAAGAAGACAGACCCTTAACCTACATTGAACTTGGTGATAAATTGGTTAATTATCTTAAAGAGATGGAGTTCACACATGTGGAGTTTATGCCTATCATGGAATACCCATACGATCCTTCTTGGGGTTATCAGTTAGTTGGTTATTTTGCACCAACTTCTAGATTTGGTAGTCCAACCGACTTTATGTATTTAGTTGATAAGTTACATCAAAATGACATAGGAGTCATTTTAGACTGGGTACCTTCTCACTTTCCTTCAGATGATCATGGACTTGGATTCTTTGATGGATCACATCTTTATGAACATCCTGATAGAAGAAAAGGTTACCACCAAGACTGGAAAAGTTTGATTTTTAACTACGGTAGAAATGAAATAAGATCCTTCTTAATAAGTAATGCCATTTTTTGGTTAGACAAATATCATGTTGATGGTTTAAGAGTAGATGCTGTTGCCTCAATGTTGTATTTAGATTATTCTAGAGAAGATGGCGAATGGGAACCGAACATGTATGGAGGTCGAGAAAACCTTGATGCAATTTCATTCTTAAAAGATTTTAACACGGAAGTATATGCAAGTTTTGAAGGAGTTCAAACTATTGCTGAAGAATCTACAGCATTTCCAATGGTAACCAAACCAGAAAACCTAGGGGGACTTGGTTTTGGAATGAAATGGATGATGGGATGGATGCATGACACTTTGGAATATTTCCAAGAAGACAGCATCAATAGAAAATATCATCACAATAAAATAACCTTCAGTTTGGCCTATGCTTTCACAGAAAACTTTATGCTACCTTTATCTCATGATGAAGTGGTCTATGGTAAACATTCTATCTTAGGAAGAATGCCTGGTGATAAATGGCAAAAATTAGCCAATTTAAGACTTCTTTATGGATACATGTACGCTCACCCTGGAGCAAACTTATTGTTTATGGGAAGTGAATTTGGTCAAGAAGGTGAATGGGATTTTCAAAAAAGCTTAGATTGGAATTTGTTAGAAGATGAGGGCCATGCCAAAATGAAAGATTTTGTTAGAGACTTAAACAAACTCTACAAAAAAACTCCTGCATTCTATGAGAAATCTTTTGCAATTGAAGGCTTTGAATGGATTAATTACGAAAACCACGAAGACTCCATTATTTCTTTCATAAGAAAAGGTCATGATAGCAAAAATGACATTATCGTAGTTTGTAATTTTACACCAGTAGTTAGAGAAAAACACCTAATTGGTGTACACCAAGCGGGTCATCTTGTTGAGATACTTAACAGTGATGCTTCTCAATATGGTGGTAGCGGTGTTTGTAACTCAAAAAAGATAAAAATTAGCAAAAAGCCTTGGAACTTCAAGTCTAATTCTGCAACTATTAACTTACCTCCTTTAGGAATTACAGTCTTCAAAATCACAAAATAAACTGTTTTTTTACACCCTTTTTTACGCAAATTATTAGCCATTAAAAGGGTGTTTTAAACGAATTTTACATTGTGTTTAAACGATATGATTTACATGTCTTTTTTACATCAATACATGCGGCTATTTTCAATATTTTGAGTAGTTTTGCGAACTATTAAATCACTAGTAATTATGATATTAAATACCGAATTAGAATACAAAGGGGATTTATTCCCTTCAAATATAACAGGGTATTCAAAAAATGTAGATGTACTACATTTTTCTACCTCAAACAACGTAATCCTGCAGTTAACCGTACTTAGAGACAGTGTACTTCGCTTTAGATACACTACTGTTGGAAAATTTGACAATGATTTTTCTTATGCCATTGCAAATGATGTGAACACTGGATACAACCATTTAGAAATTACAGACGACGAAGAAAAATATATTATAAAAACGTCTAAATTAATCTGTTTTATTTACAAAACAGATTTAAGAAAAGCCATTTATGATATCAATGACAATTCTCTCATTTGTGAAGATGAAAAAGGTTTCCATTGGGAAGAAAGTTATGAGTTAGGTGGAGACATCGTAAAGATGAGTAAAACTGCTCAAAATGGTGAAAGTTATTATGGTCTTGGAGACAAACCTCAACACCTAAACTTAAAAGGAAGAAGATTTGAAAACTGGGCTACTGACTCCTATGCTTTTGGTAAAGACACAGACCCTATTTACAAAGCAATTCCTTTCTATACAGGACTCGTTAATGGAAAGTCTTATGGAGTCTTCTTTGACAACACCTTTAGAACATACTTCGATTTTTGTCAAGAAAGAAGAAATGTTACCAGTTTTTGGGCTCAAGGAGGTGAAATGAATTATTATTTCATTTACGGTCCAAAAATGATGGATGTTGTAACAAGCTATACTGACTTAACAGGTACGCCAGAATTACCACCATTATGGGCTTTAGGATACCACCAGTGTAAATGGAGTTATTATCCAGAGTCTAATGTAAAAGAAGTTACTCAGAAATTTAGAGATTTGAAAATTCCTTGTGATGCTATCTATTTAGATATCGATTACATGGAAGGCTTCCGTTGCTTTACTTGGAGCGAAGATTATTTCCCAGACCCAAAAAGAATGGTGAAAGAATTGGCTGATGATGGATTTAAAACGGTTGTTATTATTGATCCAGGAATTAAAATAGACAATGAATACAGCGTATTTAAAGAAGGCTTAGATAAAGATTATTTCTGTAAACGTGCCGATGGACCTTATATGAAAGGTAAAGTTTGGCCAGGTGAATGTTATTTCCCAGATTTTACAAGACCTGAAGTTAGAGAATGGTGGGCTGGATTGTTTAAAGAATTAATTGAAGACATAGGAGTAAAAGGAGTGTGGAATGACATGAATGAGCCTGCAGTAATGGACGTTCCTGGAAAAACGTTTCCTCCTGATGTTCGCCATGACTACGATGGAAATCCTTGTAGTCATAACAAAGCACACAATATTTATGGTATGCAAATGGCACGTGCTACATACCACGGATTGAAAAAATTTAATTACCCTAAACGTCCGTTTGTAATTACACGTTCTGCATACTCAGGAACTCAAAGATACACATCTACATGGATGGGAGATAATGTTGCTACATGGGAACATTTACAAATTGCAAACATACAAGCACAGCGTCTAGCTTTGTCTGGATTCTCTTTTGCAGGATCAGATATTGGTGGGTTTGCTGAGCAACCAAACGGGGAATTATACGCACGTTGGATTCAATTAGGAGCATTCCATCCTTTCTGTAGAACACACTCTTCAGGAGATCATGGAGACCAAGAACCTTGGGCTTTTGACGAAGAAATTACGAATGTGGTTCGTAAATTTATTGAAATCAGATACGAATTGTTACCTTATTTATATACTTCTTTCTACAAATACTCTGTAGACAAAGAACCAATGCTTAAATCCTTAGTCTTATTTGATCAAGAAGATAATCAAACACACTATAGAATTGATGAATTTATTTGTGGTGATAAAATCTTAATTTGTCCTATTAACGAACCTAATGCTACTGGAAGAAGAATGTATATTCCAAGAGGTGAATGGTATAACAAGTGGACAAAAGAAGTTGTTTCTGGAGGTAAAGAAATGTGGGTTGATGCAGATTTACATCATATGCCTATTTTCTATAAAGCAGGAGCCGTAATTCCTAAATACCCTATACAACAATACATTGGAGAATTAGAAATTACCCAGTTAACTTTAGATATATACTTTAAACAAGGTAAAGAAGATTCTGATTTGTTTGAAGATGCTAATGATGGTTATGATTACACAAAGGGACGCTATAGCTTAAGAACTTTTAAAGTTGATGGTTCAGATAGTAAACTAATAATTAGACAACACAAACAAGGAAAGTACACAACTTCTTACGATACTTTTAAAATTAATTTGTACGGTTTACCTTTTGATGTAAAATCAATCAAAATTGACAATGAGTATGTTGATTTAAAAGATGTTCAATTTGAAAATAGAACTATGGTAGTTTCTAAAGAATTTACCAATATTCAAATTATCGGATAATAAAATATTTCAAAACTTTTGATAAAAAAACCTAACTAAAATTTCAGTTAGGTTTTTTGCTTTATGTAAACTTCTTGTAACAAACCCGTAGTAAGTTCATAAGCAATAATGTACTTAGACAAAACAGGTATTAAATTTATCTATTTCATTTACTTTTAGGTCTTCCTTTATATTTAGTGTCTATATGTTTTTTTTACTCATTTTTCTTATATTTTTTTTACAATTAGAGATAAGTATTCTCAGACTTCCGTATAAATTATAACACAGAGCTTCCATAAGATTTTGAGTATGCATTTTTTTAATAATGGTTCGTAGGATTTTACCTTTGTCATCATACTTCTAAAACGAGATAAGGAACTGTGGCCTGTTGCTACCTGAACTATATGTAAACCACAAAAGTAGCTAAAAGATATATTATGGCTAAAGTGATTTTCAACTTCATAATTACTTAAGATACACCATAATTATGGCTTTTATACAAATTGGAAACAACCTGCGCGATGCTTTAGATGTAAAAAATAAAATTTAAATTTAAACGCTACAACTGAAAATAAAAGCTAACATAACTCCTTAATATCAATTTTTATAGAACATTCAACACCATCAAACAAATGATATATGTCATTTTTTTGTATTTTAACTGAGAAATAAACTAATTATTTATCTATTAATTCAAAAAAGGCAACATTTTTCGAGTTACTGATATATGCATAAAGATATAAATACTACTAACTAAAATTTTGATTTATGAAAAAAATAGCAATCCTGTTTTTTTGTGTATTAACGTACTTTTGTGATGCACAAAACAATTCCTCTCTAGAATTAAGTTTATCAGGAGGAATTTCATCTCCCTCATCAAGTTTTAGTGATGACTCCTTTGCTTCTAATGGAAGCTTTTTAGAACTATCCTCTGCATATTATTTCTCAAAATTTGGAATAGGCGTTTCATTAGGTCAATTTTCGAATCCTACTAAGGATAATTTTAGTGAATTTACAGACCAACTAGGTTACCCTGTTTCAAATTCATTTGAAGATTGGAAAACTTCTTTTTATGGAATAGGCCCAAATGTGAATTTAGATCTTGGAAATATTGAAGCTACAATCTTTGCCCGATACGGACAACTATCTACAAAGGCAATTTCTATAGAGGGAAGTTACGAAAACAATAATGCAGATATTTCTACAACTGTACCAGTTTACAATTTAAACGTTCCTAATAAAAATACATCTGGTTATTATAGTACTGGAGTTAAATTGGGATATAAAATAAATTCAAACTTTAGTTTTTATGTTACTTCTAATTTTATGTCTTCATCGGATGAAATTTCCATAGAAAAGAGAAGTGCCAAATTCCAAGATTTAGATGGAGATGGAACTATTACAGAACAAGAAATTCAAAAATTAATTGGTCGTCAGGTTGAATATAAAACTTCCTCCACGCATTCAAAATTAAATACCTTTAACTATGGTTTTGGTTTGGCCTATAAAATTCAGACGAAAAAAGCGGTTAGAAGACCTATGCAGGATGTTCAAAAACCTGATAAAGTTGTCATGCAGAAGGATAATCCTCCTATAAAAGTTGCTTTTACCAATCCTATTAAAGAACAAAAAAAACAACAACGAAAAATAGTTTTAATAACTCCTAAAAACAATAGTAGTTTTGAAAATTCAAAAGAAATAAAAACTTTTACTTGGAGAACAGTTGGAGAGCGAATTATGCAACCAAAATATGGTGTTACTGTTGAAAGAGTGAGTTTTAACCGAAGAGATGTTTTAAAAACATATTTTGAAACTGGGAATAGACCTACAATGAATGTTGACAAAATTTTTAAAAACGAACCAGAAAGCGGAACATACAAATGGAAAGTTACCGAATTAACAACAGGTACAACATCTAACTATAACTTTTTTAATTTTACAAATTGTGACATTGATTTTTCAATTTCTAATGAGGAAATTGAATGTTTAGGGTATGAAGGTGAAGATAGAAAATATAAAATATGTTTTGATGCAACCTACGTAAGTCCAAGTGGTGATTTAACATATGTAAATGCTTCATCTGGACTTTCAGTTTATGATCAAACATATGCTACATTATCTTATACAATGGTCAGCCCAAATCCAACACTAGTAACTCAAGTTGGTGCCACATCGTCAACCGTTAGTTATTGTTTTGAAGTTACCGTTTCTAATAGTGTAACTTCTATAGGTTTTGGACTACAAGGTGATGACTTAGATCCAAGTCCAATTACTTGTCAACCTGGTATAAGTTTAATAATTGATGAATTACCTGATTGTATTTGTGATGAATGTGAAGATATAGAATTGTCCTTCGATAATTTTACTATTTCACCAAACGGAACAAGTGGCAATCAATTTAATTTTGATGGTGATATTAATGTAAATGTTCCAATTTATGGAATTGAATTCCAAATTCAAGAGTATACATATTCTGCAAGTCCTTCAGCCTGTTCAGAAGGCGTAAGCAACCTAGAAGAATCTGGTATGATTTTAATGCCAGGTACAACCATTAATGGTTCAACTTCATTAGAGTTATCGAATGAAACTATTTCTGGAAGTGCGTTATCTAACGATAGTGCCACCAAAAATATTAAGTATTCAAGTGGTTCTGCAATGAGCGGCTCAATTCCTGTCAACCTCACAATTGGACTACCAGGTCCAATATCTGGTCTTGACCCGAGTTGCTGTACACTAAGCTATACAGTTTGTATAAGGGTTAAGGTGTTTTATGAGGAAAGCAATTGTAAATCTTGTGTTTTTACACATTGTTTTAACTTCAATAATCAATAAAAATTACTATCATGGAAAATAAAATATATACATTCAAAACATATATGTTGCTAGTATTTTTATTTGCAACTACCTTAGGATATTCTCAAATTTCGGTAAATACTACACCAAATACAAGTACCTGTAATTTAAGTGGAGAAAACGTAACTGTTTCGGTACCAACTGAAGCGCTTACTGGAGATAATATTGCTTTAAACATAACTTTGTCAGGAGCATATGATCCTTCTTGTGTAAAAACAGTAAGTATAACACATTCTTCAAATTTATCTTTTCAAAGTTCTGGAGCCATTCCTTTTATAATAGCAGGACCAAATACCTATGAAAATTCTGCTCCACCAACTTTAAATGGAAATGATGGACATAATTTTAATGTTTTTTACAAATTCCCCAGTTATGTAACCTGTAATGGAGCTGTTGGAACATTTGATATAACCGTAACTTTAGATTGTTCAGGAGTTATTACAACTTGTACAACTTCCGTAAGTGTTATTGCTAGAGCAGATAATTACTGGAGTATTTCCAAAGAATTTGTAACTGGTGATTTAACCTGTGGAATTTCAAAATGGAGAATTCGTGTTGCTCACAACAATCCTAATGGATCTGGTTTAGGAACCTATAAATTAAATGGACTTATCACTGAAACGCCAACGGTTCCAATTGTAAGTGGAGCCTCATTCCCTATAAATTATGCTTGGGCTAGTAATTCAACAGCAAGTTTATATGTTTATTTACAAAACTGCGGAAATGCAGGAACAACCGTAACAAATAGCGCAACTTACAGTTTTACACTGGGTGATGGTACTTGTGATGCAATGTCTGGAACAATTACAGCAACTTCTGACCCATTAGTAAGTCCAAATGCTGATATTTCATTTACTAAAACAATTCCTAGTACATATTATACTAACTATTCTCCTGGATGTCAGTCGTATTACAGATTAAACATTTGCAACAATGGGAATGTACCTTGGACAGATTTAACAATAACAGACAATTTTAATATTCCTGGTATTACAATTACAAGTATGTCTTTGGCTGGATGGACAGTTTCACCAACAGTTCCACCATATCCTTCAACAACATATACTTTTACAAGACCTGGTTTTATTTTAAACCCTGGTGAGTGTACTTCGATTTATATTTATTTTGAAATCGATGCAGGTGCAACTATTGGAAGTACAATAAGCAACACTGCTAATTTGAGTTACGTGGCTGCTGGAACTGGACCAAGTTCACCTGGCGGTGGAGGATCACCTTGCCCAACAATAAGTTGTCCAACTATTGACGACAGTATTCAAAATACGTCAGCAAGTGTTGATTTTGTTGTAGAAAACCCAAAATCAATTCCTTCAATTAAGAAATGTATTCTAGATCCTCCAAACCCATTAGTACCACCAATTTATCAAATTGGAGATCTTATTACTTTCAGAGTAATGATTGCAAATTCAGGATCAGAAAATTTATCTGATATTGTAAGTGACGCATTGGGAGTGCCTGGTCAGAATCTTCAAATAATGCCGGGCTCAATAACCTACGATTATTATGCCGATGAAAACTTATATTTTAAATACAATTGTAATCCAAGTTTTTCTAGTGCTGCAATTCCTCCTCCATTTTCAGTAATTGCTGATACTTCGGATTTACAAAATCCGTTTTGGACTATAACGAATATGCCTGGAATTTGCGACTATAATCGAGCTAACTTTTTAGTAATTGAATTTGATGCTGAAATTTTACCTCAACTTTCTGGAACCAAAACAAATACTGCAACAATACCTTATGGAGCAGGAACAGTTAGCAGTTCTGTTAATTATAGTATTGATCAAGTTGGTGTATTAGCAATTCATAAAGAAGCTGATGCTGAAATTATTGAAAACGGACAATCTTTTAATTATATAATAACTGTTTCAAATAATGGAAGTGTTCCGTTAGATAATGTTGTAATAACAGATATGCTACCTGATTGCGTTTCTGTAAATGGTCAATTAACTATAGAAGATGATTATGCTTCACCTATACCTTTTACAACTTCAGGCACTTTAGTTATTAATATAAATCCGGCTACACAGTTGATGCCAGGAAACGACTTTACAATTACCGTTCCTGTTATAAAATCGGGCGGTGGAAATTGCTGCAATGAAAGCGTTTCAGTAACCGGTATAATGACTACCTCAGCTATTGAACTTGAAGCAAACTATGGTAGTATTGAATCTCCTGCAGCTTGTGTAACCGGAACTGAATGTTGTGATATTGAAGATTTTGATGCCACACTTCAACAAAATAATGATTCTTTCTCAGTAAACATTTCAGGAGGAAGCGTTCCTCTACAGGAAGTTGAGATATCAATGGTAGATTATCACATTGAATATTCGGAAAGAGATTGTAAACCAGATGATTTAGGAATATTTGGCACTTTAACTTCGTCTACTATAAATCTTGGAGATTTGTTATTGAACGGAAGTGATAATGGAACTCATAGTTTATCGTGGCTACTAGGCAATCCATCCATCATAAATAATTCAGTTAATTTAAACATTATAGATCCAAATGTATTGAATTTAGACTGCTGTGATGTTGAATTCTATTTCTGCTTAAAGGTTAAAGTTAAAGATGTAAATTGTAATGTTTGTGAGAAAATTGTTTGTTTCTCTTCTGAAGATGACAATCACCAAGAACCAGATCCTTGTAATATAGATATTAAAGATTTAGGACAAGATCAGACGTTTTGTGTAGGTGAAACAGTGAATCTAAATTGGTCTGGAACAACACCGTCTGGCAATGTTAATATTATGCTGTACGACAACACTAACAATGCTATTTATCAAGTTATTGCAAGTAATATTCCAAATACTGGAAACTATACATTTACAATTCCAGCAAGTATTCCTTGTGACCCTCCTAGAACTTGGTCATTTATTGTTGAAGATACTCAAAAAGAATGCTCCGATAGAAGTGATCCTTTTATAATTGAATGTTGTGATCAACAGGGAGATTGTGCTTGTGGTGAATGGAGTGGAGAATCTGTAGGTATTAAAGCATACTTAAAACAAATTCTGCAAGATCCAAAGTTGAAAATCAATTTCCAAAGTAATTGGAATTCTAAAATTGGTTGTGGAAAATCAATTTCATTAAAATCTACATATAATTATGTGTTTACAGCACCTACCTATATTTGCAATCCTGAAAACTGTGATGTAACTTACTCTTGGGAAGTTATAGAACCAAATGGTACAATAGTAAATGGCTCAGGAAATACGTTTAATTACAATTTTACTCAATTTGGAATTTATAAATTTAAAATAACTCCAACTTGTGGAAATACAAGATGTGATCCTTGTGAATTTGAGGTATACATTCCTTCAATTCATGGAGAACTAAATAATGATAAATGGAAAGTTCAAAGATTGAACAATCCAATGTATCAGGAAAGCAATAACAAAGGAGAAAATCCATTATTTGAAAGCAACAATTAATATTTAAATTGTAAAAGAGTCGAGAAAATCTCGACTCTTTTTTTTAATTTCTATCTCTAAATGGACTTGCTACAAAAAATTGTAGTTGCTTTAAACTTAGTGTTCTTGGAGCAAATAATCCTTTAGCCCTTATAACTTTTGCTACTAGTGGTTTAGAAATAAAATGCCCCAACTTTTCTAATGCTACTTTTAAAATTAATTTGTATGGTTTACCTTTTGATGTAAAATCTATAAAAATTGACAATGAGTATGTTGATTTAAAAGATGTTCAATTTGAAAATAGAACTATGGTAGTTTCTAAAGAATTTACCAATATTCAAATTATCGGATAATAAAATATTTCAAAATTTTTGATAAAAAAAACCTAACTGAAATTTCAGTTAGGTTTTTTGCTTTATTTAAACCTCTTGTAACAAACCCGTAGTAAGTTCATATGCAATAATGTACTTAGACAAAACAGCATCTACAATGAACTGGGTTCTATCAGGAAATTCAACCTCTATTACTGTAGTTTCATTTACCCATTTTTGAATTTTATAAAGATGTTTCCTTTTTAATTTCTTTAATACACTAACTCCCATTTCCTTTAAACCAATAGCATTGTACTGCTGCTCATACTGGCCAACCATTGGAATTACAAGTAATTTCTTTTTTAAATACAAGGCTTCTGCAGGGGTTTCAAAACCTGCTCCACAAATTACTCCAACACAAGAAGCTAATGACTTTTCAAATTTATCACTGGCAATAGGATTGAAAGAAATATTTTTCTTTCTATATGACTTTTTACAGGATTTAGAAAAAACATGCCAGTTAACATGTCTAATTTCAGTTAATACATCTGCTATTTTTTTATCACTATAGGAAGGTAAATAAACCGTATAATGTGTTCCTTCAGTAATTTTTAACTGACGAATATCTTTACGAATAATAGGTAAATAGATGCTAGAATCGTATTTTTTAAAATGAAAACCAAAATTTTGTAAAGAAGGTGCATAGTACTTTAAAACCAAAGAACTAAAAAAATCTTTATAATCTGGCTGTGGAACTTTTTTGGATAACAATGCACTTTGGTGACTTAAAGAAATACAATTGACCCCTTTTAACTTACAAGCCCAAGCTGAAATAGGCTCAAAATCATTAATAACCAAATCATAATCTTCCACAGGACAAGATCTAACCTCAGTAATAAACTTTACAATACTATTTTTTTTTGCCGTATTGTAAAACCCTATTCCACCTTTTGAACCGAAATAAAAACTAAATCCGTTGTATTGATATTTAACCTTAAAAGGCAACTCAATATCTGCCTGAGTACCACTAATTAATACATCAACTTCCACTCTGTTTTTTAATGCTGGAATTAATTCTTTTGCCCTGCTAAGATGTCCATTTCCTGTCCCCTGGATTGCATACAATACTTTCATTTACTTGATATATTAAAATCATTTAACAAATTTTGAAATACTTCTTTCGTAGATTGATCAATGGAATCAACTTCGACTATCTCTTTAAAATTATGCTTTATCCTTGCATCTTGATCATATCGATACAAGGACCATTTTGAATTATGATATTCCAATGCGGATAAATTCTCAATCCAATCTCCAGAATTAAGATACATAGTGCTTTTATTATTCTTTGAATATTCCTTAATTATTGGTTGATGTATATGTCCACATATTACATAACTATATTCATTTTCGATGGCTAGGTCGGATACCAAAATCTCAAAATTATTGATGAATTTTACAGCACCTTTTACCTTGTTTTTTATTCTTTTTGAAAAAGAAACTTTTTCCAACCTAAAAAGACTCCTAATTAGATTGACCTGTCTATTTAAATGAATTAAAATATCATAACCTACTGCACCTAATTTTACTAACCATTTAGAATGCTGCATGGTAACATCAAAAACATCGCCATGAAAAAACCAAGCCTTCTTCCCATCCAGTTCTAAAACAATTTTATTTTTAATTGACAATCCCCCCATTTGAAAACCAACGAGCTTTCTTAACATTTCATCATGATTTCCAGTGATATATATAACTTCAATTCCTTTTGAAACCCAACCCATAATATATTTAACAACTTTCATATGAGATTTTGGCCAATATTTCTTTTTAAATTGCCATATATCAATAATATCCCCATTTAGGACTACCTTCTTAGGTTCAATAGACTTTAGATACTTTAACAATTCTTTTGCATGACAGCCTGTAGTACCCAAATGAATATCAGACAACACTAGAACTTCAACACTTCTTTGAACCAATTTTTTTTCAGACATATATAATTCTATAGTTTTTTACAAACTACCTCATATCATGTTAATTGATTGTATTTAAGAGATTAACGAAGTGTTAAATAAAAATTATTGTAAAAAAAGTGCATAAAAAAAGAGCTGACATAAAAGTCAGCTCTTTCAAAATTATTTATTTTTTATGCTATTAGATATTGGCAGCTAACCAATCTCCAACCTCACTAGTTCCATATGATTTTCCTCCATCAGCTAAATCTTCAGTAACAATTCCTTGAGTCAAAGCACTATTTACTGCATCTCTAATAGATTTTCCTTCCTCAGCTAAACCAAAGTTTTCAAACATCATTGCAGCAGACAAAATAGTAGCCATTGGATTTGCAATATTTAATCCTGTTGCTTGTGGGTATGAACCGTGAATAGGCTCAAATAAAGCGATATCTGCACCCATAGAAGCTGAAGGCATTAATCCCATAGATCCAGAAATTACAGAAGCCTCATCTGTTAAAATATCACCAAATAAGTTTTCAGTAATCAAAACATCATAAGAATTTGGCCATTGAACTAAACGCATAGCTACGGCATCAACAAATTCGTAAGCTACCTCAACTTCTGGATAATCTTTTTCCATAGCTTGAACCGTTTCTCTCCACAAACGAGATGTTTCTAAAACATTTGCTTTATCAACACAACATAATTTTTTAGAACGAGTCATTGCCAATTCAAACCCTTTTTTTGCCAAACGTTGTACTTCTTCTCTAGTATATACACAGTTGTCAAAAGCAGTTTCTCCACCATCTCTTCTACCTTTTTCTCCAAAGTAGATTCCTCCTGTTAATTCTCTTAAGAAAACTAAGTCAGTTCCTTCGATACGTTCTCTTTTTAAAGGAGATTTATCTAACAAAGAAGGAAAAGTAAATGTAGGTCTAACATTTGCGAATAAGCCTAATTTTTTACGCATTTTCAACAATCCTTGCTCTGGACGAACTTGTGCAGAAGGATCGTTATCATATTTTGGGTGACCAATAGCTCCAAACAATACTGCATCAGAAGCCATACAAATTTCATGTGTTTCATCTGGATAAGGCTCACCAACTGCATCAATAGCAGCAGCACCAGTTAAAGCAGGCTTCCAAGTTAATTCATGTCCAAATTTTGCAGCAATTGCATCAGAAACTTTTACCGCTTGATCAATTACTTCTGGTCCAATACCGTCTCCGGCTAAAAGAGCAATGTTTAATTTCATTTTTATTGTTTTTAAGTGATTCGGTATTTCGACAAGCGAATTGACCGATATTATTATTTTTTTAATTATTCACCCTTCGACAAGCTTAGGGTATAAATTTGATCCTTGACCACTCAATTTATAGACTGAGCTTATAAATGTTTACATTTCTAATATATTCAACATTTTTTGTGTAGCCTTAATTGCTGATACTGTTTGATCTGAATCCAAACCTCTTGTAATAAATTCTTTGCTTTTACTTTTCCAAGTAATAATAGTTTCACACAAAGCATCAGAATTAGATCCTGGTGGAATTCTAACTGCATAATCTATTAACGCCGGAATTATTTTTTTAGAGTTTTCTGCATACACTTTTTTCAAAGCATTCATAAACGCGTCAAACTGACCATCTCCACTGGCATTTGCTTCAAAAATTTCTCCATTCATTTTAAGTGAAACAGTGGTCGATGGCTTCAATCCTTTTGCATGTGTTAACACATAACTTTCCACAACAACAGTTTCTTCTCTAGAATTACTGCTATCTAGTACATCCGAAATAATGTAAGGTAGATCTTCTTGAGTTACCAATTCTTTTTTATCTCCCAACTCAATGATTCGCTGAGTGACTTTTTTCAAATCTTCATCATTTAACTGAAGACCTAAATCTTGTAAATTCTTTTGAATATTGGCTTTTCCAGACGTTTTACCTAAAGCATATTTACGTTTTCTACCAAAACGTTCAGGAAGTAAATCATTGAAATACAAGTTCTTCTTGTTATCTCCATCTGCATGAATACCGGCAGTTTGCGTAAATACATTCGCCCCAACTACTGGTTTATTTACTGGAATTCTAAATCCAGAAAAATTCTCAACCAACTTACTTACTTTATTTAATGAAGATTCATTAACAGAAATTTCAATTTCTGGTAAAAAGTCGTTTATAACTGCAATTACACTTGCCAAAGGAGCATTTCCTGCTCTCTCTCCCATTCCGTTGATTGTTAAATGCAATCCATCTATTCCTGCGTCAATAGCCTGTAAAACATTTGCTACACTTAAATCATAATCATTATGTGCATGAAAATCAAAATGCATCGTTGGATATTTATCCCTAAGTACTTTCACAAATGAGTAGGATTCTTTAGGAGTTAAAATTCCCAAAGTATCTGGTAATAAAACTCTCTTAATATCTTCACCTGCTAAAAAATCTAAAAACTGATATACATATTCCGAAGAATTACGCATACCATTGGACCAATCTTCTAGATAAACATTGGTGACAATATTATTTTCTTTTGCCAATGCAATGGTGGCAGCAATTTCAGCAAAATGCTCTTCTGCTGTTTTTTTTAATTGATGTGTTAAATGGTTTAAAGAACCTTTGGTCAATAAATTCTGAACTTTAGCTCCAGCATCATTCATCCATTTTATTGATTTTCCTCCATCAACAAAAGTTAACACCTCTATTTTATCTAAATAATTATGATCAGCAGCCCAAGAACAAATATTTTGAACCGCCTGTAATTCGCCCTTAGAAACCCTAGCAGATGCAATTTCTATACGATCTACTTTTAGTTCTTCCAGCAATAATTTAGCAATGGTTAATTTTTCAGAAACAGAAAATGACACTCCAGATGTTTGTTCTCCATCACGAAGTGTTGTATCCATTATTTCTATTTTTCTTCTTTCCATTTTGAAAGGTTTTGAAGCTTAGTTTGGAATTTTAATTACAAATTCTCTTTAGGTTTTTATACCATAAAAAGCGCTCAACAAAAATGTTGAAACGCTTTCTATATATTTATCAATAAAAAAATATTTTCTTAGAAAGGTCTTGTTTCAGCAAAAGCAGAAATTTCTCCTTCAATATTTTTTAAATAATCAATGTCATCAAATCCGTTTAACATGTTATCTTTTTTATAACCGTTAATTACGAAAGATTCTGATTCACCAGTAGGTACTAATGTTACTGTTTGATTTGGTAAATCAACTTTAATTTCTGTTTTAGGATCTGCTTCAATTGCTGCAAATAATTTATCTGCGAATTCAGCTGAAACTTGAACTGGTAATACACCTACATTCAAACAGTTGTTTTTAAAGATATCTGCAAAAGCAGAAGAAATTACACATCTTAATCCAAAATCATATACAGACCAAGCTGCATGCTCTCTAGAAGAACCAGAACCAAAGTTTCTACCTCCTACTAATATTTTAGACCCTGCATATTTTTCTTGATTTAATGGAAAATCTGCTTTTGGCGTTCCATCTGCATTGTATCTCCAATCACGGAAAAAATTAATATCAAAATCTTTACGCTCAGTTGCTTTTAAGAAACGAGCAGGAATGATTTGATCTGTATCCACGTTCTCAGTTGGTAGTGGATAAGCTGTACTTGTTAATACTTCAAATTTATCGTAAGCCATTGTATTCTATATTTAAGCGTTAGCGTTTAAAATTGTTCTTGGATCTGTAACTACACCTTCTACTGCAGAAGCCGCAGCAACTAATGGAGAAGCTAATAATGTTCTTGAACCAGGTCCTTGACGACCTTCAAAATTTCTGTTTGATGTAGAAACTGATAATTTTCCGGCAGGAATTTTATCATCATTCATTGCCAAACAAGCTGAACACCCAGGTTCTCTTAAAACAAAACCAGCATCCGTAATAATTTTATCTAAACCTTCCTCTTTTATTTGATCTACAACTTTATGTGATCCAGGAACCAACCAAGCAGTTACATTGTCTGCTTTTTTACGTCCTTCAACAATAGAACAAAAAGCTCTAAAATCTTCAATACGTCCGTTTGTACATGATCCTAAGAATACAAAATCAATTGGTTTACCGATCATAGAATCTCCTTCATTGAAATTCATGTATCCTAAAGATTTCTTGTAAGTCTCAACTCCACCTTCTACATCAGCAGCGTTAGGAATATCTTTCGTTACACCAATACCCATTCCTGGATTTGTACCGTAAGTAATCATTGGCTCAATATCAGAAGCGTCGTAGTTGAATTCCACATCAAATTCAGATCCTTCATCTGTAGATAAAGTTTCCCAATATGTCATTGCTTTATCCCAATCAGCTCCTTTTGGAGTTTGAGCACGACCTGCGATGTAATCAAAAGTTTTTTGATCTGGAGCAATCATACCACCACGTGCACCCATCTCAATAGATAAGTTACAAACAGTCATACGACCTTCCATTGTCATATCTTCAAAAACATCACCTGCATATTCTACAAAATAACCTGTAGCACCAGAAGTAGTTTGTTTTGAAATAATATATAAAGCTACATCTTTAGGTGTTACTCCTAAACCTAATTTACCATTTACGTTGATACGCATTGATTTAGGTTTTGGTTGCATAATACATTGTGTAGACAATACCATTTCTACTTCAGAAGTACCAATACCAAAAGCAATAGCACCAAAAGCACCGTGCGTAGAAGTATGTGAATCTCCACAAACAATTGTAGCACCTGGCAAAGTAATTCCGTTTTCAGGACCTACAACGTGTACAATTCCATTATTTATATCTCCTAATCCCCAGTGAGAAATCCCATGGTTTTTAGCGTTTCTTTCCAATGCATCTAATTGGTTTGCAGACAAAGCGTCTTCAACCGGTAAATGTTGATTAATTGTTGGAGTATTGTGATCCGCCGTTGCGAACGTACGCTCAGGATATACCACACTGTTACCTCTACTTTCTAATCCTAAGAATGCTACTGGACTTGTAACTTCGTGGATAAAATGACGGTCAATAAAAAACACATCCGGTCCATCTTCTACATGACGAACAACGTGCGAATCCCATACCTTGTCAAATAATGTTTTTGCCATTTCTTTGATCTTTAATTATTTATTTTATAATCAGCTTACAAATATACCATTGCCCTTAAAACAACGACACCAATTTGCACACATATCTACTATACTCAATTGAAAAAAAACAATCTTTATCTCTCTAGAAACAAAGTATTTAAGTAAACTCAACCTACGATGTCTATTCAAAATAAGATATTCAATTTTTCAAATGGGTGACAAACTTACGAATTCCTGTTTATTCAAACTAAAAATCTTAACATTAGTTTAATTAAAGTATTAATAACGAAAAAAATTCTACTTTTCCCTATCGCATTTTTAATAAAAGCTTTAAACTACTGAATATTTGATTCCTTAAGCAAGTATTTTTTTACCTACTAAACCATAAAACAAAAACATTATCAACAAATTAAAATAAGTCTATTATTTGCATTAAAATAAACTACCTTCGTTTAGAATCTTAAATGAACACTTACTACAGTAATGAGAAATGGATCCAATGGTTGGATCAACTCGCAAATAATGATTTCGTTATCATAGATCAATTTATCCCTAACGAAATTCTAAAAAAAATAAGCTATTTTTTTGAACAGCAACAAAAACTTGGAAACTTAACAGCTGCCAAAATAGGTCCTGCAGAAAACGAAATTAAAATTACAGAAATCAGATCTGACTTCACTTATTGGATAGACAATTCAAAGGATATTGAATTAAAACCTTTTTTTGATTTTGTTGAAGAACTAATTGCTCAAGTTTCGCAATACTTATTTCTATCACTTCAAGGCTTTGAATTTCATTTAGCAAAATATCCTAAAGGAGGATTTTATAAACCTCACTACGATCAATTTAAAAGTAGAAACAACCGTGTACTTTCTTTGGTTGTTTATTTAAATGATGACTGGCAACAGGGAGATGGAGGTGAATTAAAACTACACACCCCTAAAGAACTTATTTTAGAACCTCTAATGAATCGTGCCATTTTATTTAGGTCAGATACAGTATTACATGAAGTGCTTCCCTCATTTACAGAACGAAAATCACTAACGGGCTGGCTATTAAAA
>JBHOTE010000035.1:0-17624 GCA_042584125.1 Bacteroidota bacterium
TGTTGCAAAAATGTACAACGAGGAAGCTAGTAGACATGGAAGTACCATGGCAACAGGATTTGCCCTACTAAATATTGATTTAGAAACAGGAATTCAATCTACCGCATTAGGACCACAAATGGGTATGGAAGCAACTAGTTTATCCCGTTTATTAAAAGGCATGGAAAAAAAAGGATTAATCTATAGAGAACGTAACCCTGAAGACGGACGGGGCGTTTTAATTAAATTAACAGATTTTGGAAAAGAAAAAAGAGAGATTTCAAAAGAAAGTGTACTTCACTTTAACAAAATTGTAAAAGAAAATATTACAGAAGAACAATTGCAACATTTCTTTGATGTATCCAATAAAATCAACCAAATAATATATCAACCACTAACAATTCTTAAAATGAAAAAACGAATAAAAAAAATTGCTGTTATTGGATCCGGAATTATGGGTTCAGGTATTGCTTGTCATTTTGCAAATATTGGTGTTGAAGTTTTACTATTAGACATTGTTCCTAATGAACTAAATGACAAAGAAAAAGCAAAAGGACTTACTTTAGAAGATCCCTCTGTAAGAAACAGAATTGTAAATGATAGCCTTACCAATTCATTAAAGTCGAAACCTTCTCCTATTTACAAACAAAGTTTTTCTGATAGAATTACTACAGGAAACCTAGAAGATGATATTCATAAGATTTCTGAAGTAGATTGGATTATGGAAGTGGTTGTAGAACGCTTAGACATAAAAAAAATAGTTTTTGAAAAGATAGAAAAACATCGAAAATCAGGAACCTTAATAACTTCCAACACTTCTGGAATTCCTATTAAATATATGAATGAAGGCAGAAGTCAAGATTTTCAAGAACATTTTGCAGTCACACACTTTTTTAATCCTCCTCGTTATTTAAAACTATTTGAGGTTGTGCCAGGACCTAATTGTAAAAATGAAGTCGTTAATTTTTTAATGACATATGGTGAAAAATTCTTAGGAAAGACTTCGGTTTTAGCCAAGGATACACCTGCTTTTATTGGAAATAGAATAGGGATTTTTGGCATTATGAGTTTGTTTCATGCTGTTAAAGAACTAGGATTAACCGTGGAAGAAGTTGACAAACTAACTGGCCCAGTAATAGGGAGACCTAAATCTGCTACTTTTAGAACCGTTGATGTTGTTGGATTAGATACTTTGGTACATGTGGCTAACGGACTCTATGAAAACTGCCCAAATGATGAGGCTCATAGTTTGTTCAAACTTCCTGAATTTGTGAATACCTTAATGGAAAACAAATGGTTAGGAAATAAAACCAAACAAGGATTCTACAAAAAACAAACAGACGCCAAAGGAAAAAGAGAAATCTTGGCTTTAAATTTAAACACATTAGATTATAAACCTTCAAAAAAAGTAAACTTTGCAACTTTACAAATGACCAAAACTATAGATCAAGTTATTGATCGGTTTAAAGTATTGGTAAAAGGAAAAGACAAAGCTGGAGAATTTTACCGAAAAACTTTTGCTGCACTTTTCGCCTATAGTGCCAATAGAATTCCCGAAATTTCTGATGAATTATACCGAATTGATGATGCCATGAAAGCTGGTTTTGGCTGGGAACATGGTCCTTTTCAAATTTGGGATGCCATTGGTGTTGAAGCTGGAATTGAATTAATAAAAGCAGAAGGACTTACCGTAAATAAATGGGTAGATGAAATGCTAACTTCAGGAATAACTAGTTTTTATTCTATAAAAGAAGGTGCTACTTATTATTATGATAGCCCATCAAAAGAAACTAAAAAAATACCGGGTCAGGACAGTTTTATCATTTTAAACAACATCAGAGAAACAAAAACAATTTGGTCTAATAACGAAGCTGCGATACAGCATTTAGGAGACGGTGTTTTAAATGTCGAATTCAAATCTAAAATGAATACTATAGGTGGTGGAGTTTTACAAGCCATTAACAAAGGAATTGACCTGGCAGAACAAGAATACGAAGCTGTAATACTAGGAAACCAAGCTGCAAATTTTTCTGTTGGAGCAAATTTAGCCATGGCATTTTTATTAGCTGTGGAACAAGAGTACGACGAATTAAATATGGCTACCAAATTGTTTCAAGATACAGTAATGCGTCTAAGATACTCTTCAATCCCAACCTTGCTAACACCTAGAGGAATGACTTTTGGGGGAGCCTGTGAAATGAGTATGCACGTAGACAAAGTTGTTGCAGCTGCAGAAACCTATACCGGACTAGTTGAATTTGGAGTAGGAATTATTCCTGCAGGTGCAGGAACCAAAGAAATGACTTTAAGAGCCTCTGAAGCATTTTTAAAAGATGATGTAAAATTAAATAGACTTAGAGATAGCTTCATCAATATTGCGATGGCAAAAGTGGCTACATCCGCACACGAAGCCTTTGATCTCGGTTATTACCAACATGGTAAAGATTTAGTGGTAGTAAATTCTGACAGACAAATTGCTACTGCCAAACGTTATGCGTTGCAAATGTTAGAAGATGGTTATACACAACCTACCCCAAAGAAAGTGAAAGTACTAGGTCAGCAAGTTTTAGGAATGTTTAGAGTGGGTACAGATAGTTTACAAAAAGGACATTATGCTTCAGAACATGATAAAAAAATTGCTAACAAACTTGGATATATAATGGCCGGAGGTAATCTTTCTGAACCTACACACGTTAGCGAACAATATTTATTAGACTTAGAGAGAGAAGCTATTTTGTCTTTACTTGGAGAAAGAAAAACCTTGGAAAGAATTCAGCACACATTAAAAACAGGAAAACCTTTAAGGAACTAAAATCTAAAAATCATGAAGACAGCATATATAATACAAGGTTACAGAACCGCAGTTGGGAAAGCTCCTAAAGGACTTTTTCGTTTTAAACGTCCTGATGAATTGGCAGCAGAAACTATAGAACATTTATTAAAAAATATTCCTGAATTAGACAAATCAAGAATTGATGATGTGATTGTTGGTAACGCCATGCCAGAAGCAGAACAAGGACTTAATATGGGACGATTAATTTCGTTAATGGGTTTAAAAATAGATACTGTAGCCGGAATGACAGTAAACAGATATTGTGCTTCAGGGCTAGAAACCATTAGTATTGCTGCCGCAAAAATTCAAGCAGGAATGGCTGACTGCATTATTGCTGGAGGGGTTGAAAGTATGAGCTATATTCCTATGGGAGGTTACAGACCAGTACCTAATTACAAAGCAGCTTCTAGCGGACATGAAGATTATTATTGGGGAATGGGATTAACTGCAGAAGCGGTAGCGAATCAATTTAAAGTCTCTAGAGAAGATCAAGATGAATTCGCTTATAATTCTCACAAAAAGGCTTTACATGCTTTGGACAACTCAATATTTGATGAAGATATTGTACCTATAAACATTGAAGAGATTTTTATTGATTCTAACGGTAAAAAACAAACTAAATCCTATGAGGTAAAACAAGATGAAGGCCCCCGTAGAGGAACATCTGTTGAGGCGCTATCCAAATTAAGACCTGTTTTTGCAAACGGAGGTAGCGTAACCGCAGGAAATTCATCACAAATGAGTGATGGTGCAGCTTTTGTTTTAGTTATGAGTGAAGAAATGGTAAAAGAATTAAATCTTGAACCAATAGCTAGAATGGTTTCGTTTGCGGTAGCCGGAGTTCCTCCTAAAATTATGGGAATTGGCCCTGTAAAAGCTGTCCCTAAAGCCTTAGAAAGAGCTGGATTAAAATTACAAGATATTGACTTAATTGAACTAAATGAAGCCTTCGCCTCACAATCTCTTGCTGTTATAAGAGAGTTAGAGATAAACAAAGAAATTGTGAACGTGAATGGAGGAGCCATTTCTTTAGGTCATCCTCTAGGTTGTACAGGAGCAAAACTATCTGTTCAACTTTTTAATGAAATGAGAAGAAGAAAAGACAAATATGGTATGGTTACCATGTGTGTCGGTACTGGACAAGGAGCTGCCGGAATCTATGAATTTTTAAAATAACTACAAACTAAACTTATACGCCATGGAAACGATCAAAGGAGGAGAATTCTTATTAAAAGAGACAAAATCGAAAAACATATTCATCATTGAAGATTTTTCAGAAGAACAAAAAATGATGAAGGATTCTATTCAAGAATTCATTGACAAGGAAGTCTGGCCACACAAAGAACGTTTTGAAAAAGGCGACTATGGTTTTACAGAGGAGCTAATGAATAAGATTGGTGAATTGGGGTTATTAAGTATCTCTGTTCCTGAAAGCTATGGTGGAATGGGAATGGGTTTTGTATCTACCATGCTAGTCTGTGATTATATTTCTGGAGCTTCAGGCTCATTGGCTACCGCTTATGGAGCACACACAGGTATTGGTACCATGCCTATCATATTATATGGTACTGAAGCACAAAAACAGAAATATGTTCCGAAACTAGCTACTGGTGAATGGTTTGGATCTTATTGCTTAACAGAACCTGGAGCAGGTAGTGATGCAAATTCCGGAAAAACAAAAGCTACCCTAACTGAAGATGGTAAACATTATTTACTAAACGGTCAAAAAATGTGGATTTCAAATGCGGGCTTTTGCAGTCTGATGATTGTATTTGCTAGAATTGAAAACGATAAAAACATCACCGCTTTTATTGTAGAATACGACTCGGAAAATCCAAATGGAATTACCATGGGTGAAGAAGAAAAAAAATTAGGAATTAAAGCCTCCTCTACCCGACAAGTATTTTATAGCGACACTAAAATACCTGTAGATAATATGCTTTCTGAAAGAGGGAAAGGTTTTAAAATCGCAATGAACTCATTAAACGTAGGACGTATAAAACTTGCTGCCGCTTGTCTAGATGCTTGTAGAAGAATAACAACGGAAAGCGTTAAATATGCAAATGAAAGAAAACAATTTAATACTAGTATCTCTTCCTTTGGGGCCATTCAATACAAACTTGCTGAAATGGCTACCAAAACTTTTGTAACAGAAAGTGGTAGTTATAGAGCGGCAAAAGACATACAAAATAAAATAGATGAATTATTAGCTGCAGGTCACACGCACCAAGAAGCCGAATTAAAAGGAGTTGAAGAGTATGCTATTGAATGTGCCATTTTAAAAGTTTACGCCTCTGAAACGGCACAATATGTAACGGATGAAGGAATTCAGGTATTTGGAGGTATGGGATTCTCTCAAGACACACCAATGGAAGCCGCGTGGAGAGATGCCAGAATTGGTAGAATATACGAAGGAACTAATGAAATAAATCGTTTACTAATTGTAGGAATGCTATTAAAAAAAGCTTTCAAAGGAGAATTAGACTTAATGACTCCAGCAATGGCGGTAGCGAACGATCTTATGGCAATTCCTTCTTTTGATGCACCTGACTATTCTGAATTATTTTCTGAAGAAAAAGAAATTATTTCAAAGTTGAAGAAAACATTTTTAATGATCGCAGGAAAAGCAGTTGAAACTTTTGGAATGGAGTTGGAAAAACAGCAACAATTAATAATGGCTGCATCAGATATTGTCATTGAAACCTACTTAGCTGAAACTGCAATATTAAAAACAGAGAAGCTGATTTCACAAAGCAGTGAAAGTGAATGTAAAGAACAAATTGCTATGGCACAACTTAATTTATTTCATGCCGTTGAAAAAATAAACAGCAGAGGAAAAGAAGCCATTATATCTTTTACTGAAGGAGATGAACAACGAATGCTATTAATGGGATTAAAACGATTTACAAAATATACAAACCATCCGAATGTAATGGAATTAAGATCCATTATTGCTTCAAAATTAATTACTGAAAACAGTTATAGTTTTTAAAAAAAAATTACGATAATTCTAATAAAAAACTGCTGTCTTTCGATAGCAGTTTTTTTCGTTTTGACTATCTTTGTCTACAAATAATTTTCACATGAAATTACTTATCATAACCATCCTACTGTTAGCCATTGCATTTGCAGGAATTGCAATAAAAATATGGGCAAAAAAAGACGGAAAATTTGCAGGAACTTGTGCTAGTCAAAATACTAATTTTAACGAAGATGGTGAACCATGTGGTTTTTGTGGTAAAATGCCTGAAGACTGTGAAAACAAGTAACAAATGCTCGAATACATTTTTTATGCATTTGTAACTGCATGTACTATACAAGCTCTTTATTATCTTATTTATTCTTTTAGTTTCTTAGCTAAACAAAATAACAAAACAGGCTATTTACCTCCTGTTTCTATACTTATTTGTGCAAAAAATGAAGCCGAAAATTTAAAAGAAATACTTCCGAATATCTTGAATCAAAATTATGAAAATGATTTTGAACTAGTACTAATCAACGATAGGTCGACTGATACTACCGCAGAAGTAATGAATTCTTTTGCAGAAAACAACCACAACATTAAAATAGTAAATATTCAAGATTGTGAAAATTTCTGGGGAAATAAAAAATACGCCTTAACGCTCGGTATAAAAGCAGCCAAACACGAACATTTACTTTTTACCGATGCCGATTGTAAACCTTTAAGTGATACATGGATTCATGAAATGGCAGGTAATTTTTCAAATGAGAATAAAATTATTCTTGGCTATGGCGCATATGAAAAAATAAAATTTTCATTCTTAAACAAGCTTATCAGATTTGAAACGTTAATTACTGCGCTACAATATTTTTCTTACGCAAAGATGGGAAACCCATATATGGGAGTAGGTAGAAATTTAGCGTATACAAAAAGTGAATTTTTTAAAGTTAACGGTTTTATAAAACACATTAAAATAAAATCTGGTGACGATGATTTATTTATCAACGAAACTGCAAACAAAAAAAATACAACTATTACACTTTCACAAAACAGTTTTACCATATCAAAACCAAAAAAAAGTCTTCAAGAATGGATACTTCAAAAAAGAAGACATATTTCTACAGCAAAACATTACAAAGCAAAACATAAAGTCTTATTAGCTGGTTTTTATTGCTCTCAATTACTTTTCTTTCTATTTTCCCTTTTTCTACTATTTACAAATTTTAAAATTGAAACAGTTGGATTGCTAATTTTACTAAGATATATTTTGTTCTATATTTCTATTAGTCTAACATGCATTAAACTAAATGAAAAAGATTTAATTTTAGTAGCTCCATTTACAGAAATATCACTTATTTTTATGCAGTTCCTTATTTTTATTAAAAATAAAATAAGTGCTCCTATCCATTGGTAAGTAGATTTTGAAGACAATACGCTAAATGACAAAAAAGGAAACACAATTAATTACAGAAGCCAAAGAAGGCAAACAATCTGCATTTAAAAGTTTGTTAAACCTATATTGGAATGACATATATACATTTCAACTTTCCCGTATTAGGGATGAGAATTTAGCTGAAGATATTACTATTCAAACCTTTTCTAAAGCATTTGACAAAATAGCTCTTTATGATCATGGTTATAGTTTTAAAACTTGGCTTATTACTATTTCCAAAAATTTGCAAATAGATGAATTAAGAAGAAAAAAAACAGAAACAATTTCATTAGACAACGAACAAAATAACTCTCATCTTTTATCTGATGACACACCCTCTCCCGAGGATCAATTAATTATTGATCAAAATCTTGCACAATTACTTAGATTTATCAAACAATTAAAACCTCATTATCAAAAAGTAATCAACCTACGTTTTTTTCAAGAACTTAGCTATAAAGAAATTGCAGTTGAGTTAGGAGAACCTATGAATAATGTAAAAGTAAAAATTTTAAGAGCAAAAAAATTACTCTCAGAAATCATTACAAACTCCAATAACTTAGAGTAATAATTCAATTTTTATATCGTTTGATAAATTAAAACACATAAAAAAAGCTATCCAAAAGGATAGCTTTTTTTATTTATCTATAATTGTTTAGCTTACTTAGCTACATTCACAGCTCTTGTTTCTCTAATAACCGTTACTTTAACTTGCCCTGGATAAGTCATATCATTTTGGATTTTTTGAGAAATATTGAAAGACAATTCTGAAGCTTTTGCATCATCAACTTTAGAACTTTCTACCAACACACGTAATTCTCTACCTGCTTGAATAGCATAAGCTTTTTGAACCCCATTAAATCCAAATGCTAAATCTTCTAAATCTTTCAAACGTTGGATATAAGAATCTAACACTTGACGTCTTGCTCCTGGTCTAGCTCCTGAAATAGCATCACAAACCTGAACGATTGGCGCATATAAAGTCTTCATTTCAATTTCATCATGATGGGCACCAATAGCGTTACAAACATCAGGTTTTTCACCATATTTTTCAGCCCATTGCATACCTAACAAAGCATGTGGTAATTCTGTTTCTGTATCTGGTACTTTTCCTATATCATGTAACAATCCTGCACGCTTAGCTACTTTTGGATTCAATCCAAGTTCAGTAGCCATTAAAGCACATAAATTAGCTACTTCTCTGGAGTGTTGTAATAAGTTTTGGCCATAAGAAGAACGGAATTTCATTCTACCTACAGTTTTAATTAACTCTGGGTGTAAACCGTGAATACCTAAATCTATAACTGTACGTTTACCAACTTCAATAATTTCTTGTTGAATCTGTTTTTCTGTCTTTTTAACAACCTCTTCAATTCTAGCAGGATGAATTCTACCATCAGTTACCAAGTTGTGCAAAGATAATCTTGCTACCTCTCTTCTAACCGGATCAAAACAAGAAAGAATAATTGCTTCTGGAGTATCATCTACAATTATTTCAACACCAGTAGCAGATTCTATAGCTCTAATATTACGTCCTTCTCTACCAATAATTCTTCCCTTTACATCATCAGATTCAAGATTAAAAACAGAAACACAATTTTCTATAGATTGCTCTACACCTACCCTTTGAATGGTATTTAAAATAATTTTTCTTGCATCCTGTTCTGCAGTAAGCTTAGCCTCTTCCATTATATCCTGAACATAAGACATCGCATCAGATTTTGCTTCTTCTTTCAAGGAAGCTACCAATTCTGATTTTGCATCTTCAGCTGAAATACCCGAAATCACTTCTAGTTGTTCAACTTGTCTTTTGTGAACTTTTTCTATTTCTGTTTGTTTCTTTTCTAAAAATTCTAAACGGTAGTCGTAATCCGCTTCTTTAACAGCCAATTCTTTATTCAATTTTCTGTTCTTATCTAATTCAGAAGATAATTGAGACTCTTTATCTCTCAATCTCTTTTCAATATCAGAAATCTTTTTTTCTCTTGAAAGTATTACCTTTTCGTGTTCTGATTTCAATTCTATAAACCTTTCTTTGGCTTGTAAAATTTTATCTTTTTTTATTGATTCTGCTTCTTTATGAGCTGATTTTACTCTATTTGAAGCTGTTCTCTTAGCCGATTTTATAATTTCCGACCCCTTTTTCTTTTCCAGAATCTTGGTAATTATAAGGCCAACTACTAGCCCTATTACTGCACCTATTACTATACCAGTTATAGTGATTGTTTCCATGTTTATCTAAATTATATATATATAAAAACCTACATCAGTTGGTTTATATAAACTCCCAAATAACAAGTTTAGGACTAACTAATAGTTCAAGTTTCCGAGTAAACCGGCATGCTTTACCTATTGAGACTCATCCTTTTTAATGGAATCGCGTTGAGTTTATCAAACATTAACCAATGTAGGCAGTATTGTTTTCTAATAAAAAAATATTATTCCAAATTAGCATCTAACAACTGATGCAATAGGTCTAATTTATGTTTAGCTTCTTTTAAGTCCTCGTTTTCAACAACAGCATTAATCTCTAATTTGGAAGCAAACTGCAAAGCACACATGGCTAATACATCTTGTTTATCACTTACCGCATAGTTTTGTTCAAATCTTGAAATCAATGAATTGATTTTTTCCGCAGCTTTTCGGGTACCTTCCTCTTCAATTGCATTATTTACATGCAGAGGATAGGTTCTACCACCAATTACTACTTTAATCTTGAACTTATCTGCCATTACTTAAAGAACTTATTGATTCAATTTGACAATACATTTGTCTATTTCACGAATCAAAGCGTTTATTTTTTGTTTTGTTTCTTTACTATCTTGCTTACCGCCATCAATAGTTTTGGCTATTTTTAACAACCTATATTTTTCTTGTTCATTTTTCAACTCCTCTTTGTAAAACATCTGAGATTGTTGAATTTTATTAATGTTTACAAGTAAAATCTCATTTTCTTTTTTTAGAAACTCATATCTTTCAAGAAGGCTTTTTAACTTATCTTCTAGTAAACCAACGGTTTCTGAAAAATTACTCATACGGTTCTTAATTTCAAAACTATTGTTACAAAGTTAACATTCCAAAGTTAAAATACAACATTTTGAGTGTTTTTTACGTATTTATTTTTTACAAATCTGTATAACAAGTGCCTAGCACTTTCCTTTTCCAAATCCTATATTATTATTACTTTAGCATTAAAAAATTAAGACCTCTTGAAAAAAACAATACTCGTTCTATTTTTAACTTTTTTTAGTATACAACTAGTACTTCCACAAAAAGAATATCCTAAAAATTATTTCACTCAACCTTTGAAAACCCCTATGATCTTAGCAGGTACATTTGGAGAACTTCGCACGGAGCATTTTCATTCTGGTATAGATTTTAAAACCTTAAGAAAAGAAGGTTTAAATGTACATACGGCTGCGGAGGGATATGTTTCAAGGATTAAAATCTCTTTATGGGGATACGGAAAAGCACTTTACATAACCCACCCAAATGGTTATACTACTGTATATGCACATTTAAAAAAATTTAATAAAAAAATAGAGTCCTTTGTCAAGAAGCAGCAATACCGAAAAGAGAGTTTTGACATTCAGCTATTTCCTTCTAAAGACCAACTTAAAGTTACAAAAAATGAGATTATTGCTTTTTCAGGAAATACAGGAAGTTCATCTGCACCACATTTACATTTTGAAATTAGAGATACCAAATCAGAGAAAATAATAAATCCTATGCACTTTGGGCTCATTCCTAAAGACACCAAACCTCCTATTATCTCTAAGCTTAGAGCTTATTCTTTTAATGATTCTTCGCATGTAAACCTTAGTAATATACCTTTGCCTATTCAGTTCAAAAGGGCAGATAGCAAAACATATATTGCAGAACCTATTACCGCTTACGGAAAAATAGGTTTTTCAGTCAACACCTTTGACCGACAAGATGGTGCAACAAATAAAAATGGTGTCTATAAAATTGAAATGACTTCTAACAAGAAAAAAATATATGAGCACAAACTAGAAACTTTTTCTTTTGCAGAATCAAAACTCCTTAATCTTCTTATTGACTACCCTTTCTATTTTAAAACAAAAAGAAAGTTTCAAAAAACATATCTTCATCCTAGAAATAAATTAAGCATCTACAAAAACATCGAAGATAATGGATACATTACTGTTAAAGATGGTATGAATTATCAGATAGACATAAAAATAAGTGACTTTGTTGGTAACAACTCTCATATAACAATTCCTATTAAAGGGGTAAAGAAAAAAGCAACGATCTTTAACAAAAAGCAAAAAACGCCATATTATATAGACCGATATAAAAACAATAAATTTAAATTAAACGGTGTTGCTTTGGATTTTCCTAAATACACTTTTTATGATAGTTTTTATTTAAATTTTAAAGTTGAAAATAACATGGCATCAATACACAAGCCAAGCTTGCCCATTGACAAAAGCTATAGTCTATCTTTCAACGTAAGTCATTTAAACGATTCCATAAAAGAAAAAACTTACATTGCCAATGTAGTGAATAAAAAATATTTTAATTTTATGAGTACTCAAAAATTAGATACCATTTTTAAAACGACCACAAAAACTTTAGGCGATTTTACGTTACATCAGGACTTTGATCCACCTACAATTTACAAACCCAACTTTTACGAAGGACAAAATCTTTCAAAATACAGATATCTAACAATCTATACTAAAGATAAATTGTCGGGTTTAAAATCTTACAGAGCTGAAATTGATGGAAAATGGATTTTAATGGAATACAACATTAAAACTTATAAATTAACTTATGACTTTAACGATATGGAAATGAAAAAAGGAAAGCATACCTTTACCATCGTTTCCGAAGATAATGTAGGCAATACAAAACAATTCTCTTCGTTCTTTTACACTAAATAACAAATTATTTGATGAAAAAAATCATCTTTCTTACATTCCTTCTTTTCTCTGCAAACACCTTATTTGCACAAACTGCCTTTGTGAAGGGGTTGGTAAAAAACAGCAAAAGAGAACCAATAGAGGGTGTGTCTATTAGTTATGAAAATGGTAAAGGAACTACAACAGATAAAAACGGAGAATATAGTATTGAAATTCCGGCTAGGCAAGAACTAGTTTTAGTTTATAGTCATATTGCATACAACAGCCTATACAAAAAAGTAAAAATCCCTAAAAAACGTACTTTCCGCTACTCACCTACCATGAGTTACAAAACAGAAGAAATTGACGAAGTAACAATACAAGACAGCAGAAAAATAGTAAAAGGATTAACAAACATAAAAGTTAGAAAAGTCAAAAACATTCCTGGTCCAACTGCTGGAATAGAAAATCTATTAATGACTTTTGCAGGTGTAAACAACAACAATGAATTAAGTACACAGTACAATGTAAGGGGCGGTAATTTTGATGAGAATTTGGTTTATGTAAACGGAATAGAAGTTTACCGACCTTTTTTGGTAAGGTCTGGCCAACAAGAAGGTTTGAGTTTTTTAAATATGGAAATGACCCAAGATATTGATTTTTCTGCGGGAGGATTCGAAGCTAAATATGGGGATAAATTATCCTCTGTTTTAAGCATTACTTACAGAAAGCCCCAAAAAACAGAGACCAACGTTAACTTAACACTACTTGGAGGTAGTGCTACTTTTGAAGGTCAGTTTTTAGATAAAAAACTATCTGCAATTAGTAGTGTTAGATACAGAAATAATCAATTATTGGTAAATTCAAAAGACACAGAAACAAACTACAAACCTCTGTTTGCTGATATTCAAACATTTTTATCTTATAAGTTGGATAAAAAATGGACCTTAGATTTTTTAGGAAATTTTTCAGTAAATGACTACAACTACAAACCGATAAGCAGAAGAACTCGTTTTGGAACCATATCCAACCCTATTGAACTGGTTGTATTTTACCAAGGAAACGAAAACGATAAATTTATCACTCTGTTTGGAGCTCTAAATGCAACGTATCGAGTTAACGAGGATCTAAAAATAAATATAACTACATCTGCTTATAATACACAAGAAGAAGAGTTTTTCGATATCATTGGAGCATATTCTTTAAATAAAATTAATCAAGATGAAAACTCTAATAGTTTTGGTGAAAAAGAATTTAGCAGAGGAATTGGCGGACAAATCAATCATTCTAGAAATGAGTTAGATGCGCTTATAAAAAACATTAAAATTCAGTTTTCTACGCAAAAAGATGAAAACCATTATGAAGGTGGTATTAAATTTCAAAAAGAAAATATTATTGAAAGCATAAATGAATGGGAGGTTTTAGACTCTACTGGTTTTGCCATAAGACCTTTAGACCATACATTAATCAACAAACAACCTAAAGAACCTTACACAGGTCCTATTGAGCCATATCAATCAATAAGGGGAAATAACAACGTAACTATACAAAGAACTACAGGTTTTTTACAATGGAGTAAACGAAGTGTTTGGAAAGATCATGATGTTTGGTACAATTTAGGTATTAGAGCTCATTATTGGAATGTAATTTCAGATAATTTCACTTCAGAAAACCAAAGTACCATTAGTCCAAGAGGTCAGTTTTCTATAAAACCAAATTGGGAAAAAGATATAATGTTTAGAGTTTCTGGTGGTTGGTATCACCAACCTCCATCGTACCGAGAACTTAAAAATTATGAAGGAAAAATAAATACTGAAGTCAAAGCGCAAGAATCTTTTCACTTTGTTTTAGGAAACGACTATAGTTTTCAAATGTGGAATAGACCTTTTAAATTAACTACTGAAGCATATTTTAAAAATTTAAGTAATGTGAATGCCTATACTGTAGACAATGTTAGAATTAGATATAGAGCAGATAACGTTACAACTGCCAAAGCATCAGGCTTAGATGTGCGATTAAATGGTGAGTTTGTTCCAGGGAATGAAAGCTGGGTTAGTATAGGTATCCTTAAAACTACTGAAAACATTGATAACCAAGGAGACATTGCAAGGCCTTCAGATCAACGTTTTAAATTAGGAATCTTATTCCAAGATTATGTGCCTACCATCCCTGATTTAAAAGTATATTTAAACTTGGTTTACAACTCACCACTACCAGGTGGTTCTCCTTCTTATAATGATCCTTACAAATATCAAAGTCGACTTACCTCCTATAAAAGAGCAGATGTAGGTTTTTCTTATGTTGTGGTTGATGCCAAAAAGAAATACAAAAATGCATTCTTAAAAAGTTTTAAAGAATTAAATGTAGGAGTAGAAATATTCAACATTTTTGATATACAAAATTCGAATACCAATACCTGGGTAAGAGATGCATATAGCAAGCAAATTTACGGAGTACCAAACTACATGACTAGCAGAGTATTAAGCTTAAAACTAGCCATGAAATTCTAAGTTTTTTTAACTTTAAAAATTACATTGCCTAAGTTACAAGAAAAAATTATGTGCTTCTTATTATGATTCTAGCCATAGTTGATTTACCGCATTTAAATCTCGTTGCATCGCTTCAAAAACAACTTCAGGTTTAACAGTAATATCTCTAGAGCCGCGCTCTGCACCACCCAAATCATATTCCATATGTAAAGTTACGGGAACGTTGATTTTGTATTTTTTTAACAATCCAAAGTACTTCTTAAAATCTACCATTCCTTCTCCAATTGGCACATTATAAGTTTTCCATACTCCATTTATTTTAACCCATTTAAAGTCTTTTACCACAATCGTTTTGATATGCTTCTTTATAAGTCTTAACTCATTTTCCCATGAATTTGCTCCCTCTACCACATTGTGCCTAATATCATATTCAACTCCAAAAAAATCTGGTTGAGCATCTGCTAAAATTTGCTTTATTTCCCATAAAGATGAACCTACATAAGTACCTGCATGATTTTGATAGCAACCGATAAGCTCATGGATTTTATTCAACTCACTTAATTCTTTTATTTGTTGTTTATACTTCTCAATAGTTACTTCCATCGAAACATCATCAGAATATCTCAACCAACCTGTTCTGTAATATTTTACACCACATTCTGAAGCCGTTTTTATAATATCAACATCTAAGGGATTATGAATACCTTCTATAGAGGTGGTTATTATTTCACATGTAGAACCACCTTTTTCAATTTCTTTGATAGCCTTAGGCAAATCAATTTTAACAGTTTCTGGAGAAACATGTCCCTTTGGTCTTACCGTTAAGTCAACCCCAGCAAAACCTAATTCATTTGCTATTTTACCTGTAGATCTGTAATCTAAAAACTGTAAATGCTTAGAAAAAATATTTATCGACAACGAATCTATTGACTTTAAGTTTTTCCCAAAAATGTCATTAGAAACCCCAACAAAAGGAATAGCAGCTACTCCAAGCGTAATTTTCTTAGCAAAATTTCTTCTTGATAAGTCGTCCATAATATTGTAAATTATTTTAAGATTTGACTACTATGTTCTTTGGTTTTTACCTTGGCAATAATATCTTCAATTATTCCATTTTCATCAATAACAAAAGTAGTTCGGTGAATTCCCTCATACTCTTTCCCCATAAATTTTTTAGGTCCCCATACACCAAAAGCCTCAATTACACTCTTGTCTTCATCAGCTAACAAAGGAAAAGGTAATTCATTTTTATTGATAAAATTTTGTTGTCTTTTTGCTGAATCGGCACTCACACCGATAATAGCATATCCTTTTTCTAAAAACACGTTGTAGTTATCTCTCAAATTACAAGCTTCCACAGTACAGCCAGGTGTACTTGCTTTTGGATAAAAGAACAAAACCAGTTTTTTTCCTATGAAATCTTCTAATTTTACTGTATTTCCTTGTTCATCTAAAGATGAAAATTTCGGAGCCTTATCTCCTATTTTTAATGATGTCATGTTTTCTTATTTTAAAATGGAAAGTTAGAAAGTAATCTTCAAATAAAATAATTTAACGCAAATTGTCTTATTATTTTTTAGACTTTGTATTTTTACCTTCCTTAAACCTTTTTTATAAAATGACGAAACAAGAAAAAGTGCAATTTGTGATGGATACTTTAGAAGAATTGTATCCTGAAATTCCAATTCCTTTAGACCATAAAGACCCATATACTCTTTTAGTTGCCGTTTTATTATCTGCCCAATGTACAGATGTTCGGGTAAACCAAATTACCCCCTTGCTATTTGCTAAAGCAGATAATCCTTTTGATATGGTTAAATTATCTATTGAACAAATAAAAGAAATAATAAGACCCTGTGGTTTATCTCCGATGAAAAGTAAAGGTATTTACGGTTTGTCAAAAATATTAATCGAAAAATACAATGGAGACGTTCCACAAAATTTTGAAGGATTAGAAGAATTACCAGCAGTTGGTCACAAAACAGCAAGTGTTGTTATGAGTCAAGCTTTTGGAATACCCGCTTTTCCTGTAGACACACACATCCATAGATTAATGTATCGCTGGAATTTAACAAACGGGAAAAATGTAGCACAAACTGAAAAAGATGCAAAACGTTTATTCCCTAAAGAAAATTGGAATGATTTGCACTTACAAATGATTTGGTACGGAAGAGAATATTCACCTGCAAGAGGTTGGAATTTAGAGAAAGATATTATTACTAAAACCATAGGTAGAAAAACAGTTTTAGACGAATATTATAATAAATAAACCCCGTAAACGGGGCTTATCTGTACATCAAAACTAATTTAAATTCAATTCTACTTGTGTATCAAATTTAATACTGTTCACATATTTCAGAGATTTTGAATAACTTAATAAAAATTCAATAGTTTCCTCTGAAGGTTCCTTGTTAATGTTTTTAGGTTTTTTAGAAATGTAATTTTTTATCATATGTTTTCGTTATAGTTCTCATTTATAACGAAAAAAAAAAGCATCTAGTATTTAGTTGGTTAAAATAATTTCTTTTTGAGCTACTATTTTTCTCAAATTTATCAAAGCATAACGCATTCTTCCTAAAACAGTATTAATACTTACCCCCGTATTTTCTGAAATTTCTTTAAAACTCAATTCTTTATAAATACGCATAGTCAACACTTCTTGCTGATCTTCTGGTAAATCTTTAATTATACTCGTAATTTGCTTGTACAATTGCTTTTGAATTATTTCTGACTCTCTATTCATTGAAGCATCACTTAATACATCAAAAATATCAAAATCATCTGTTCTACTAAATTTAGGCATACGACTAGATTTTCGAAAATGATCTATCACCAAATTATGTGCAATTCGCATAACCCAAGGTAAAAACTTCCCTTCTTCATTATACTTTCCTTGCTTTAATGTTTTTATCACTTTTATAAAGGTATCCTGAAAAATATCTTCCGTTAAATCTTTATCTAAAATTTTAGAGTAAATAAATCCGTAAATTTTTTGTTTGTGTTTAAGTATAAGTATCTCCAAAGATTTTTCATCTCCATGAATATATTTACTTACTAAATCGCT
>JBHOTE010000036.1:0-17385 GCA_042584125.1 Bacteroidota bacterium
GTACTAGAATTCAATTTTTATTAGATGTAGGTTTAGATTATTTGACCATAGACAGAACCTCCAAGTCATTATCTGGTGGTGAAGCACAGCGTATTCGTTTAGCAACACAAATAGGCTCTCAACTAGTTGGTGTTTTATATATTTTAGATGAACCTAGTATTGGTTTGCATCAACGAGACAACGAAAGACTTATAAATTCATTAATTAAATTGCGTGATTTAGGAAATTCTGTTTTGGTAGTAGAGCACGACAAAGACATGATGGAATGCGCAGATTATGTATTAGACATTGGTCCAGGTGCAGGGCGCCATGGAGGAGAAATTGTTAGTAAAGGAACTTTTAAAGAAATGATAAAGGAAAGTACCTTAACCGCAGACTACCTTACAGGAAGGAAAATAATTGAGACTTCTAAAGAGCGTAGAAAAGGTAACGGAAAAGAGTTAATTCTAAAAGGAGCTACAGGGAATAACTTGAAAAATGTTTCTGCTACTTTTCCTTTAGGAAAAATGATTTGCGTAACTGGAGTATCGGGTAGTGGAAAATCTACCTTAATAAATGGCACCTTATACCCAATTCTAAACAAACATATTTATAGGGGCGTAAAAGAACCCATGCCTTACAAATCTATAAAAGGTTTAGAGCATATTGACAAAGTTATAGACATTGACCAATCTCCTATTGGAAGGACACCAAGATCTAACCCGGCAACATACACAGGAGTGTTTAGTGAAATCAGAGCCCTTTATACAAAAACTCCAGAAGCTATGATTAGAGGCTATAAAGCTGGAAGATTTTCATTTAATGTAAAAGGAGGAAGATGTGAAACTTGCCAAGGAGGAGGAATGCGAGTTATTGAAATGAATTTTTTACCAGATGTTTATGTAGAATGTGAAACCTGTATGGGAAAAAGGTTTAACAGAGAAACACTTGAAATTAGATACAAAGGGAAATCTATCTCCGATGTTTTAAATATGACAATTAACGAAGCTGTAAGCTTTTTTGAAGCCATTCCTAAAATTTACAATAAAATTAAAACCATCAAAGATGTCGGATTAGGATATATCACTCTAGGACAACAATCTACCACACTTTCAGGAGGGGAAGCACAGCGTATTAAACTAGCAGCTGAATTATCCAAAAGAGACACTGGGAATACTTTTTATATTCTTGATGAACCTACTACTGGCTTGCATTTTGAAGACATTAATGTATTAATGAAAGTATTAAATAAATTAACGGACAAAGGAAATACTGTTTTAATTATTGAACACAACATGGACGTTATTAAATTAGCTGATTATATCATTGATGTTGGTTTAGAAGGAGGAAAAAATGGTGGTACTATTTTGTGCACAGGAACTCCTGAAGAAATTATCAAAAACAAAAAAAGCTATACCGCTAAATTTTTAAAGAAAGAATTGGTTGAGAGTTGAGTAGATTTACATTGCTTGATGTGTCACTAAAAATTACATTTTTAAGGCTTAACAAAGCGTAACTTCTAAATTAACTTTGCAGGTTATTCTAAAAAGGTATATTTTAACAAAAAAGTAAAACTCCAAATAAACATTAAGCCTATGTCCCCAAATGAAGACAGAAAAATAAGAGAAAGATTTACCCCTAAAACTTGGAACGAAATTAAAACCAATGACTCATGGGGGATTTTTAAAATAATGTCTGAATTTGTTGATGGATACGAACGTTTAAGTCAAATTGGACCTTGCGTAAGTATTTTCGGATCAGCAAGAACAAAACCAGACCATGAACATTACATTCTAGCAGAAGAAATAGCCTATCAACTTTGCCAAAATGGCTATGGTGTAATTACAGGTGGAGGGCCTGGAATAATGGAAGCTGGTAACAAAGGAGCTACCCGTGCCGGCGGAATATCTGTTGGATTAAACATTGAGCTCCCTTTTGAACAAAACGACAATCCATATATTAATAGAGGTATGAGCTTAGATTTTGACTATTTCTTTGTTCGTAAAGTTATGTTTGTAAAATACTCTCAAGGATTCATAGTAATGCCAGGAGGTTTTGGAACTCTAGACGAATTATTTGAGGCTATTACCTTGATTCAAACTAAAAAAATTGGTCGTTTTCCAATTATCCTAGTCGGTCGTGAATTTTGGTGTGATTTGTTAGTATGGATAAAAAAAGTACTCCTAAAAGAAAACGCTACCATAAGTGAAGAAGATTTAAATCTTTTTAGAATTGTAGATACGGCAGAAGAAGCAATTGAACATCTAAATAAATTCTATTCTATTTACAACTTAAAGCCAAATTTCTAAAAGAATATCTTGAAAAAAAACTTTTACTTTTTCTTTCTCCTACTGTTTATTTGCCTAAGTGGTTTTTCTCAACAGACAAAAATTCACATCAAAGGATTGCTAATGCCTGAAGTAGATCAACTGGCAATACAGCAAAAAATAGTGTACTACAACAACAGTGATAAAGATTTAGATAAAATAATTTTACACAATTGGCCCAATAGTTTTTCTAGCAATAAAACGAGTTTAAGCAAACGTTTAATTGAAAATTACAAAAAAACATTTTATTTTGCAGACTCGATAGATAGAGGCAGCACTAGCCTACATAAGGTTTCCGTAAATTTTAAACCTCCACAACATAAAGCGTATCAAAACAAAGCGGATATCTTAGAAATTTCTTTAGAAAAACCGCTTCAAAAAAATGATTCAGTAATTATTACTGCAAACTATGCTGTAAAAATTCCCAATGAAAAATTTACAGGTTATGGAAAAGACAAATTTGGAAACTATAATTTACGTTTTTGGTATTTGGTTCCTGCAGTGATAACTCATGATAAATGGATTGCCAATTCTAATTTGGACATGGACAACATGCTTCAAGAAACAGCTGACTACAATCTTGAATTATTTACTCCTATAGGTTATTTTGTTAATGCAGGCTTACCCAAAAAACTAGACTACAAAAATCATTTAGCCATATTTAATTTTAAAGATAAAGGTAGAGTTGATGTCATATTGTCAATTACTAAAAATAGTAGTTTTTCAAAATACAAAACAGAAAACTTAAACATCTTTACCAACATTGAAAGCAATAAAATCAACAATACTACCAAACGTGCAGCTCTTCAAAGAGCTGTGAGTTTTATTGAATCGTATTTAGGAAAATTTCCACATAACAATATTTTATTAGATGATGCTTCCTACCAAAAAAATAAAATTTACGGAATAAGCGACTTACCCAACTTCTTAAGTCCATTTTCTGATATTTTTGAATGGGACACAAAAATATTTAAAGCCTTAGTCAATAAATTTACAGAAGAGACTTTGTTATTTAATAGGAATCAAGATTATTGGTTGTCTGATGGAATACAAACTTATTTGATGATGCAATATGTAAGCACATACTATCCAGAAGTTAAATTACTAGGAAAAAACTCAAAACGATGGGGAATTAAAAGCTTTCATTTTGCCCAGATGGATTACAATGACAAGTACCCTTTTGTATATCAATTTACAGCAAGAAAAAACATTGACCAACCTCTAACCACACCTGCTTCAGAATTATCTAACTTCAATAGAAAAATTGTTAACAAATACAAGGCAGGACTAGGTTTGCGCTATCTAGATGCTTATTTAGGAGGTGGTATTTTAAAAAAATCTTTACAACACTATTATAAAGACCATCAATTAAAAATAAATGACAGCTACAATTTTCAACATTATTTAGCTGCCAGAACTCCTAAAAATATTTCTTGGTTTTTTGGTGACTATTTAAACTCCAAAAAGAAAATTGACTACACACTAAAAAGAATAAAAAAAGACAGAGACTCTTTATCTATCACCATTAAAAACACCAGTAACATAAGTGCCCCAGTAGCTTTATACGGAGTAAAAAACAAAAAAATTCAATGGAAAAAATGGATACCTCCTATCGACTCGACTAAAACTATAAAAATAGCCAAAGGAAATTTTGATAAAATATCTTTGAACTACGAGTATTTATATCCAGAATTCAATTTAAGAAATAATTGGAAAAACGTAAACCCCAAATTATTTGAAAGACCTTTACAACTCAAATTTATCAAAGACATTAGTGATCCTTACTATCATCAAATATTTTACAAACCTACTTCTGAATATAATTATTATGATGGCTTTATTTTGGGAGTAAACCTAAACAACAAACCCATTCAAAAAAACAATTTTGAGTACAAAGTAGTACCTACCTACAGTACTAAAAGTCAAACATTTTCAGGAAGGTTTGCTACAGTCTACAATCACTATCCGGAAAACAAAAAAATATATCGCACTACATTTGGACTAACCGGAAGTAGATATCATTATAAACAAAACTTAAACTACACAACATTTAACCCTTTCATTTCCATCCAATTTAATAGAAAAAATTTAAGAGCCGTAGGCAAAAACACCTTATCCTTAAAATACTTGATGATTAACAAGGAAGTCGCTGAAAACGTAGTTAAAACCGATGAAGATCATTACAACATCACTAAATTGAAATATGCGTATTCTAGGCCCGATATTTTAAATGATTTTAGAATAAGCAGTAGCTTAGAAATAGCTAATAATTTTAATAAAATTTCTACAGATATTCTATACAGAAAATTAACAAAAAAGAATATACAATGGGAGTTTAGATGGTTTGCAGGTTTATTTTTAAATAACAACACCAATTCAAATTACTTTAGCTTTGGATTAAGTAGACCTCAAGATTATTTGTTTGAACAAAATTTATTTGGAAGATCAGAGGACACTGGAATTGTAAGTCAACAATATGTAAGTTCTCAAGGAGGTTTCAAATCGTTTTTCAATAATGATTCTCAAAAATACGCCAACAAATGGATGACAACGTTCAATACATCTGTAAGTATCTGGCAAAACTTGCAATTGTATAATGACTTTGGAGCTGTTAAAAACACTGGCTATAATCTTTTTCTAGCACACGAATCCGGACTTAGATTAACTCTTGTACACAATATTCTAGAGTTTTACTTACCTATTCATTCAAACAATGGTTGGGAAATGGGCTTAAACAATTACTCAAGCAAGATTAGATTTACTTTAGTACTCGATGCGAATAGAATCTTCAGTTTTATTAGGCGAGGCTTCTTATAATTCTTGTTTTACCTAGGATTTGCATTACTTTTAAAAGTAAATTAATATCCTTATATTTGCACTACCTAAAAATGCTTGTTTATGACGTCAGTAATCTCTGAAATTAACCAACAAAACCTATCGTTTCAACAATTTAAAAATGAAATTCTTAAGGACTATTATATCGCTGTTTTAAGTAGAGAATGTAGTTTGTTAGGTAGAAAAGAGGTACTTACTGGAAAAGCAAAATTTGGAATTTTTGGAGATGGTAAAGAACTGCCACAAATTGCCATGGCAAAAGCATTTAAAAAAGGAGATTGGCGTTCTGGTTATTACAGAGACCAAACCTTTATGATGGCTTTAGGTGAATTTACTCCACAACAATTTTTTGCAGGCTTGTATGCTCATACAGATATCAAAGCAGAGCCTTTTTCTGCTGGACGACAAATGGGTGGTCATTTTGCAACACATATTGTAAATGAAGATGGATCTTGGAAAAACCAAACCCAACAATACAATACTAGTTCAGACGTATCCTGTACAGCAGCACAAATGCCACGTTTAGTAGGGCTTGCTTACGCCTCTAAATTATATAGAAATGTAGACACCTTGCAAAAGGGATATGAAAATTTCACCAATAAAGGAAATGAAATTGGCTGGGGAACTATTGGAAATGCAAGTACTAGCGAAGGACATTTTTTTGAAGCAATAAATGCTTCTGGAGTTTTACAAATTCCAATGATTACAAGTGTTTGGGATGATCAATACGGAATATCTGTACATGCAAAATATCAAACTACAAAAGAAAACATATCGGAAGTTTTAAAAGGCTTCCAAAGAGATCCTAAAAACAAAGGACTTGAAATCTTAAGAGTAAATGGTTGGGATTATGTACAATTAATAGACACTTACAACAAAGCTTCTGAAATTTCTAGAACTGGACATGTGCCTGTTTTAATTCATGTACAAGAATTAACACAGCCGCAAGGACATTCTTCTTCTGGTTCACATGAAAGATACAAAAGTAAAGACCGCCTTAAATGGGAAGCAGATTTTGACTGTAACAAAAAATTTAGAGAGTGGATTTTAGACTTTGAATTAGAGAACAATGAAGATGTTTTAAAAATTATTGATAGTGAAGAAGAGCTAATTGCTATAGAAAAAAGAGCTAAAACTGAAGTTTCTCAAGCTAAAAGAGATGCTTGGAAAGCTTTCTTAGAACCCCTAAAAAAAGAACAACAAGAATTAGTTCAACTTCTAGATGGTGTTTGTAAAACAAGTGCCAACAAAAATTTTATTTTAAAATTAAGAAATGATTTTGCTGCAATAAAAGAACCTTCAAGAAAAGATATTTTTGAAACCGCTAGAAAAGTTACTCCACTTATAAGACACGAAAATTCTAAAGAAAAAACAAAATTTCTGAATTGGTTGATTGAACACAAACAGCTTACCCAAGATAAATACAGCAGTAAACTTATTAATGACACTGGTAATGGTGTAAGTACCATTAAAGAAATAAAACCTACTTATAGTGCTGATAAAAAAATAGTGGACGCAAGAATTATCATTCGTGATAATTTTGACGCTCTTTTAGAAAAACATGGAAATCTATTTATTTTCGGTGAAGATTCTGGGAAAATTGGAGATGTAAACCAAGGATTAGAAAGCTTACAAGATAAGTTTGGTGAAGACAGAGTTACCGACACGGGTATTAGAGAATCTACCATAATTGGACAAGGTATTGGAATGGCTTTACGTGGATTACGCCCTATTGCAGAAATTCAATATCTAGATTATCTAATTTACACTATTCAAACTTTAAGTGATGATTTAGCATGTTTACGCTACCGTACTTTTGGAAAACAACGCGCTCCTTTAATCATCCGAACTAGAGGACATAGACTGGAAGGTATTTGGCATTCAGGATCACCAATGTCAATGATTTTGGGAACCTTAAAAGGAATACATTTATTAGTTCCTAGAAACATGACCAAAGCCGCAGGTTTTTACAATACGCTTCTTCTAGGTGACGAACCCGGTTTAGTTATTGAAAACCTAAATGGATACCGATTAAAAGAAGAACTACCCGAAAACCTAGGGGAATACACGACTCCTATTGGATATGTTGAAACCATAAAAGAAGGATCTGATATTACACTAGTATCTTATGGATCAACTTTAAAAATTGTACAAGAAACAGCATTAGATTTGGCACAAGTAGGGGTTGATGCAGAGATTATTGATGTGCAATCATTAATGCCTTTTGATTTGGAGCATGACATTTCTAAAAGTCTTGCCAAAACCAATAGACTATTAATTATTGATGAAGATGTTCCAGGAGGAGCTTCTGCTTATATTTTACAAAAAGTTTTAGATGAGCAAAATGCTTATAATTATCTAGATAGCAAACCGGCAACTCTTAGTGCTAAACCACATAGACCAGCCTATGGAAGTGACGGTGATTATTTCTCTAAACCCTCAAGAGAAGATGTTTTTGAAGCTGCTTATAAAATTATGCATGAAGTAAATCCTAAAGAATTCCCTGAATTGTATTAAGAAACTTCATAAATACCATAAAATATAAACCATTGTAAAATACAATGGTTTTTTTATAAAAACCTAAGAAAACAATAGATAGACATTAAAAGTCATCCTATTTTTCTCACGACCTTTTTACCCTCAAAACTACCTAATTATTGCAGAAACTACCCATCACTGTAATAATATTCTACCTACACAAAGGTATTTGTTTAATTTTACACATATAACCATCACTTTACACAGCGTTTTGTATCTTGCGGCAAATTAAAAAACAAAGCATGTCAAAACAAACCAAATTATCAAGATTTAACGACAATGTACTTGCCAAATACCAAGTATACAACAGTGTTTTCATGACATTACCATTTGATAATGTTACCAAAACAGGAACTTTATTGCCGCTATTTAACGAAACTTGTATAGAAGGGTTTAAATTAGGTAAAACACCTACAGAAATAGTAAACGGATTTTTCGACAAATACAAATCAAATTGTACTGAAGAAAATAGAATTAGTTTTCTCTTTAAGTTTATCCAATACATCGAGCGCCAAGTAGTATTATTTGATGCAATAGAAGATGCTGCCTTTCCTGTTGTAAACAACATGGACGGAATTGGTACCATGAGAAATATAAAAGAAGTTGCCAATTCTAAAAGAGTAAAAGAAGAGTTACAAAAATATTTAGAAGAATTTAAAACTCGCTTGGTACTAACTGCACACCCAACACAATTTTACCCAGGTACAGTTTTAACGATTCTTACAGATTTGCAAAAAGCAATTAACGAAGATGATCTTTCTTTAATAAAAAAGCTTTTATCACAATTAGGAAAAACAACGTTTTTCGCAGATCAAAAACCTTCACCTTATCAAGAAGCGATTAGCTTAATATGGTATTTGGAAAATGTTTTCTATCATTCTATTAGTAAAATCTATGATTATATACAGAGTCATATTTTTGATGGAAAATCAATAGACAATGAAATTATAAACTTAGGATTTTGGCCGTGTGGTGATAGAGATGGAAACCCTTTTGTTACTACAGAAACAACCCTAAAAGTTGCAAGAAAACTTCGTCAAACCATCTTAAAAAATTATTATAGAGATGCTAGACAAATTAAAAGAAGGCTTTCATTTACAGGTGTTATTGATATTATAACAGATATAGAATTACGTCTTTATGATAGTTGTATTTCTGAAGATGCTCCAGTAAGAATTTCTCAAGAAGCGCTCTTAGAAAAACTACTTACAATTAAAAAAATCATCAAAGACCAACACAATAGCTTATTTATTGAAGAGGTAGATAGTTTTATTAATAAAGTGAAGATTTTTGGCTACCATTTTGCAACCATGGATATTCGCCAAGACAGTCGTGTTCACCACAATGTATTTGTTGAAATCGTTAGTGAATTAAAAGCAAAAGGAGCTACTATTTTCCCTGATAATTATTTAGAATTATCTGCTGAAGAACAAATTGATGTTTTAGCAAAAATTAAAGGAACTATTGAACCTGAAGATTTTTCAAATGACATGGCTGTAAAGACACTAGGGTCTATGCAGGCAATTAACATCATTCAAAAAGAAAATGGAATAAGAGGTGCTAATAGATATATTATTAGTAATAACCAAACAGCATTAAACGTAATGGAAACATTTGCCATGCTTAACCTTTCCGGTTTTGAAGATGGGTTAAATGTAGATGTTGCTCCACTTTTTGAAACAGTTGATGATTTGACTGTAGCACCTGCTGTTATGAGACAATTATATAGTATTCCAGAATACCGGGCACATGTTGCTAACAGAGGCGACAAACAAAACATTATGTTAGGTTTTTCTGATGGAACAAAAGATGGTGGATACTTAATGGCCAATTGGGGTATTTATAAAGCAAAAGAAGAATTAAGTGCCGTATCTCGTGAGTTTGGGATTAAAGTTATATTTTTTGATGGACGTGGAGGACCACCTGCTCGTGGTGGAGGAAAAACATCTAAATTTTATGCTTCTCTAGGTCCAAACATTGAAAATCAAGAAATTCAATTAACAATACAAGGACAAACAATTAGTTCTAATTTTGGAAACTTAGATTCATCTCAATACAATATTGAACAACTATTAGGAGCTGGTATTACCAATAAAATTTTCACTGATCCTAAAAACGGAGCCATGTCTGACGAAGATAGATTGGTGATGACCGACTTAGCTCAAACTAGTTTCGAAGCATATAGTGACTTTAAAAACCACGAATTGTTCATTCCATATTTAGAAAGAATGAGTACTTTGAAATTTTATGGTAAAGCAAATATTGGTTCAAGACCATCAAAACGTTCTAAATCTGCACAATTAGATTTTAGTGACCTAAGAGCTATTCCATTTGTAGGAAGTTGGTCACAACTAAAACAAAATGTTCCTGGGTTCTTTGGTGTAGGTACCGCTTTTAAGAAATATGAAGACAATGGTGAATTTGATAAAATTCAAAATTTATATAACAATTCTAATTTCTTTAAAACTTTACTTGATAATAGTATTATGTCGTTAACAAAATCATTTTTTGAACTAACAGCATATATGGCTAAAGATGAAGAATTTGGATTATTTTGGAATATCATTCATGAAGAGTACCAATTGACTAAAAAAATGCTATTAAAGATAACAGGGCATAAAGATCTTATGGATAATTACCCAGTAAGTAGAGCGTCTATTGCAGTTCGTGACTCTATAGTACTTCCTTTATTAACTATTCAACAATATGCTTTAAAAGAAGTTCAGAATTTAAACAAAGCTGGAATTGTAGACTCTGAGAGATTAAAAACATTTGAAAAAATTGTAACTCGATCTTTGTTTGGAAACACAAATGCTAGTAGGAATTCTGCTTAAATCCATAACAAATAAGTAGCAACAAAAAAGTCGTCAAATTAAATTTGACGACTTTTTTATTTTAAACTATTTCCAACAAAACAATATACAGAAATAGACACTCTATTTTTTCAGATTTTAAAAACCTATTTTGATCTTTTTTAAAGCTTCTCTATCTTCAATTTTTATTTTCTTTCCTACAAACGATATCACTTTATCTTTTTTAAGCTCAGACAACAAACGAATAGCAGACTCTGTTGCCGTACCTATAACATTCGAAATTTCTTCTCTAGAAAGCTGAATATCAATTGTACCATCCTCTAACTCTCCAAAGGTCTCATCTAAAAAAAGTAAAGTGTCAGCCAAACGCTCTCTTACTGTTTTTTGAGCCATATTTGTAATAGTCGCATTTGCATCTTTTAAATCATGGCAAACTACTTTAAACATATCTTTTGAAAAATTTGTATTACCCTGAATAGAATCAAAAATATCTTTTTTAGGAATAAAACAAGCTGAAATATCCTCTAAAGCTACTACCGAAAGACTTACAGGCTCTTCGCTCAATACCGATCTATAGCCAAGCATATCACCATGCTTAATAAATTTAACAATCTGCTCTTTCCCGTTAGGACTCAGTTTTGTCAACTTACATTTCCCCTCTTTAATACAATACACACCATTCAACAAGGATCCTTCTTTAAAAATAACATCCCCTTTTTTAAACTGTAATTCGTCTTTATGGTTGGACACCTCTTTAAGCTCATCGACAGATAATGTTTTTAAAGTATTGAATTCTCGAACAATACATTTATGACAATTTCCCATATTATACTTCTAATATCTTTATCAAAGATAACCTAAAAATATGATAATTGTCAGTATTTCACCTTGCAATTATTAAGAAATTTGTATTATTGTTTTCGGAATAAATGTCTTCTAGACAAAACAAAAAAGAGACAGAACTAAACACCTCGTTACTTTTTTTAAACTATGTAAAAATGGAAAAAACAAACTGCTATCATTGTGGTAATGATTGCAAGGATGACAATTCCCTTGTTTTTGACAAAAAGAATTTTTGCTGTAATGGTTGTAAAACTGTTTTTGAAATTCTAAACGAAAACGAACTAAATTGTTATTATGATTTTGAGAAATCTCCTGGAAAAATTCCTGAAGAAATTGCTGGTAAATATGATTATTTAGACACCGAAAGTATTGCTTCTAAAATTTTAGAATTTGATGACGACACTACAAGTATTGTTACCCTAAGCATACCTCATATTCATTGCAGTTCTTGTATATGGATATTAGAAAACTTACATAAATTAAATAAAAATTTAAGTTCTTCACAAGTAAACTTTCCTAAAAAAACAGTACGAATTGTATTTCACAAAGATAAAATTAGTTTAAAAGAAATTGTTTTATTGCTAAGTTCTATAGGTTATGACCCCTATATAAGTTTAGAAAACACTGAAGCAAACAGAACAAATATTTCAGACAAATCTTTAATTTATAAATTAGGAGTTGCAGGTTTTGCTTTTGGAAACATCATGTTTTTGTCTTTTCCTGAATACTTCGAAGTAGATGAATTTTGGCTCAATCAATACAAACAATTCTTTAGATGGATTATGTTCTTCATGGCCTTACCCGTTATATTGTATTCTGCACAAGATTATTTTATTTCAGCCTACAAAGGTCTAAAACATAAAATATTAAATATTGAAGTTCCAATTGCACTTGGAGTACTTGTTTTATTTCTAAGAAGCTCCTATGAAATAGTTACTGAATCTGGTCAGGGTTATTTAGACAGTTTATCTGGATTAATATTTTTCTTACTACTAGGAAAGTTATTTCAACAACGAACTTACTCTTTTTTATCATTTGAAAGAGATTACAAATCTTATTTTCCTATTGCTGTAACAAGAATTAAAGACAAAAAAGAAGAATCTGTTCAAATATATGACATTGTAAAAGGAGATAGACTGCTTATTAGAAATGAAGAATTAATTCCAATTGATGGAGTTATTATTAATGGTGATGGTCTTCTAGATTATAGCTTTGTTACTGGTGAAAGCAATCCTGTTGAGAAAAAATCTGGAGATAAAATTTTTGCTGGTGGAAAACAATTAGGAGGGGGTATAGAAATAGAAGCCATTAAATCAGTTTCTCAAAGTTACTTAACACAACTTTGGAGTAATGATGTTTTTAACAAAAATAAAGAAGAAAGTTTCAAAAATATTACTGATCAAATAAGTCAGTATTTTACTTTTATCATTTTAACTATTGCGCTTGTATCTGGAATATACTGGTATTTTATCTCACCCAAAATAGCCATTACAGTAGTTAGTGCCATTTTAATTATAGCTTGTCCCTGTGCACTTGCACTTTCTGCTCCATTTACACTTGGTAATATTATTAGAATATTTGGAAAGCATAAATATTATTTAAAAAACGCCAGTGTTATTGAAAGCATGGCTAAAATAAACTCAATTGTTTTTGATAAAACAGGAACAATTACTTCCTCTAAAGAGCAAGAAATAAATTATGAAGGAGTACCCTTAACGGAAAAAGAAAAACACCACATAAAATCAATTTTAAGAAATTCCAATCACCCTTTAAGTAGAACTTTATATAATTGGCTACCTAACACAACAACATCTCAGGTTTCTGATTTCAATGAAGTAGCAGGAAAAGGAATTTCAGGAACCATAATGGACCAAACAATAAAAATTGGAAGTCAGGATTTCACCAATTCAAACCTAATCAATAACACAACTGAAACGGCAGTATACCTAAGTATCAATAACACTAGTACTGGAAAATTTATTTTTAAAAACCACTACAGAAATGGTATGTTTAGTATGTTTACTGAATTGACTAAAAAGTTTAAACTTGCCTTACTATCTGGAGATAACGAAGGGGAAAAATCTCATCTAAAAAAATATTTACCTACTGCTACTACCTTATTATTTAATCAGAAACCAGAAGACAAACTTAATTACATTGATCGTAAACAACGTTCAAAAGAAGTGGTTATGATGATTGGAGACGGATTAAATGACGCAGGTGCTTTGGCACAAAGTGAAGTAGGAGTAGCTGTATCTGAAAATGTAAATGTATTTTCACCAGCTTGCGATGGCATTATTGATGCAAGTAAGCTAGAAAAACTTCCTTTATTCTTAAGTATCTCCAAAAAAGCAATTTCCGTTATTAAAGCTAGTTTTGCATTATCCTTTCTCTACAATATTGTCGGATTGTACTTTGCGATAAGCGGGCAATTATCACCTGTTATTGCTGCTATATTAATGCCCTTAAGCTCTATTTCTGTAGTTGTATTTGTTACAATTTTAACCAATTACATATCAAGACCTCTAAATAAATAATTTATTTTCCCCTAAGAATCAAGCATCTAAAGGACTATATTAAAGTATCATAGCACTCCTACTCTTTTATCCTAGTTTTTTAGCTATAGAAGTAATTAGTCCTGAATTCACACAAGAGTTAAAACAAAAAAGAGGCTGTATTAAAATACAGCCTCTTTTTTATTTATTAGATAATCTATCCTAAGAATATTGATCTACATTTCCCCATGGACCTCCATTGATAATATCAATTCCATGTTGTTTTAAAAACGCTGTAGCTTGACCACTTCTAGCACCACTTCTACAAACTGCAATAACCTGCTTGTTATACGCTTTTACTTTTTCTATATTTCCAGGGATTGTATTTAATTCTATATGTTGAGAACCTGTAACATGTCCCTCTTGATACTCTGCATCAGTTCTAACATCTAACACAACAGCTCCATTTTTTAAATACTCCTGTATTTTTTCATTATCAAACATAACTCTTAACTATTTTCGAAAATAATACCACATTAGCAACCATAAAGGTTGTTATTAATACATATTTCCTCTTTGATCATCAACTTCTACTAATTCTTTCAAAGCATTATATATTTGCCCGTTTACTTTATTCTTATTATCAGTAGCTAAACTATTTTTAGCTCCTTCATAACTAGGAATTGCTTCAGGTTTAACTTTAGACTTTACAACAAAAGCAAAAACACCTTTTTCACCAGCTACATTTGAAATAACCTTATTTTCTACAACAGCATACATTGCTCCAACTACACCAGGCTCAATACCAACACCAGAAATGGTAGGTGCTCCTAAATTTATATTAGAAAAAGGCTTAACAGAGACTCCAGCTGACTTAGCTATTAACTCTAGATCTGATCCTTGCATTTTAGCAGCAATCAATTTAGCTTTTTTCTCATTCATTAAAATAGGTTTCACTTTAGCAGATGCTTTTGAAGAAGATAAAAGGCCTTTTTCAGCTTTGTTAGTCAAAACAACTACCGCATATCCTTTATCCAAATCAAAACGTCTTACGTCATTCACAGAACGTTCATCTTCAAATATCCATCTAACAATTCCTCTATTCTTACCTAATCCCGAAATATTTTCTTCTAACTCTTTAATACCAACTAAAGGTCTTGCTGTATAATTAGCTTCTTTAACTAATTCATCCAAAGAAGCTCCTGAAGACAACTTATAAGCTAAACTTTCTGCCTGCTCAAAAATTGTGTTTTCTGTAGCTTCAGATGCATCAATTTTCCTAGCCAATGTAGATAATCTAACGGCATTTTGAATATTTTTTTGGTTAGTTATGTGAATTACATGGATACCAAATGCTGTTTTAACAATTCCAATATCTCCTTTTTTATTTAAGAATGTATAATCTCTAAACTCAGGAACCATACGAGAATATGTAAACCAGTCTAACTCACCACCCTTATCAGCATTCGATTTATCTGAAGAATATTCTTTAGCCAAAGAAGCAAATTTAGATTTCCTTCTTTTTACAACTTTTAAAATACTGTCTGCCAATTTCTGAGCTTGCTCTTCTGTTCTTGTGATGGTTTGATCTGCCGATCTAGAACCAACATAAGAAATTAAAATATGACTAGCCTGAACAGAGTCCGGCATTTTAACAAATTCTTCAACTTTAGATAAGCGATAGTGATTTTGGAATTTATACGGTCCAACTACGGCTCCTTTTTTAGAAGAGAAAATTTCATCTGCAACAACTGTTGGTAAATTATTTTTAAATAAGAAACTTGCATCAACAGCAATATCACTTCCATTTTCTGAAACGAAGCTAGCACCATCTTCTGCAGCTTCAAAATGTGAAATTTCTAATTTTAATTCATCTTGAATATCTTGCTCATCTTGCTCAGAAGCTACTATATCAAACTTCACATATTTAATATCTCTTGTAGCATCCACTTCAAATTCAGAAGCATGATTTTTCACATATGCATCTATTTCTGAAGAGCTTACCGTTGCATCTGCATCATCAATAGAGCTATAAGGCACATAAACAAATGAACCTGATAATTTAGTTCCATTTTCAATATAGTTTCTTTCTCCATCCTTCAACGAAGCTCCAATGCCCAACTTAACTAGCTGTGTGTAGGCAGTTTGTTCTATATTTGCTTTTACATTTCTTTCGGTGTTTAACCAACTAGCCCAAGCATTATTTGACTGATCTTTAGAAGACTCTTTCAAGTTTGCCAAGTATTCTTTTAGTTTTTCTTCATCAAAAAGACCTATTTCATTTTTGAAAATTTCAGCATTTTTTATACTTGGTATTTCAATGATAGCATCCCAAACATCTTTTTCCCCAACAACGATACCAGCACTTTTTAATTGCTCTTGATAAATCTTTTCACTTAGTAAACTATTCCATACAGCATTCACTGCTTGCATATCAGAAATGCCATTCCCAGCATTAGACTTGTATGCTTCTACTCTAGTTGCAAAATCTTTTCTACTAATTGTTTCTCCATTAATTTCTCCTACTGAATTTACTTTACTAGAATTAAAAAAGTCTAAAATATCTTTTGGACTCGCAACAAAAGCAAATAGCGCCAAACCAATGATTACAATTAAAAACATTGAACGCTCTCTAATTTTCGATAATATTGCCATTATTTTTATTAAATTATTTATTGATAGTGTGCGAAAATACGATTTACTCTTTAATAATAAAAGTGAATTTGCTTTTTAATTAAGCGTGAAAAAAGAAAAAAATAAAGTGTAAATTCTAAAGTGTTTTTTATACTTCTAAAACAGTAAGATAAACTTGTTCTATCTTTGATGAAGTACCTTTAAGCACCTCTATTCTAAAACTCTCTATAATTAAAACATCCCCTTTTTCAGGAATGTTTTCAGTATGATTTAAAATAAAACCTCCCAGTGTTTCATAACCTTCGTCTTTAGGTATGTTTAATTCATAGGTTTCATTTAAGTAATCAATTTCTAAACGTGATGAAAACTGAAATTTATTGTCGTCAATTTGCAATTCTAACAATTCAATGGAATCATGTTCGTCTTCTATTTCACCAAACAATTCTTCAATTATATCCTCTACAGTTATCAAACCTGAAGTACCACCATATTCATCTAATACAATAGCAATACTTTTCCTCTTTTTCACTAACAAATTAAGAACATCACTAATAATAATTGACTCTGGTACATTTTCTACTGGCATTAGTATAGACTTGATGCTTTTAGGTTTTTTAAACAAATCAAAAGCATTTACATAACCAATAATATCATCTAATGAAGTTTTATAAACTACAATTTTAGACAAGCCTGTTTCTGCAAAAATTCTTTTTAATTTAGAAGTAGTTTCATGGATTTCTACGGCAATAATTTCTGTACGTGGAACCATAATTTCACGAGCTTTCACTTTATGAAAATCCAAAGCATTCTGAAAAATTTGAATTTCAGAATCTATATCTTCGTCTGCAGTATCTAATTGTTCATTAATATAGTCTCCTAACTCCTCTTTACTAAATTCTTTTTGTGAAACTGCTCCGCTAT
>JBHOTE010000037.1:0-17279 GCA_042584125.1 Bacteroidota bacterium
CAAACATTTTAAAAAGGGAATTTATAAATGTGCAGGTTGTGCAACACCGTTATTCTCATCCAAAAACAAATACAATTCTTATAGTGGTTGGCCAGCTTTTGATTCTTTTCTAGATAATAACATCATTGAAATTAAAGACTTTTCATTAGGTATGTTAAGAATGGAAGTGGTATGCGCCGTTTGTGATGGACATTTAGGTCATGTATTTAATGATGGTCCTAAAAATACCACAGGTAAAAGATATTGTGTAAATTCCGCTGCTTTATTGTTTGAAGCTAATTAAAATATATTGATCATGAGTAAACTAAGAAAAACAGAAGAGGAATGGAAAGCACAGCTTTCTGAAAACGAATACCATATTTTAAGAGAAAAGGGTACTGAGAGACCTCATACAGGAATTTTTAATCTCCATTTTAAAAAAGGAACCTATACCTGTAAAGGCTGTAATACTCCCCTATTTGAGTCAGATACCAAATTTGATGCACATTGTGGTTGGCCTTCTTTTGACAACGCCATAGAAGGCACCGTCATTTATAAAGAAGACCGTTCCTTAGCTCCTCGTATTCGAACAGAAATTCTTTGTGCAAATTGTGACGGCCATTTAGGACATGTTTTCGAAGATGGTCCAACAGATACTGGACTCCGATATTGCGTAAATTCAGCTTCTATATCTTTTGAAGAATAAAATTTTAAGTAATAAACTAAATTATTTCCGAGATATAAATACAATTAATTTATGTAATAACATATGTTGAAAAATAAGTGTACGTTAATTTTAATTAAAGTAAATTTGCGTACCAAACTTAACCTACTTTTATAAATCATGAGTAAACGATGTCCATATTGTTCATCTCTGCAAAGAAATAGAATTAAACGCCCACAAGTTTTTAAATATTTACCTGGTATTAGAATGTACCAATGTATGAAATGCAGTGGTAAATATTGGTTTCAATCTTTTGTATACAAGACTTTTAAATACGAAAAACCACCTGTAAACAAACATGTTTAATTGATTTAGAATTACTTAAAATAATTGTCAAACTCTTCTTTGACAACTTCCTTCTTTCCTTTATCTTTGTTGCTTTTAAAAATTTATTGAGAATTTATGTTTAATAATTTAAGTGACAAATTAGATAAGGCATTTCATGTACTGAAAGGTCATGGAAAAATTACAGAAGTAAACGTTGCCGAAACATTAAAAGAAGTTCGTAGAGCTTTAATTAATGCAGATGTCAACTTTAAAATAGCAAAAGACTTTACTACGCGAGTAAAAGAAAAAGCCATTGGACAAGATGTGTTAACTACATTAAATCCTGGACAACTTCTCGTTAAAATCGTTAAAGATGAGTTAGTTGAACTAATGGGAGGTGAAACAGTTGGATTAAATCTTTCTGGAAACCCTACCGTAATCTTAATGTCTGGTTTACAAGGTTCCGGAAAAACAACCTTCTCTGGAAAGTTGGCTAATTTTCTTAAGACAAAAAAATCAAAAGAAGTTTTATTAGTTGGATGTGATATCTATCGCCCTGCTGCCATAAATCAATTACAGGTTGTTGGAGAACAAATTGGAGTAGAAGTGTATGCGGAGATAGGAAATCAGAATCCTGTAGAAATTTCTCTAAATGCACTTAAACACGCAAAAGCTAATGGAAAAAATGTTGTAATCATTGATACGGCTGGTCGTTTGGCTGTAGACGAGGAAATGATGACAGAAATTTCTAATATTCATAAAGCTGTTCAGCCACAAGAAACATTGTTTGTTGTAGATTCTATGACAGGACAAGATGCGGTTAATACAGCAAAAGCTTTTAACGACTTATTGAATTTTGATGGAGTTATTCTTACAAAGCTAGATGGTGATACTCGTGGAGGTGCTGCTTTATCTATTAAAACGGTTGTAAACAAGCCCATTAAATTCATAGGTACTGGAGAAAAAATGGATGCAATTGATGTATTCCATCCAGATCGTATGGCGGATCGTATTTTGGGAATGGGTGATGTGGTTTCACTTGTTGAAAGAGCTCAAGAACAATACGACGAAGAAGAAGCTAGAAAAATTCATAAAAAAATAGCGAAAAACCAATTTGGTTTTGACGATTTCTTATCTCAGATTCAACAAATCAAAAAGATGGGAAACATGAAAGACCTAATGGGAATGATTCCTGGTGCAGGAAAAGCCTTGAAGGACGTGGATATTGATGACGATGCTTTTAAAGGAATAGAAGCTATTATTCATTCTATGACGCCTGGTGAAAGATCGGAACCTAAAACTATTAACGCTAGTCGTAAAAAACGTATTGCAAAAGGTTCTGGAACTTCCATTCAAGAAGTAAACCAGTTGATGAAACAATTTACTCAAATGAGTAAAATGATGAAGATGATGCAAGGAGGCGGTGGAAGAAAAATGATGCAAATGATGAAAGGAATGCAGTAATTGCATTGTTTTGAAAATTCTTAATACTATTCTGAATGACAATTTTAGACGGAAAAAAAACATCTTCTGATATAAAAGAAGAAATTGCTGTTGCTGTTGCTGAATTAAAAAAGCAAGGTAAAAAAACACCACATTTGGCTGCCATTTTGGTTGGTACTGATGGTGCTAGTATGACTTATGTTGGTGCAAAAGTAAAAGCTTGTGATTTGGTGGGTTTTGAGTCTACATTAATTGAGCTACCTGCAGATACTACAGAAGAAGAATTGTTGGTCCAAATTGATAATTTAAACAACAGTTCTGAAATTGATGGTTTTATTGTGCAATTACCACTTCCGAAACATATAGATGAACAAAAAGTTTTAATGGCTGTAAATCCAGACAAAGATGTTGATGGATTCCATCCTACTAATGTAGGAAAAATGGCTTTGGAACTTCCAACTTTCTTACCCGCTACTCCTTATGGAATAATGGAGTTATTGGAACGTTATAAGGTTGAAACTTCAGGGAAAAATGTTGTGGTTATTGGAAGAAGTCATATCGTAGGTAGACCAATGAGTATTTTACTTAGTCAAAAAGGACCTGTTGGAGATGCTACTGTAACTTTAACTCATAGTAGAACGAAGAATTTAAAATCAATTACTCAAGAGGCAGATATTATTGTTGCCGCTTTAGGAATTGCTGAATTCTTAACAGGTGATATGGTAAAAGAAGGAGTAACCATCATTGATGTAGGAATTACACGTGTTACTGATGCAACAAAGAAAAGTGGTTTCCGTTTAGCTGGTGATGTAGATTTTGCCAGTGTGAGTCCAAAAGCAAATTTTATTACTCCTGTTCCTGGAGGAGTTGGTCCTATGACAATTGCAATGCTATTAAAAAACACATTGTTAGCTTGTTCTAGAAAATAACACCACAAACTTATAAAATCAAAAAGGCTACTTTATTAAAGTAGCCTTTTTTTGTTGTTATATTGTACAATCAATTGATGATTAATTTTCTTGTACTAGCATTCTTTCCATTTAATAGAAGTCTTACTAAGTACGTTCCAGGTATTAATTGTTTTGGAATTTGTATGCTGTTATCTGTACCTGTGTTATATTCTTCAAGCAATACTTGACCATTTAAATTAGCAATCTGGATCGAATAAGATTCTTGCGCACTAATATTTAATTTTACAGTTAAGTCATTGCCCTGTACAACTGGATTAGGGAAGATTTCAAAATAATTCTCTGAGCGAATAGCATCAATATTTGCCGCTGCAGTTGTTGGTCCAGATTGCGCATAAAGCCCTGTGTTTGTCGCAACTAATAAATCATCGTAAAATAAAAAATTAATATCCGTTCCTAGCGGATATGTATAGCCATTTACCCAGCTAGAACCACCATTTGGCAAATAATACACTTCATTATCTACAGCACAATATACAGTATCAATTCCTTTTGTAATTGCCTTACCTTCTTTTCCAGCAACAAAAGGAAAACCTGAAGTAGTATAAGGAGTCCATAAACCAGTTCCTGATAAAGGTTTGTAGTAAACAATAGGATGATTACTTCCTGCATCAGTACCTGCTGCAAAAATCTCATTAGTACTAGTGTCTTTATCTAAATCTGTAATGGAAGCTACAATTAAACTACCCGTACTTGTTGTTAAAGCTGTCATGTCTTGTGCGGGTGTCCAAACTGCTCCACTTTTAGTGATTTTATAAACACTTCTTCCTGTGGGTGCACTCAAATCATAGTCTACCCCAACATAAGCAATAGTATCTGTGCCTTCAACATTAAAAATAACATCTCTAACATCTACATCATTATTTCCAGAACTAGCATGCAACAATAATTGATCCCAAGTTACACCTGCATCATGAGAATAAAAAAGCCCCCCTTTTGAAGTTCCAGATAATTCGAATCCAGCCATGATAATATCCTCATTATACTCACACACAGTAATTGAAGTTGCTATTGTACCCACGGAAGGATAATTGTACGGAGCATTTTCAGGTGTGAAAATTTTACTCCATGAAGAACCTCCATTACTGGTCTTATAAATTCTTAAATTACCTGCATAGGCAATATTTGAATTCGTAGGATTCATTCCAACAGAATAATAGGTAGAACCATCATTTTGAGGAAATATCGCATTTGTCCATACGGGGGTTGATTGATAATCTACTACCTTTCTAATACCCGACTTAGAAGCAATCCAAGCCGTGTCTTTATCAGAAGTCATTTCCATATCATTTACTTGTACGGCTTCAATCCCAGAATCCGCAGAATACATGTTTAGCCCTTTGGAATAAGAAACCCCTAAACCTTGATCAGAAGTCATATAAACCATATTAACATTGTTAGGATCTTGATATACTACACCATCATTTGGATGTGCATATCCCGATACATTTCCGAAACTATGCCAGCTTCCACTTAAACCATTATTACTACTGTAAACTGAAGCAAAATATACGTGATAGCTTGAGGATGTTCCTGCAAAGTCAAAATTAGGCCCTGCTACTCCACCAATGCCCATATCATATTCTGTCCAAGTTGTCCCGTTGTCATCTGAATAAGCAATGTATTTGTTTGTGTTATTTGTTCCACCTATAAAATACCTCCCATCTGGACCAATACCAAAGGCTTTCCAAGAAACTGTTGCACTAACAAGTGTGGGTGAAATATCTGTAAATGTTGTTGTAGAATTAAAAGCAGTGTAAACATCTGTTGAAATAAATAATTGAGGAGAAGTTCCTTCTGTAAAAATAAAAACATGACCACTTACAGGATGAACTACATAACTAGCTTGTTGTGCCAATGATGGTAAAGAAATTGGAGAATCTACATGGCTTGTATAAACATTACTCGCATCTAAAGTTCCAAAATTTAAATCGGTAGCTTGCGCAGAAAACGCATAATCACCTTCAATAAAAATATTATTTACATTGCTTAATCCAACATCTGTATTTGTAGTTAAACTTGGATTGGTATGATACAGCGAACCATTTTTAATAAAATACAAAGTCCCCGAAGATTGGTGAGCTGCCAATTTATTTATTTGAGAACCAAAATTTTTGGTATCATCTAAGCTAGGCATCACCTTAAATGGTGTTACCGCTGGTGTACCAGAATTTGTAGTATACATATCAGCATAAAAAACAGAATTTGCACTTTGGGTAGCTACAAATACTCTGGTAGTATCTGTATGGTACTGATAACCCGTGATTGCATTTATTCTTCCCCCATAAATATTCTGTGCATCTGGAATACTTAATGTTGAAGAAAAGAAAGGAGCGACTAGAGATAAGCATAATATCCCTATAACTAAAAAGTAGAGTTTTTTCATAGTATAGATTTTTAAATTAATTTGGCTTAGATAAATGTATTTCTAAACCCTTAAATTAATTATTTTTTTTCAAACTATGATATCTTTCCATTATCTTGTCAATACTCTTAATAGATTTTTTTAACCATTGTAAATACACTTCCTCCTGTTCTTCTTTAGTCAGTTCCCATTCTACATCGGTTTTTCTAACCCTAGTAGCAACATCTTGTAGAACAATAGCAGCAGCCACAGAAACATTTAAACTTTCTGTAAACCCGAACATAGGTACTTTTAAATGCCCATCAGCTTGTGCTAGCATCATATCAGAAACACCTTCCTTTTCCACACCAAAAACAAAAGCAGATTTTTTAGTTACATCAAAATCTCCTACAAAACTCGATTTTTCATGAGGTGTAGTTGCTATTATTTGATATCCAGCTGCTCTTACCGAATCAATACAAGCTTGTGTATTGTGATTTTGTTCGTTATACTTGTGGAAAGTCAACCATTTTTGAGACCCCTTTCCAACTTGGTTGGATACATAAGTCTTGTACTTGTTTTCAATAATGTACAAATCTTGAATACCAAAAATATCACAACTTCTTGTAATAGCACTGGTGTTGTGTTTTTGGTATAAATCTTCTAGAATAACAGTAAAATGCCTTGTTCTATCTTTTAATACTTCTTTAAATATTTTAGTTCGGTGCTCTGTAACAAATTCTTCTAGGTAAGAAATCAAATGTTGTTGATCTTTCATTTAGTTATTGATAATATTATTTTTTAATGATTTCTGCTGCGGATGTATAAAGACCACCTTTGGTAATTACTCCCCCTTTTTCAATTAAATCAAAAATTTCAACATTACGCTCTTTAGAATAGTCTTTATGCGCATAAAAATATTCTAAACTAGTATCTCCTGCATTTTTTGTTAACCACAAAACACCTTCCTCACTTTGAAAATTAATTTCAGGATTTGAAGTTCTTATTAATATTCTTTCAATAAGAGTTTGCTGTGTTTTAAATAAATTGATACTGCTTTTAGAAAAATGTTCAATAAATTCAGCCTTATTCAAAACTTCATCCCAAACAACATCGCTAAAAACATTCATTTCTTCTTCAGCAACATTAGGTTTCTCTTTTTTTAAAGCTCGCCATTCTTTTACGTCTATTTTTTGAGAAGCTAAAAATCTCGAAAACTCCTCATGGAGTTCTTCAAATTGTTCTTTTGTTAGTTGTCTGTATTTCATTTTAGATGTTTAATATTGCTTGGTATCAAAAATAAATATCTTGGTACCCATTACAAAATATAGTATAAAAAAAATCCACCAACTCAATGAGTGGTGGATTTAATTTTTATTCAGTAATAGAATTACTCACCAACAATATCGAAAGTGATTTCAACAACTACTGCTCTATGCAATCTTACAACTGCATTGTATTTTCCTGTTCTTTTGATTAACCCACCAGTAACTTTGATGAATTTTTTATCAATTTCAGTTCCTTCTTTAGCAATAGCTTCCGCTACATCAATGTTAGAAACAGAACCAAATAATTTAGTTCCTTCACCAACTTTTGCTGTAATTTTAATTTCTAATGCTTTAATAGCTTCTGCTACTTTGTTAGCCTCTTCAACAACTTTAGCTTCTTTAAAAGCACGTTGTTTTAAGTTTTCAGCTAATACTTTTTTAGCAGATCCTGTTGCTAAAACTGCATGTCCTTGAGGAATTAAAAAATTTCTTCCGTATCCGTTTTTCACAGTTACGATATCATCTTGAAATCCTAAGTTTTCTACGTCTTGTTTTAATATAACTTCCATGTCGTATCTGCTTTATTATTTTAATAAATCTCCAACATAAGGCATTAAAGCCAAGTGACGAGCTCTTTTGATAGCTACAGACACTTTACGTTGAAATTTTAAAGATGTTCCTGTTAAACGACGAGGTAAAATTTTACCTTGCTCATTTACTAAATACATTAAGTAATCTGCATCTTTATAGTCAATGTACTTAATTCCATTTTTCTTAAATCTACAGTATTTAGCTTCTTTTTTAGTATCTATATCTAACGGAGTTAGGTATCTTACATCCCCTTGTTTTCCTCCTTTTGCTTGTTGATCAATTGACGCCATAATTCTTATTTTTTAGCAGATTTAACACGTTCTCTTCTTTTCTCAGCCCAAGCTGCAGCATGTTTGTCTAACTTTACAGTTAAATAACGCATAATGCTGTCATCTCTTCTAAATTCTAATTCAAAAGCTGCTAAGTTAGCACCCTCTAAATTAAATTCAAATAAGTGGTAAAATCCACTTTTTTTCTTTTGAATTGGATAAGCTAATTTCTTTAGCCCCCAGTCTTCTTTGTGAATCATCTTGGCACCTTTAGAAACAAGATAGTCCTCAAACTTCTGTACTGTTTCCTTTACCTGAACATCAGATAAAACGGGATTCAAAATGAAAACAGTTTCGTAATGATTCATAATTATTAATTTTAATGTTATTTTTAAGGCTGCAAATATACGTTTTCTTCATTAAGAAACAAGAGTCTTTATAAAGTTTTTTATCACATTGATTTTTAGGGTGTTTTGCTATTAAATGATAGCAACCACGCTTTCACTACTCGCTTTTTATAACTTATTACTTCCATAGGTTCAGTGACTAAGATAAAAAAGAGCTCAAACATTCCGCTCAATCGTTAACACAATGTTAAAGAATTTAGTAGTCCCGTTTTAAATACATATCCATCATTGCTATTCCTATAGGAAGCGTTATTTTTGACGCAAAATAAAAACACCATGCAAAACATTCTAAACCGTTTTATAAAATACATTCAAATTGACACACAATCAGATCCAAATAACGCCGCTTTTCCTAGTACAGAGAAACAATGGGATTTAGCACATCTTTTAGTAGATGAGTTAAAAGCAATTGGTATGCAAGAGGTTGAATTGGATGACAATTGCTACATTATGGCAACATTACCTAGTAATACAGAACGTAAAGTTCCAACAATTGGTTTTGTGGCTCATATAGATACAAGTCCAGATTTTTCAGGAACAAACATCAATCCACAAATTATTAAAAACTACAATGGAAAAGATATTGTTTTAAATGAAGAACAAGATATTATTCTGTCTCCAGATTATTTCGAAGATTTACTATTATATAAAGGGCAGACACTAATTACAACAGACGGTACTACTTTATTAGGTGCTGATGACAAAGCAGGAGTTACAGAAATTGTTTCTGCAATGGAATATCTTATTCAACATCCTGAAATTAAACACGGAAAAATAAGAATAGGCTTTACTCCTGATGAAGAAGTAGGAAAAGGTGCTCATATGTTTGATGTTGAGAAATTTGGTGCAGATTGGGCATACACCATGGATGGTAGTGAAATTGGAGAATTAGAATACGAAAACTTCAACGCTGCTGGAGCAAAGGTTACTATTCAAGGAAAAAGTGTACATCCTGGTTATGCAAAAGGTAAAATGGTAAACTCGATACTTATAGGAAATGAATTTTTAAGTCGATTACCAAAAGATGAAGTGCCAGAAAAAACGACAGGTTATGAAGGTTTTTTCCACCTACATACTGTTTCTGGTGACATAGAGGAAACTGTTTTGGAATATATTATTAGAGATCATGACTTCGATTTATTCGAAAAAAGAAAGACTGATTTTGAAGATTTAGCCAAATTAATGAACCAAGAGTTAGGCAATGATCTTATCAAAGTAGAAATAAAAGATCAATACTACAATATGAAAGAAAAAATTGAACCTGTAATGCATATTGTTGATATTGCCAAAGAAGCAATGGAACAAGCTGGTGTAAAGCCATTAATAAAAGCCATTAGAGGTGGTACAGACGGGTCTCAGTTATCTTATAAAGGTTTACCTTGTCCAAATATTTTTGCAGGTGGACATAACTTTCATGGTAAGTATGAATATGTTCCTTTAGAATCAATGCAAAAAGCAACAGATGTGATTGTAAATATTGCTCAAATAGTTGCCACTAGATAAAGCTCTTTTACAGATTGTTTGATTCTAGATGTTTGAAATCAAACAATCTGTAGAATTCTGATAAAAATTATAAAAAGCTTTTCTTATTCTAAAGAATATTTGAATCTTTGCGCTTCAAAATTAGAATTCAATGGAAGCATCATTTTTACAGTCTTTAGCAGAAAAATACGGAAGTCCACTTTATGTGTACGATTCTGCAAAAATAATTTCACAATATGAGCGTATTACAAATGCGTTCTCAGGTGTTGAAAACTTAAAAATACATTTTGCCACAAAGGCCTTGTCGAATATAAACATATTACGACTTTTTAAAAGCTTGGATTCTGGACTAGATACCGTTTCTGTACAAGAAGTTTTAACAGGTTTGGAAGCTGGATTTGCTCCACAAGATATTATTTATACACCGAATGGAGTTTCTTTAGAAGAAATTGAAAAAGTGGCGCAAATGGGTGTGAAAATTAATATTGATAATTTATCTATTCTTGAGCAATTTGGGCACCACTACCCTAGTATTCCTGTTTGTGTAAGAATTAACCCCCATATTATGGCTGGTGGTAACACCAAAATATCTGTAGGTCATATAGATTCTAAATTCGGGATTTCAATTCATCAAGTACCTCATATTTTACGTATTGTAGAAAATACTAAAATGACAATCAACGGTGTGCATATGCATACTGGGTCTGATATATTAGATATTAGTGTATTTTCTTCTGCGGCTGACTTGCTATTTGATGTAGCTAAAGATTTTAAAGATCTTGAGTTTATAGATTTAGGTAGTGGATTTAAAGTTCCATATTATGAAGGAGCAGCTGCAACAGATATTGAAGAATTAGGAGAGGTATTAACCAAAAGGTTTAATGATTTTTGTAAATCTTATGGTAAGGATTTAACCTTAATGTTTGAACCAGGGAAGTTTTTAGTGAGTGAAGCGGGTAAATTCTTAGCAAAAGTAAATGTAGTTAAACAAACAACATCTATGGTTTTTGCAAGTGTTGATAGTGGGTTTAACCATTTGGCTCGCCCAATGATGTATGATGCATACCACCATATTTCAAATATCTCAAATCCAAACGGGAAAGAACGCTATTATTCTGTTGTAGGATATATTTGTGAGACAGATACTTTTGGGGTAAACAGAAAAGTAAATGAAATTTCTGAAGGAGATATTTTGTGTTTCGACAATGCAGGAGCTTATTGTTTTTCAATGGCATCAAATTACAATTCACGATACAAACCAGCAGAAGTTTTAGTACACAACGGTCAAGATTATTTGATTCGTAAAAGAGAAAATATGGAAGATATCTTAAAAAATCAAGTTGTAATAGACTTAGCTTAATATTATTATAAAAGAAAGACCGTTTTACAGCGGTCTTTTTTGTTTTGTAACATTTCTATTTCTTAATTAAATGGTTATATTTGCCTCATGAAATTTTCAAGAGAAAATATCTTTACTTCAAAAGACTCTAGTTTGTTAGAGCATATTTCAATGACTACTATTTGTGGCACCTGTACCCTTTGGGGTTAATCAATTATTCTACCGAAGAAAATCCTTTGTTCGCTACTTTAGACGTAACGTTTGCATGGGTAAAAAAAATAAAATTTATATTACAATTTAGACTTGTAAAATAGCAAAGACAGTTCTAAATTTGGCAAATTAAAAATATTCAAATGAAAGTATTAAAGTTTGGTGGAACTTCTGTAGCAAATGCAGAAAACATATCGAAAGTAATAAACATCTTAAAATCAAATTCTGAAAGTGAAAAATTAGTGGTAGTTGTTTCTGCTTTAGGTGGAACAACAGATGTTTTGCTAGAAGCAGGAGATTTGGCCCAAAAAGGAAATGATACTTATAATAAATGTTTTGACACAATTGAGAACAGACATATTGAAGCTGTTAGAAAATTAATTCCTATTGATAAGCAAAGTAGTGTTTTAGGTGGTTTAAAAAGAATTCTCAACGAATTAGAAACTACATTAGAAGGAATTTTCTTATTAAAAGAATTTTCAGATAAAACACACGATAAAATCGTGAGTTTTGGTGAACGATTATCTTCTTATATTGTAATCAATGCATTACAAGTTCAGGTAGTAAATACGGTATTAAAAGATAGTAGAGAGTTAATTATTACAGACTCAAACTTTACACAAGCAGTTGTTGACAAAAAGGTAACGAATGAAAACATTAGCAACTACTTCAAAAACAATTCTGCTCAAATAACTATAATGCCTGGTTTTGTTGCTTTTGATAAAAAAGGAGATACAACAACCCTTGGACGTGGTGGTTCTGATTATACTGCTGCCATTATAGCTGCAGCTTTGGACGCCTCTGTCTTAGAAATATGGACAGACGTAAGTGGAATGTACACAGCAAATCCTAAACTAGTAAAAGGTGCTTTTCCTATTGAAAATATTTCTTATCAAGAAGCGATGGAACTGTCTCATTTTGGCGCAAAGGTTTTATACCCTCCTACTATTCAGCCTGTTTTGAAAAAGGAAATTCCTGTTATAATTAAAAACACCTTTAATCCTGAAGCCGCTGGAACAACAATTTCTAATACGGATAGTAATCCAAAGTCTTTAATAAAAGGAATTAGTCATGTAGAGAATATCTCTTTGATTACTCTTGAAGGAAATGGAATGGTAGGAATTCCAGGATTCTCAAAAAGACTATTCGAAGCTTTATCACAAGAAAAAATCAACGTAGCCTTAATTACCCAGGCTTCTTCAGAGCATTCTATTTGTATTGGAATAAATGATGAAGATGCAAATTCAGCAAGAGAAGCAATAGATGAAGCTTTTGCTTATGAAATTTCTTTAGGTAAAGTGGAGCCTTTAGAAGTAGAAAGTGGTTTAGCAATTATTGCTTTAGTAGGTGATAAAATGAAAAATCACCAAGGAATTAGCGGGAGTATGTTTAGTACATTGGGAAAAAACAACGTAAACATTAGAGCCATTGCTCAAGGAGCTTCAGAAAAAAATATATCTACAGTAATTGCTTCAAAAAACATAAAAAAAGCATTGAATTCATTGCATAATGAATTCTTTGAAAATCAAATAAAACAATTAAACCTATATGTTGTAGGTGTTGGTAATGTTGGTGGTAAGCTAATTGAGCAAATCGCTGCTCAAGAAAACTATTTGTTAGACAAGCTTCAATTAAAAATCAACGTAGTAGCCTTATCAAACTCTAAAAAAATGTTATTTAGAGAGGAAGGTATAGATTTAAGTGATTGGAAAAATGATCTATTGACTAATGGTGTTGCTTTAGACATGGAACAATTTCATACGAATGTTGTTGAATTCAACTTGACAAATAGTGTTTTTGTTGATAATACGGCTAATTACGATATAGCTCAATTGTACGCTAGTTACTTAAAAGAAAGTATTGCCATAGTTACCTGTAATAAAATTGCAGCTTCTTCAGAATATGAAACATATGCTGAACTTAAAGCTTTATCACAAGAATATAAGGCTCCTTATTTATTTGAAACCAATGTAGGTGCAGGATTACCAATTATAAATACATTAAACAACTTAGTACAGTCGGGAGATCAAATCAAAAAGATCCAGGCAGTAGCTTCAGGTTCTTTGAATTTTATTTTTAATTCATTTGTTGGGGATGCTAATTTTGCTAAAATAGTAGATGAGGCTGGTGAACTTGGATTTACAGAGCCAGATCCTAGAATAGACTTAAGTGGTGTTGATGTAGCTCGTAAAATATTGATTTTAGCTCGCGAAAGCGGAACAAAAATGAATTTAGAAGATATTGAAAACATCTCATTCCTTCCAAAATCAAGTTTGGAAGCTGAATCAATAGATGACTTTAAAAAGACATTAATTACTGAGGCTGCACATTTTGAAGCAATCAAAGAAAAAGCTGCAGCAAATAATGCTGAATTAAAGTATGTTGCTGAGTTTGTTGATGGAAAAGCAAATGTTTCTTTACAAGAAGTAGATCATAAACACCCATTCTCTAATTTACAAGGAAGTGATAATATTGTGTTATTTTTCACAGAAAGATACCCTGAATATCCTTTAATAGTAAAAGGAGCTGGTGCTGGTGCTGATGTAACGGCATCTGGTATTTTTGCTGATATTATTAGAATTGGTAGAGGGTAATAAAGTGTTTTGAGCTGAGCATAAAAACGCTGAAATCAACACTTAAAATTAAAAATTTGAAACATGGAGGAGATTAAATTATTTTGTACAGCAACTATTGCAAATGTATCTTGTGGATTTGATGTTTTAGGACTAGCATTAGATAATGTAGGTGATGAAATGATTGTTCGAAAAGTTTCTAAAAAAGGGGTTAGAATCACTAAAATTGTAGGTCAGGATTTACCTTTAGAAACACACAAAAATGTTGCAGGCGTTGCCGCTTTGGCTATGTTAGCAAAAGTAGATAGCGATTACGGTTTTGAAATTGAGATTTACAAAAACATTAAACCTGGTAGCGGAATTGGGTCTAGTGCCGCAAGTAGTGCAGGTGCTGTATTCGGAATCAATGAATTATTAGGCAGACCATTTTCTAACCATGATTTGGTTGAATTTGCTATGCAAGGAGAACGATTAGCCAGTGGTGTTGCACATGCAGATAATGTAGCCCCTGCCCTTTTAGGCGGATTTACATTGGTACGTTCAACAGAACCATTAGATGTCCTTAAAATTCATACACCGAAAGAACTGTATGCAACCGTAATTCATCCTCAAATTGAAGTTAAAACTTCAGATGCAAGAGAAATTTTGCGTAGTTCAGTAGCCTTAAAAACGGCTATTAAACAATGGGGAAATGTTGGCGGATTGATTAGTGGATTATATACGGAAGATTACGACTTAATAGGTCGTTCTTTAGAAGACCATATAGTTGAACCTATACGTTCTATTCTAATACCAGCCTTTGATTCTGTAAAATCTGAAAGTCTAAAAGCAGGTGCTTTAGGAGCTGGTATCTCAGGTTCTGGACCTTCAATATTTGCATTAAGTAAAGGATTTGAAAACGCTACAAATGTTGCAGTTGCAATGAAGACCGTCTATGAAAAAGTTGGCATTGAATACGATGTTCATATTTCAAAAATAAACACACAGGGAATTAAAATTATTAAATAGACTTTGATCAACAACCAAGCTTATCAAAGAGTAAATATTAAAAAAATCATGAACTATTTTAGTTTAAACAAAAAAGCACCAAATACAACTTTTGAAGACGCAGTAGTAAGAGGAATTGCACCCGATAAAGGATTGTATTTTCCAGAGTCAATTACACCACTTTCAAAGGATTTCATTGAGAATATAGAAAACTATACTAATAATGAGATTGCTTTTGAAGCAATTAAACAATTTGTTGGTGATGAAATTCCAGAAGTAGAATTAAAAAGAATTATAGAAGAAACTTTATGTTTCGATTTTCCTGTAGTTCCTGTTGATGAAAATATTTCTTCCTTAGAATTATATCATGGTCCTACAATGGCATTTAAAGATGTTGGAGCCCGTTTTATGGCGAGATGCCTAGGCTACTTTAATAGCAAAGCTAAAACACAAGAAGATGTTACTGTTTTGGTAGCTACTTCGGGAGATACAGGAGGAGCAGTTGCAAGTGGTTTTTTAGGGGTTCAAGGTGTAGATGTTGTGATTCTTTACCCAAGCGGAAAAGTATCTGATATTCAAGAAAAACAATTAACAACTTTAGGTCAAAACATAAAGGCATTAGAAGTAAATGGTACTTTTGATGACTGCCAAGCAATGGTTAAAAATGCATTTTTAGACAGTGATTTGACAGATTACATGAAATTGACTTCAGCCAATTCTATAAATATTGCTCGCTGGTTGCCACAAATGTTTTATTTCTTTTTCGCTTATAAACAGTTGAAAGATAAAAGCAAAAAATTAGTATTCTCTGTACCTAGTGGAAATTATGGAAATATTTGTGCTGGAATGATGGCACAAAAATTAGGGTTACCAATTCATCATTTCATTACTGGAACTAACGAAAATAAAGTTGTTCCTACTTACCTTAAAACAGGGAGATACGAACCCAAACCATCTGTACAAACTATTTCTAATGCTATGGATGTTGGTGCACCAAGTAACTTTATTAGAATAGAGGAAATTCACAATAATAATTTAGAAGAATTACGTGCAAATTTGACCGGTTTTAGTTATTCTGACAAGGAAACAACAGCAGCTTTAGGACATCTATTAAAAAGCTGCAATTATATTGCAGAACCTCATGGTGCTATTGGGTACTTGGCTTTAAAAAATTATTTAAAAACGAATACAGATACACAAGGAATATTCCTTGAAACGGCACATCCTGTAAAGTTTTTAGATGTTTTGTATCCTGGTGTTGCTGAAGAAATTGAGATTCCTGCTCAAATACAAGCTGTCATTAATTTAGAAAAAGAAGCAACACAAATTTCAGAATACAATGATTTGAAAGCTTTTTTGAAAACCAAAAATTAGTATACTAAGACCTTTTTTATACCAAAACTAAACAAACATTAAACTTAATTAAACTAAAAAAAATGAAAGACGTAGTATTAAATCATATACACGAAGCTTTAGGCGCCAAAATATTGCCTTTTGCCGGTTACAACATGCCAATACAATACGAAGGAGTAAATGCTGAGCACACCACGGTGCGCGAAGGGGTTGGTGTATTTGATGTTTCTCATATGGGAGAATTTTTAATTGAAGGTGAATTTGCCTTAGATTTAATTCAACGCGTAACCTCAAATGATGCTTCTAAGTTAAATATTGGAAATGCTCAATACAGTTGCTTACCAAATAATGAAGGAGGTATTGTTGATGACTTGTTGGTTTACCGAATGAAAGAAGACACATATTTGCTAGTAGTGAATGCTTCAAATATTGAGAAAGACTGGAATTGGGTTTCAAATCATAATCATAAAAACGCAACCATGCGTAATCTTTCTGATGAGTATTCTCTTTTAGCTATTCAAGGGCCTAAAGCAGCTGAAGCGATGCAAAGTTTAACCAGTGTGAATTTATCTGAAATAAAATTTTACACTTTTACTGTTGGTGATTTTGCTGGGGCTGATAACGTAATTATTTCTGCTACAGGTTATACTGGATCTGGTGGATTTGAAATTTATTGCAAAAATTCTGATGCTGAACAAATATGGAATAAAGTATTTGAAGCAGGTGCTTCATATAACATCAAACCAATTGGTTTAGCAGCTCGTGATACATTGCGTTTAGAAATGGGTTATTGTTTATACGGAAATGATATTAACGATACAACATCACCTTTAGAAGCAGGTTTGGGATGGATAACTAAATTCACCAAAGAATTTACAAATTCCGATTTCCTAAGATCTCAAAAAGAAAACGGAGTAACAAAAAAACTTGTTGCGTTTGAATTGGTAGACAAAGGAGTTCCTAGACAGGATTATGAGATTGCCGACGCTGATGGAACTGTTATTGGAATAGTAACCTCAGGAACAATGGGGCCTTCTGTTAAAAAAGGAATTGGTATGGGTTATGTTCCAAAGGA
>JBHOTE010000038.1:0-17024 GCA_042584125.1 Bacteroidota bacterium
TTGGTTGTTCTTTTAACCAACTATTAAAAGCTGCTTCTTCTTCAACAACTATTTTCATTTGCATATTGTAGTGTGATGCTCCACAAATTTTGTTACACAGTAACAAAAAGTCAAATACATAAGGATCTTCTCCTTTTTCCTTTCTAATTTTATTAATCCCGTCAACTTTTATTACCGTTTCATCTTGAAGTCTCATTTGCTCAGTCGTAAACTTTGGTGTAAATCCAAATTCAGTAACCATTCCAGGAACACAATTCATTTGTGCTCTAAAGTGAGGCATATAAGCAGAGTGTAAGACATCCTGAGATCTAAACTTGAAAACTACCTTTCTTCCAACAGGTAAATGTAACTCACGAACTGGAACATCATCTGCACCATTAGGATCTTTTAAATCAACACCCATTGTATTAATTCCTTGAATATTTCTAACATCTCCTCTACCCAAAGTTTTATCGGCACCTGCATAACGAGCTTCCCATGAAAATTGTTTTGCGTAAACTTCAATAAGGATTGGGTCTTCAACATCAGATAAATCCATCACTGTATTCCATGTATACAATCCATATCCTATCAAACCTGTCAAAACTATAGTAGGAATAGTTGTCCAGATTAACTCCAATTTATGACTATCAGCATAAAACAAAGCCTTTCTATCATTAACCCCTCTATACTTATATGAGAATCCAAATAATAATGCTTGTGTAGCAAATTGTACAATTCCAATCAATATAAACGAAATTAAAAATAAATTATCGTCATTTTCTCCTTCAATAGAAGCAGATTCTGGTAACATAATATCGTTTAAGAAAAATAAACAATATCCCATTAATATGTAAAAACCTATTAAAAAAGCTAAGAAAAATTTACCGTGTAAATCATTGTTTTTTTCAGTAGCAATTGGGTTTTCTTCCCCAACGATATAAGCAGTAACAGATTCGTTCTTATCGTTTGTAATTGTTTTTTTAGTAAAGCTTAATAACTTGTTCACTTGCCAAATCCCTAAGGCTACTGCGACAGCTATAAAAATGTAAAATAAAGCTAGCATATGTTCTATCTATTTTATAATTAATTTGTTAGTTACTTATTAGTAATGGAAAGTTTCACTTTCATGTAAGAAAGGATTTCCTTTTGCTAATAATGGTGCTTTTGCTATTGAAGAGAAAACAGCATATATAAATAAACCTAAAAAGAACAATACTGCTCCAATTTCAGGAATACCAATAAACCACTCACCACCAACAGTTGCAGGCATAATCATTACGAAAACATCCAAATAATGACCTAATAAAACAACTACTCCTGCACCAATAACAAATTGAGGAATACGTTTGTAATCACTATTAACCAATAATAAAATTGGGAAAATAAAGTTCATAGGAATCATTGCCAAAAATGGTAACTTATATTCTTCGAATCTCTGAACAAAATAAGTTGTTTCTTCTGGCATATCTGCATACCAAATCAACATAAATTGAGAGAACCATAAGTAAGTCCAAAAGATACTGAATCCAAACATAAATTTAGCTAAATCATGGATATGACTATTATTAACAAATGGTAAGTGCCCTTTAGATTGTAGGTATACAGTAACCATTGCAATTACAGTAACCGCAGAAACCATAAAAGTAGCCAATACATACCATCCAAATAAAGTACTAAACCAGTGAGGATCTAATGACATGATCCAATCCCAAGACATCATAGACTCAGTAAACAAGAAGAATCCTAAAAACGCAACAGACATTTTAAAGTTCTTTTTATAACTAGCCAAATTTGTCTCGTTATCCTCTGCTAAAGAAGCCTTTCTAGACAGGTGTCTGTATAAGTTCCAGCCTACAATGTAAATAATAGATCTAATTGTCCATCCTGGTACGTTTAACCACCAACTTTTACCATCAATAATTGCATCATAATTTTCTGCTGCCGGATCCACAGTTCCTTCCGCCATCCAAATAAATAAATGATGAACATGTGCAGAACCTAACAATAAGAACACTAGTAATATAATTGTCACAGGTAACAGATTACCTGTAATTCCTTCCATTACTCTAAACAATACGATTGACCAACCTGCTTGTGCAACTCTTTGTATAGCATTAAATGCTAATACTAACAGTGTAACTCCAAAAAAGAAGAATAATGCCACATACACAGCAGCCCAAGGTTTGTTTTGCAATTGATGAAATACATGCTCAGCATGTGCATCACCATGTCCTTCTTCAGTATGAGCTTCTACTCCATGAGCAGCTTCACCATGACTATCAGCTTCACCATGCGTAGCTTCCACTTCCTCATGATGCGCAGCCACAACAGCAGTATGTTCACCATGAGCATTATCTGCATTGTGCAAATGTTCTTTTACTTCTTGAATCGAACTAGGTGTAGATAAGAAACCTGAGATAATTCCCACGGCTCCAATTACCATTAATGCTAGTGCAATTGTTTTTAATTTACCTGTAAATTGATACATATCTTTCAAATTCTATCTTTAGCAGACTATTTTAATAAATCGTTTCTTAATTTTTGAACGTAGCTAACAACTTGCCAACGTTCATCTCCAGTTAACTGAGAGGCATGAGAACCCATTAAGTTTCTACCATACATAATTACATGGTAAATACTACCTTCAGTAAGGTCTCTATCTTTGTAATTAGGTATCCCTAAAAACTTTTCTCTTTTAACCAAATCACCTTGTCCATCACCTTTTTTACCATGACATACTGCACAATAAATTCCGTATAAAGCTTTTCCTTTTTCACTATCCAACTCGTGAACAGTTAAAGGAGATTTCAGTTCACTTTTCGCCAATTCGTAACCTTCGTTCGAATCTGAATAATCGTAAGGTACTTGTCCTCTAGCAATTGTTCCATTTACAGGTGCTTGAGAATCCATTCCATTAGGAAGTACACTATTTTCTCCATATGGTTCATAAGCCACAGATGTATACATGTCTGGCATAAATTGAACATAAGGTTTTGTGTTGTCTTTACAAGAAGTAAATGCTACTGCTACCAATAGAAATACCACTATTTTTGTCATACTGTTTTTCATGAGCTTATTCCTTATCAATTACTTTAATTTCTACTGCTCCAGTTTCATTTAACAAAGAAGTCAATTCCTCCTCATTTCCGTGAATTGCTATTTCCATTAAGAAATGGTCATCAGTTGTTCTCACATCTGGATTTTCGGCTGCTTTAAATGGCCAAAGTCTACTTCTCATATAAAAAGTAATTACCATTAAATGGGCTGCAAAAAACACTGTTAATTCAAACATAATTGGAACAAAAGCAGGCATATTCAAAAACCAGCTGAAATTAGGTTTACCTCCAATATCCTGAGGCCAATCCTGAATCATCATATAGTTTGTCATCCAAATTGCAAAAGACAATCCTGTTAATCCGTATAAAAATGAAGTGATTGCAATTTTTGTAGGAGCCAACCCCATTGCTTTATCTAATCCATGAACAGGAAAAGGTGTAAAAACTTCATCGATATGGTGATGTGCTGATTTTACTTTCTTAACAGCATCCATCAAGATATCATCATCATTATATAAGGCGTGTATTACTTTATTACTCATGATTTCCGTCTCTTAATTTTTTATAATTTTCTCCTGATACTTTCATAATTGATTTAACCTCTGCTTGAGCAATCACTGGGAAAGTTCTAGCATATAATAAGAACAATACTCCAAAGAATCCAATAGTTCCAATAAAAATACCTACATCTACAAAAGTAGGCTCAAAACGAGTCCAAGTAGATGGTAAATGACCTTTACTTAATACGATGGCAATAATATCAAAACGCTCAAACCACATTCCAATATTAATAGCAATTGAGATTAAGAATGATCCAATAAAACTTCTTCTAACACTTCTGATCCACAAAAACTGAGGAATCAAAATATTAAATAAGATTAATGACCAAAATGCCCAACCGTAAGGTCCTGTTGCAGCACCTACTGACATGTAAGTAAAGTTTTCGTAAGGAGACCCCGTATACCAAGCGATAAAAAACTCAGAAGCATAAGCTACAGCAACGATACCACCCGTTAACATAATTACCATATTCATGTATTCAACATGTAAACGAGTAATGTAGTTTTCTAAGTTTGTAACTTTTCTCATAATTCCTAACAATGTTTGTACCATTGCAAATCCAGAAAAGATTGCTCCAGCAACGAAGTAAGGAGGGAAAATTGTTGAGTGCCATCCTGGATTAATAGATGTAGCAAAGTCCATAGATACAATTGTATGTACTGAAAGTACTAATGGTGTTGCTAAACCTGCTAATACCAATGATACTTCTTCAAAACGTTGCCAATCTTTAGCTCTACCAGACCAACCAAAACTTAACAATGCGTAAATTTTCTTTTGGAAAGGTTTCACTGCTCTATCTCTTAACATTGCAAAATCAGGTAATAAACCAGTCCACCAGAAAACCAATGATACTGATAAATATGTTGAGATTGCAAATACATCCCATAATAATGGTGAGTTAAAGTTTACCCATAATGATCCGAACTGGTTAGGAATTGGTAATACCCAATATCCATTCCATGGACGCCCCATATGAATTAACGGAAATAAACCTGCTTGGAAAACCGCAAAAATGGTCATTGCTTCTGCAGAACGGTTAATTGCCATTCTCCATCGTTGACGGAATAATAATAATACTGCTGAGATTAATGTACCGGCGTGACCAATACCTACCCACCAAACGAAGTTAGTAATATCCCAAGCCCATCCAATGTTCTTGCTCAATCCCCATACTCCAATACCTGTTCCAATAGTATAGGTAATACATCCTATACCCCATAAAAAGGCAATTAATGAAATTGTAAATGCTATGTACCAATTTTTATTTGCTTTTCCTTCAATAGGTTTCGCAATATCAACCGTAATATCGTGGTAACTTTTATCCCCTAATACTAATGGTTCTCTTATAGGTGCTTCGTAATGAGACGACATAATTTTTATATAGTTTCTTAATTAATGATTTATGCTTCTTCTGTATTTCTAACTTTTACTTGGTATAGTACATTATTATCTGTTCCAATAGCCTCAAGTAAACGATACATTCTTTTATCTGCTTTCTTTTCAACGATTTCATCCTTTTCTTCGTTTACATCACCAAAGACTAAAGCTCCAGTAGTACAAGCAGAAGAACAAGCCACGGCATTGTTAAACTCGCCTGGTGCTACTTTTCTTCCTTCTTTCTTCGCATTCAAAATAACTTGTTGCGTAGACTGAATACAGAATGAACATTTTTCCATAACCCCTCTTGAACGAACAACAACATCAGGATTCAATACCATTTTTCCGTAATCATCATTCATATTGAAATCGAACTCAGAATTTTCATTGTATTTGAACCAGTTGAAACGACGAACTCTATAAGGACAGTTATTTGCACAATATCTTGTACCAACACATCTGTTGTAAGCCATTTGGTTTTGACCTTGACGACCGTGTGATGTTGCCGCAACTGGACAAACAGTTTCACATGGAGCATGGTTACAGTGTTGACACATTACAGGTTGGTAAGCTACCTGAGGATTTTCTGCAGGCACCTCCAAATTGTAATAATCATCAACAGAGTCAGAAGTTGTATTTACGTTATCTGTTCTTTCTTCTGATGTCGCATCTAATTCAGAAGAATAATATCTATCAATACGCAACCAGTGCATATCTCTACCTACACGTACTTCATGTTTCCCAACTACAGGAACATTATTTTCAGCGTGACATGCTACTACACAAGCACCACATCCAGTACAGTCAGATAAATCTATAGATAAATTAAAGTGGTGACCTATACTTCTATCTTGATCATCCCATAAATCCACATCATTAACAGAAACCTCCTCGTGTTTTAAAGAAACCTTAGACACTTGATTCCATGATTCTTTAGGATCTAAACTAGCATCGTTGTATGAAGCTAAAGATGTTTCTTTTAAAATTTCATATCTACCAGCAATTGTATGTTGCAATTGCTCACAAGCAAATTTGTGAGTCCCTGCAACTTTTTCAATAGAAGCTATTTGAACCAATTTCAACCCCTGTGCTAACGTATAGGCATTTACACCTACTTGCATATCAGATTTCATTGCTTTTGTTTTACCATATCCAACAGCCAAACCAAAAGAACCTCTTGCTTGACCAGGTTGAATTAAAACAGGTACATTTTCCAAAACAACACCATTTACTGTCACATTTGCATAGTCACCATTAATAGCTCCGTTATCCTGAACAGGATTAGAAAAACCTAAGGCAGTTGCATCCGCTTGTGAAATAGTTAAGTAATTATCCCATGCCGCTCTTGTTAGAGGATCTGGCAATTCTTGCAACCAAGGATTGTTAGCTTGCTGTCCATCACCAATAGCAGTAGAAGCAAATAACGTCAATTCAAAGTCGCCTGTTTTCGTAGCTGATTTTAAGGCTGAAGCTGCAGCAGAAGCATCAATACTATTTGCTGACAATTGCTCTGCTTTAGTAGTAAATAAACCATCATGCAATGCTTGATTCCATGAAGTTCCATTTAAGATATCAGCAGCCCATGAATTCTTTAAGAATTCATAATAAGCTTCCGAACTACCTGACCAATCTAATAAACAATCTTGAAATTGTTTTGTGTCAAATAATGGATTGATAGTAGGTTGCGTTAAGCTATAAGAACCTGCAGAAATTTGAACATCTCCCCAAGCTTCTAAATAATGAGGTGTTGGTAAAGCGTATTGAGCAATACTCGCTGTCTCATCTTCGCTAGTTGCAAAAGCAACAGAAAGCTTCACTTTTTTCAATCCCTCTACAAAATCAGCACTGTTAGCTAAAGTATAAACTGGGTTGGCACCGTAAGTGATTACAGCTCCAACTTTACCAGCTTTCATATCCGCAACTAATTGCAGAACATCAGCATCATTACCTTGTCTTGTATATTTTACAGCGGCAGTATCAATAATTGAACTACCTAAAGCACTGTTTAAAGCCAATGCTATTAACTGTGCATTTTTATCTTGAATTCCTGTAACAACAACTGCTTTTGAACCTGCTTTCTTTAATTGTTTAGCAGCTTTTTTAATATCCGCATCTTTTGGAGTTGCTTTTGAAGGCAAATTCTCTCCAGTTACAGCATTGTATAAATTAATCAAAGCATAAACTTGCTCCGAAGGTTTTACTACAATTCTTTTATCAGCATTAGAACCCGTAAGAGACATATTAGACTCTACTTGGATATGACGAGACATTTTACCCGTTGCAACTTGTCTACCTGCCGTATAGCTTTTTTCAAAACCACCACCTTGCCAATCTCCTAAGAAATCTGCTCCGATAGAAACAATCACACCTGCTTCAGAAAAATCATAATTTGGTAAAGCTCTAGTTCCATATACTTCCTGAAACGCATCTAATGTTGCAGATTCAGATAAAGCATCGTATTGAACATGTTGTACATTACCGTTAGCAACAGCAAAATTCGCAATCAACTTCTCTGTAGAAGGACTTGCTAAAGTTCCTGTTAACAACACTACTTTCTCTCCTTTAGCTTTTAACTCCTCTAAAGTTGCTTTAATTTGACCATTTGCGTCAGACCAAGAGATAGCATTTCCATTAGCTTTAGGTCCTTTTAATCGTAAACTATCATATAAAGAAAGTACAGATGCTTGTACACGAGCATTTGTAGTACCATTTGCCAATTTATTTGGCTTAATTAAAATTGGTCTACCCTCTCTTGTTTTTACTAATACGTTAGCAAAATCATATCCATCAGCAACAGTAGTTGCATAATAATTAGCTATTCCAGGAGTTATTTCTTCTGGTTTTACAATGTAAGGAATTGATTTTCTAACCGGACCTTCACAGGCTGCCAAAGAAGCAGCTGCTGTTGAAAACCCAACATATTTTAAAAAGTCACGACGAGAAGTAGAAGATTCTTCTAAAGTCTCTTTATCTCCTAAAAATTCATCTGTAGCAATATCTGATACAAACTCATTTTCTTCAAGCTTAGCAACAATCGAACTATTTTCGTTTAGTTCTTCAACACTTTTCCAGTATTTTCTGTTAGATGCCATGTTATATATAGGTATTTATAAACTTAATAATTGATTAATAGTGACATTTTCCACATTCTTTCCCTCCCATTTGAGCGACAGTCACTTTATCTACACCATACTTTTTAGATAATTCTTCATGTATGTTTTTGTAGTATCCATTTCCTTCCATTTTAACCTTAGTCTCTTTGTGACAGTCGATACACCATCCCATAGTTAATGGAGAATATTGATAAACCTCATCCATCTCTTCAACTGGACCGTGACATTTTTGACATTTTAAGCCACCAACTGTTACGTGCTGAGAGTGATTGTAGTATGCAAAATCAGGAAGATTATGAACACGAACCCATTTAATAGGTTCTGTTTCACCTGTGTATTCTAACTTATCAGAATCCCAACCTGCTGCTTTGTATAACTTTTGAATCTCTCCATCCAAACCTGCTTTACCAAGTCCCATAGAAGCTATTTGTGTATCATCCGCAACCTCAGAAATATTTTTATGACAGTTCATACAAACATTTACCGAAGGAATTCCTGATGTTTTACTGTTTTTTGCAGAAGAGTGACAGTATTGACAATCGATCTTATTATCACCTGCGTGAATTTTATGAGAGAAAGCAATAGGCTGTATTGGCTGGTAATCTTGATCCACACCTATATTCATTAAAGCTGTAAACCCAAAATAAGCCAAGTTGAACAACAATATAATTGTTGCTACAATTTTTAAGAAACCATTATCGCTTTTAAAATAAACCCAAATAATAAGTCCTGCAATAACTAACAAAACGATATAAGATATCCAATCTGAAGAACCTTCCTTAACTACTCCTTCCTCTGTTGAAGCCGCTACAGCAGCATCAACTTTTTTCACTGGATCTGCATCTGTATACGCAATAATGTTTTCGATATCCGCATCAGACAACTGAGGAAAAGCAGACATAGGCATACTGTTGTACTCTTCAAAAACAGCAATTGCATCAGCATCACCAGAAGCTCTCAGCGCATTATTGTCTTTAATCCAAGCTTTCAACCAAGCTAATTCTCTACGTTCGGAAATTTTACCTAAAGCTGGCCCTACTAGTTTTTTATCTAATTTGTGACATGCGGCACAATTAGCATTAAACAAACTTTTTCCTGCTTTTGCATCTCCTTGAGCTGACAAATTAAAGGTAAAAAGGAATAACAAAGTAAGACTAGTCATGACTAATCTCGAGATTCGACTGTGTTTTTTCACACTTTTCATACTATAAAATATAAATTTTCTATCTATTTTGGCACGATTTTTTCGTCTAAGAAAAGGATTTCGTAACCCAAAAATTTTGAGCAAAAGTACTACTATTTACCAAAATTGTAAATTAAAATAGGTTCGCATCGCACAATTTATATTTATTCTAAATAACACAATCTGCAATTTATTAATTCACAATAATTTATTTTTGCAAAAATATTTTTATACATGAAAATTAAACAATTTTTAGCCGCTTTATTTATCTGCACACTTGCCAATACTGTAAATGCACAAAAATCGCTTTCTAGTTTAGATAGTCTAATCTACAAGAAAAGAGCTTATAATAAGAGTATTAAGAACGGATTCTGCATTCAGTTGTATAATGGAAATGAAAAAATGGCCATAAATAAAATTGCAAAATTCAAAAAGAATTTCCCGGACATTAAAGTGTTTCGTACCTATAAAGTTCCAGAGTGGAAAATACAAACAGAGGTCTATAGAACTAGATTAGAAGCAGATCGCGTCTTGAATTTAATCCAAAAAAAATACCCTGGAGCCAGAGTATTATAGTTTAATTGATAAATATCATTTTTTATATTCAACAAACACCTTCCAAACTATACTCTAAAAAAGATATTCCAATTAATTTACAAGAAATTAAAACCTTCAGTTTTAGTTAAGTCATCTTGTGAGTATTCAAGCGTAAAAGTATTTGTTTTTAAATCCACCTTTAAACATGCAAAATCGTTATTATTAATCCATTCTATCTTAATTTCAGTTTCAGAATCATCATTAATAAATAGCTCACCTAAAAAAGCTTTAGATGTATTTCTTAAATGCATCAATTTAAGTTGGTTTAAAACTACACTTTTTTCCAGACCCTTTATAACATCATCTAAACCAAGGGTTGTACGGTTAATTTCCTTATGACCACCACTCCCTCCATTATCAGCTGCTGCGTAATCATTTTTTCCTGCAAAAATATCTAAATACCAAACCTGAGGAATTCCAGGCATAAACATTTGAATAGCTCTTGCCACTAATAACTTTTGCTCATCTTCACCCAACGCACTAAAAAAGGTAGCATTTACCTGATAATAAGATATTTTTTTTCCTGAAGGATCATATAAGTTTTTTACCCTACCACCACGTTCCATTATTTTATTCATAATGGCTTCAATTTCAAAGTCCTCTAACAACCCTTGATTATAGACTCCATCAACTTCTTTTCCTTTTAAATCAAGAACAGGAATACCATCATGGCAGCCAAGCATATTTACCGTTTTATAACCTTTGGCCACGACTTCCTTTATCCATTTCACTAAAGCTTTATTTGATTTAGTCTCTAACGTATGAATCATTAATCCAGGCAGGAAAAAATCATAAATTTGATACCCTTCAGTAGCAACTTCATCATGCAAGTGCAAGCCATATTCGGCATGAATTTCTGGCAGAAGAGTTAAATCATTTTTAGCAGCAATTCGTTTAATACGCTCTAAATGCTCCCATGTACCTGGTTTATTAAAAAAATTTGACTGTCCTATTTCCTTATGAAGATAAGCAAAGGCATCCAATCTTAATATTTTACAACCAAAGTCACTTACTTTCTTCAAAGTTTCTTCATAAAAGTCCCATACCAATTCTGAATTTGCATTCACATCCATTTGACCTAAATAGGAACGATTTTTATTTACTATTTCTAGTATTTCGTTTCGCAAAGGAGTCGCTGTTTCAAAATCTATTTCTAATATATTTCTATTTTCATCAATTGTAGCATTAATTTTATTACAAATGGATTCGGCCACATCCAAATCTAATCCTTGAATCTTATTTAGATTATTAACTTGAATCTTATTATAGGTAACTTGTTGGTAAAAAGTATTCCAATAAGGTTTTTCTGTTCCATCAGGAAAAAGAACTTTTAAAATTGGCAGCCCTGATTTCCTCATAAATAATTTATTTAGAAATTCCTTATGAGGAATAACAACACCATCCTCTCCCATATTGCCGTTCCCTTCCCAGAAAGAATTCCAATTAATAAAAAAATCCTTATACTTTGATTGATTACCATGCTTTAGTAAATCTTTAAATTGTGGAGATGCTACCGATAAATGATTTAAAACAATATCAAATTTCAATTGTATATCGAGCTCCTCAAGTGCTTCTAAATCCTCTTTAGAGACTAAATCTTCATTCAAATTATAATCAATGATTGAAAACCCCCTATCTAAATCACTATTGAAGAAAGTTGGCAACACATAAAATAAAGAAAAAACATCTTTGAATTGCGGCATTTGCAACATGGAAACCATATCGTGTAGATTTACACCTATACTGTCTGGATAAGCATTTAACATTACTCCGTTACTAATAGTAGAATTTTTTGACATTATTTATAGTGTTATAAAAGTTCTGATAATATGTTGATATTGTCTGGTAATCGACCTACATTTTGAAGTTTTAAAGCTGCCAATTGCAGCGCCACCTCTAAACATTTTTCAACAGGTTTTTCTTTAATATAAGCGAATAAAAACCCTGACCAAAAAGCATCTCCCGCACCTGTTGCGTCTTGAACATTTTCTATTTTTATTGCAGGTAATTGAATTAGTTTCTTTTCTTTTTGAGATAATTTAACACCTTTGCTTCCAAGTGTTAAACAAACAGTGTCCACACCTTCATTGTGAAAGAACTCAAATATTTGATTGTGTGGCAACTCTTCCTCAAAAAGCCTAAGCATGTCATCTTCACTAACTTTAACCAATGGATTGAACTTACAATAAGCTTTTATTACTTGTAATGCATCTTCACGACTACTCCATAATTTTTCCGCATAATTAACATCAATACTTAATTTACAATTCAAGTCAAATGCTTCTTGTGCTTTTATTAAAATAGTTTCTTGTGCAGGTTTTTTGCTCAAGGCAAAACATGTGGTATGAAATATATTAACCTGAGATAGTAATTCTTTCGGAATTTGATCTTCCAAAATAAAAGAATCAGCTTTACGATACGGAATAAAATCTGGTGTACTATCCGTTCTTGATACAAAAATAACACTTGTAGGTTTATTTCTAATCGTTTTAACAAAGCCTGTATATACACCTACATCTCCAAGTCTTTCTAAAATATATTCACCGAAACCATCTTCGCCAACAGTTGCAACCATTACCGAATTCAACCCTAATCTTGATGAATTCATAGCTACATTAGCAGGTGATCCCCCCAAATATCTATGATAATCTCTTGTATTGTTAATCAGTACTCCTGTTTGATGTCCAATAAAATCAACAAGTACTTCTCCTACACATAAAATATCAACATCTTTTATATTATTTTTCAAAACGAATCTGTTTATAAAACGAACTAATTTGAACACAATTAATTCGAATGATTAATAAATTAATGACCTCCTCCACCTGTAACTATTACTTCATCATCATTTTCATCGGGTTTAGGTTCCTTGAGGCGTAATGCCAAAACTCCAGCGATTACAAAAAACACACCTCCAAATAGTATGGCATTCACAGCACTATTATTTAATAAGTTTTTTACTACTGGTCCAAAAGTTAATGTTTGAATTCCCATAGGAATAACAATCATCATATTTAATATACCCATATAAACACCTCGTCGTTCTTGTGGAACTATTTTAGATACCATTGTATACGGAATCCCCATCATAGCTGCCCAACCTATACCAAAAAAGACCATTGGTAATACTACCAATAAAGGATCTTGAATATAAGGTATACAAACCATAGCTGCACCTGTTAAAAACAGACTAAACACATATACTTTTTTACCACCATATTTAAGAGCCAAAGGGACTAATGCTAAAGCAAAAACAATGGTAGAAATGTTATATGTCGTATTCATTTTCGCTGCTTGACTTAGAGCTTCAGACTTATCAAAATTCAAACTTTCTTCAAACATTGGGGAAATAAATTGCCAATACACAAATAAGGCATACCATTGAAACAAATAAACCCATGACAGTTTCCTCATTAATTTAGGCATGTCTTTTATTGCTTCAACGATCTCTATAAATGGCGTTTTTATTCTTTCAAAAAAAGGTAACGCATTGTGTTTTTTAATCTCATCAAACTCTCTTTCGGAAGGTGGAATTTCCGGTGTTTTTAATACAGACCACAAAATGGTTGAAACTGACAATATAGCCCCAATAAAAAAAGAATAATACAACCAATTAGGAATACCACTATCTGCTTGAACTACTTCTGCTCCACCAAACCAATCTTGAAAAAGAAAAATAGATGCATTTGCCAGAACAATTCCTGCTCCTACAAATAAACTCTGCATTTGGTAACCAAAACTCAATTGATTATCAGGTAATTTATCACCCACAAAGGCACGGTAAGGTTCCATTGCCATATTATTCCCAACATCAAGAATCCATAACAATCCAACAGCAAACCATAATGTTGGACTAAAAGGAAATGCAAACAAACACAAACTACCAATTAATGCTCCTATTAAAAAGAATGGCTTACGCCTACCCCAACGAGGAGACCAGGTTTTATCCGAAATAGCCCCAATTATAGGTTGAATAATTAAACCTGTAACGGGTCCAGCAAGATTCAATAGCGGTAAATCTTCATGATGTGCTCCTAAAAATGAAAATATTGGATTGACGGCAGTTTGCTGCAAACCAAAACTGAATTGAATTCCTAAGAACCCCACATTCATATTAAATATTTGCCAGAAACTTAAGTTTGGTTTTTTTTGCATCTTATTATTTTTTTACTTTTAGTTTTTTAAGAAAGATATCAAAGTCTCCATTATTCATAAAAATTTCACCATCCTTGTGGATAACTGGAAGCGATAAATTATCTACAGACAACCCTGCTTCTTGTATTTTAATCAGCATTTCTCTTTGCTTCAAAATATTTACATCTACATCGTAATAAATAAAATTTATTTTATTTTCTTTTAAATAAGCCTTTGCATCCAAGCAATAGTGACAAGTATCACTACCGTATACAATCATTGTTTTTGATTCTTTAGTTGTTGTTAGAGAACCTGAAACTCTTCCTAAATCCTGACTAAAACTAACCATAGACAAGGAAACGAAAAATAAAAAGATGATCTTTCTCATATTTGTGAAAAAATTTATGTTAACAAAGAGCTGGAAGTTCTCACTCCCAACCCTACTATTAACGGATCTAACCAATTCTAATCCTTAAAACTTATATTGTAAAGACAATGTAGAAGAACGGCCACTGATTGACCTAGCTCTTACTAAACGGTTTGTTCCAAAAGCACCATCACCATTACCTTCAACCTCTGTAATACCTACAGTATCAAAAACATTATTTACACTTACCACTAAAGAAAGACCTTGTGTTAATCCAGCTCTTCCAATTAAATTAAAGTATGCATATGCAGGCATCACTAAATCGTTATCATCTTGAGCATAAGATTTAGATGTTCCTAAAACACTCAAAGCAAAACTATGCTCTTTGTTTTCTCCAAAATTATAAGATGGCGATATATTATAAACCAACTCAGCTTGTCTTCTTGGTGTGTTTCCTTTATTTACTCCACCATCAATTTCTGCCTTAGTCCAAGTAAAAGAACCATTAACTGATATATTATCACCAAATGCTAAGGCTGTTTCTGCTTCTAAACCTAAAGCTTTAAATGGATTACCAACTGTTCTATTCAACTCGTTACTGATTCCTTCATTTGTATTACTCATAAAACCTGTTAGATTCAATACCCCATTCTCTAGTCTTTTCTTGTAACCAACTTCTAATTGAGACAATTCATCATATTGAACATCTCCTAACCCATCTGTTCCATAAGAATTTCTATCTGCTGCCCTTCCAGAAGCCCCAGAACTATATCTTGCAAACATAGCTGTACCTTCATTTACTTTATAGTTAAGTCCTGCTGAATAAGAAATAAAATTATAATCATCATTTACAATTTGCCCCGCATTACCAATAATAACTGGTACAGATTCTTCAATGCCTTCAATTGTTCCATTTCCATCATAGTCAAAGTTACCTTGACTTGTAGGTCCTCCTTGAATGTTACCATTTACACGAACATTTTCAAAACGAACACTACCATCAAAATTTAATTTTTCATTTATACTTGCATCAACACCAACATAAGGTGAATTTACATTATGTACTGTATTGTATTTACGTTGACAACAGTTACCCCATACAGGAGTCCCATAAGAAAACTGTCCATTTCTAGAAAAACCATCAAAATCAGCTAACCTTGCTTTTCCTCCACCTTTTACTTCAGACAAAAACGAATTCCATTGCCATCCAATTTTAGTGTTTTGAGTAGCCGTAAACATTCCTGCTGTAACTCCAATATTATCATTAATTTTCTTACTTACTTTTACATCACTAAAAAAGTTACTTAAATCATCAACCGATACATCAAACATATGTAAAACTTGAGCCAATCCATTTGATGGATTAAAAGCCTCTCTTGCTCCATCCGAATAAACTAACGATCCTGTAGCATTAGAAGCTGTTCTTGCCAAAGTTTCCATTTCTGCAACAGTTCCAACACCAGCTGTAAAAGGCGCAACCCATTCCCCACTATTATTAGAATATCTAGCTTTTCCTGAAACTTTCCAATCATTATCTAATTCAAAAGAAAACTCAGCTCCAATAGATTTAGAAACAGGATTATTTCCGCTTCTTACATCATTTACATGTCTTGTACCATCAAAAGGAGAAGTACCTGCACTTTGTTGTAAATATGCAGAATGCACAGCATCAGAAGTAATATCAAAACCAGGTAAATTATCATACGTAGGATTTGAATTATCTCCTTTTAACAACATTGGCATTGGTAAATACATAACTGATTTGTCATTTAAATATTTTACATACGTACGCACATAACCGTTTTCAAATGTTTTCGTAAGATTTGCTTTAAATTGCCCACCTTTATTACCTTGATAACCAATTTTTCTTGGCCCTTCACCAGTTCTCATAAACCCACCTATGTGATAAGACAAGCCATCACCAATAGGAGTTCCATATTCAAAATCCAACCTGTTTGTTTGATAATCTAAGCCAAAAGTTGTTCCTATAGATCCTCCCTCTGATTTACCAGTTTTACTAATCATATTAATGATACCTGCAGGACCATTAGAGGTCTGTGTAGATGCAGAACCTCCTCTAATAGCTTCAACTCTACCAACATTAGAATCAATTCTTAAGTAGTTATCAGCATTACCAAAAGAAGTATCACCAAATAAATTTAACGGCAAACCATCTTCTTGAATTTGAAAATATCTAGACCCTCCCGAAGACACAGGAACACCACGCACATTAAAATTCGCATTTCCTTCTCCTCCAGAAGATTCAGCACGAATACCAGGTACGTTTCTAAAAAGCTCACCTGCACTTCTAGGGGATGCCTGCTCTATAAGCTTAACATTCATTGTAGAAACAGAAATACTAGATTCTATTTTAGATTTAGGATTTACTACACCTGTAACAATAATTTCATCTAAAGACTGAGCATCTTCAATTAATGTAATATTTAGTGTAGTATTTGCTCCTTGAACAGTCACACTCTCAGAAAATTTGGCATATCCAACATAGGTTGCTAATACCTTGTAAATTCCATCTTCTATATTATCTATAGAATAATTACCATCAAAATCTGTAACTGCTCCTTTAGATGTTCCATCTAAAACAACATTAACACCCGGAACAGGCATTCCACTTTGATCTTTAACATTACCCAAAA
>JBHOTE010000039.1:0-15973 GCA_042584125.1 Bacteroidota bacterium
AATGTTTGTATTAGTCATGCAATTTTTATGGTTTGCCTTTGACGATATTGCTGGAAAAGGAATTGACATTTTTTATATATTTAAGTTTTTAGGTTATACCTCTTTACAAGTCACCCCCACTGCCCTACCCATTGGTGTTTTATTGTCATCTATTATGGCGCTTGGAAATCTTTCTGAAAAATATGAAATGGCAGCTATAAAATCTGCAGGAATTTCTTTAAAAAGATTTATACGCCCATTGGTATTTCTTACATTAATTATTAGTGCAGTCAATTTTTTGTTTTTGAATAATATTTACCCTTATGCCTCTTTAAAGCAACGGAATTTATTATTCAACATGAAAAAAACCAAACCAGCTTTAGCTCTTATTGAAGGGAGTTTCAATACAGAAATACCTGGATATAGTATTTATTTTGAAAAAAAATATGGTCCAAAAGAAAACTTACTTAAAAATGTGAAAATTTATGATTTACATGGTGGTAAGAAAAATGATATTTGTATTACAGCAAAAAAAGGTGAAATTACCACGAAAGAGGGAAGTAAATATATGACTTTACACCTTACTGATGGTTATTATTATAAAGATCATACAGAGGACAGAAAAAAGAGAAAAGAAAAAGATAAAATGCCAGGTTCTGCTGCCAAATTTGACACCTATAAAGTAAATATTGATATTTCCTCATTTAATGACAATCAATTAGACTTAGAAAAATATAAAACGCATTATATGATGCTAAATATCAATCAGCTTTCACATCAATCTGACACATTGAAAATGAGCTATGATAGGTATCTAAAATCAAAAGCAGAATCATTTTATAATAGAAACAACGCAGAAGAACTTTATAAAAAACCAGACAGTATACTTCCTAAGAATGTTTCAGAAGAATTGTTAGAGAATTTCGACTTAAAAGAAAAAGTTAATATAACACATTCTGCACTTATTAATATCAGAAAACCTTTACGCTCTATATCCGTTTTCAAAGAAAGTTATAAAACAAATAGAAAAAGATTAAACTTATACGACTATGAGTTCCATTATCGTTTGGCTTTTTCTCTATCATGTCTGTTACTATTTTTTATAGGTGCTCCACTAGGTTCGTTGATAAGAAAAGGAGGTTTTGGACTGCCAATGGTGCTGGCTATATTAATTTTTGTAGTATACTTCTTCGTAAATTCTCTGGGAAGAAATATTGCTGAAGAAAGCTCAATTTCTTCAACTATGGGAGGCTGGTTTGCAACTGTAATACTACTACCATTTGCATTTTTTCTTACAAAAAGAGCTACTAAAGGAATTGGATTGATTAATTTTGACAAATTTACTATGCCAATCAAAAATATCGTACAACGTTTTAAAAAAACAAAAACAACCGAATAGGTGATGACAAATAAAGCAACACAAACAGAAGAGATGAAGTTGAACACCATACAAGAAGCTATTGCTGATATTAGAGCAGGAAAAGTAGTTATTGTTGTTGATGATGAAGACAGAGAAAATGAAGGAGATTTTATTGCTGCTGCGGAAAAAGTTACTCCAGAAATGATCAACTTTATGGCAATGCATGGACGTGGATTAATTTGTGCTCCGTTAATTGAAGAGCGCTGTGAGGAACTAGGTTTAAACATGATGGTAAACGACAATACTGTTTTACACAATACGCAGTTTACCGTTTCTGTTGATTTAATAGGTAATGGATGTACTACTGGTATTTCTACCCATGATAGATCTAAAACAATCTATGCCTTAACCGAGAAAAACACACGTCCTATAGATTTAGGCCGTCCTGGGCATATTTTTCCTTTAAAAGCTAAAAAAGGTGGTGTTTTAAGAAGAACTGGACATACAGAAGCTGCTGTTGATTTGGCTCGTTTGGCTGGTTTAAATCCTTCAGGAATTTTAGTAGAAATACTAAATGAAGATGGTAGTATGGCACGTTTACCAGAATTAAGAGTAGTTGCTAAGAAATTTGATTTAAAATTAATTTCAATAGAAGATCTTGTTTCTTATAGAATGCAACATGATTCTTTGATAAAAAAAATTGAAGATTTTGATGTTCAAACTCGCTTTGGGCAATTTAGATTAAGAGCTTACAACCAAACTACTAATGATCAAATCCATATTGCCTTAACAAAAGGTAATTGGAAAAAAGATGAGAGTGTATTAGTGAAAATTACTCCTAATTCTTTTGGAAATGATATCTTAGGTACACTTCAAAATAATATAGACGAAAAACTTCAAAAAATATTTTCTTTAATTAACGAAGAAGAAAAAGGTGCTGTTGTGTTTATTAACCAAGAAAAACAATCTTTTAACTTATTACAGCGTTTACAAAACTTAAAATCTTCTAATACTAAACCTACTTCATCTGGAACTAATATGGATGATAAAGATTTTGGAATAGGTGCACAGATTTTACATGATTTAGATATTTATAACTTGAAATTAATTTCTAATTCTGACGTGATAAAGAAACGAGTTGGAATGACAGGATATGGACTTAAAATTACGGATAGAGTTCCATACTAGTAAAAACTACTATAAAACAAAAAGGGCTACTTAATTATGAGTAGCCCTTTTTGTTATTTACTACCTATACTTCAAACACAGTACTAGGTGGACATATTTTTACAGGAAAATCTTTATCAAACCAAAATGCATTGAGTTCCCCTCCTAAAACAATAACATCATTAACTTCTAACCAACTACCCTCTTGTAAACCTAATACAGGAGTACTGTTATACACATGATATTCTTTTATTCGTGTTTCTCTTGTTTCTCCAAGGTGTGTAGAATTTTTGTCAGCTTCTAAAAAATGTGCGTTTATATTAAAAGACAAACACCCAAAAGTTTTAAAAGAAGGTGGTTTAACAATGGGCATATCATTCGTAGTTTGCATTGTTATTCCACAAATATTACTTCCGGCACTCGTACCTAAATAAGGAGTTCCTTTATTAATTTTATCTTTTAATAAATCAATCAAATTTTCCTCATACAATTCATTTACCAAAACAAACGTGTTCCCTCCGCCTACAAAAATTGCCTGAGCGTTTGTCACAGCTTCTTTTAAGTTTTCAAATTCATGAATTCCTTTAACCTGTATATTTAGAAAACTCAAACCTTTTCTGGCAATTTCCGTATACTCATCATGACTTACTCCTCCAGGTCTAGCAAAAGGAATAAACAAAATTTCTTCTACCCCAGCATACAATTTCAACAGTACGGGGCGTAAATACTCAAGATAACCAGAACCATATACCGTTGAAGAACTAGCAATAATCATATTTCTCATAAACTCTAATTTACATAATTATAAGGAGCAAAAGTTAACAAGAAAATCTTAATAAAAGACTAACATTTATTTATTGTATTTATCCTTATAAAATGGCATCTTTACATCTTATACCCACAATTTATGAAAAGACTAAATCTGCTAGTCGTACTATTGTTACTACTATGCTCTTCTTTTGCGGCTCATAAATATTATATTAGCATTACACAAATAAATTATGTGCCAGAGCAAAATTCACTTCAGATAATTTCCAGAATTTTTATTGATGATTTACAAAATGAACTAAATACTTCTTTAGAAACAGACATTGAATTAGCTACCGATCGAGAACCAAAAAATGTAAATGATATTTATAGAAACTATCTTCAAAAAAAATTATCTTTTATCATAAACAATTCGCTAATACATTTCGAATATATAGGTTCTGAATACGAAAATGACCAGGTTGTGTTTTATCTTGAAATATCAAATATTCCTACTTTAAAAAAACTTGAGGTTGGCAATCAAATTTTAACAAGCTCTTTTGAAGAGCAAAAGAACATCATTAAATTCCATGCTATAAAGCAAAATAAAAGCTTTATTCTTAATGCTAGCAATCCCAAATGTTTAATAAATTTTTAACATCATTCCCTCAATACAATAATTAACTTTGCCCCTTATGAAATACCTATTTATGAAAAAAAATAACTTTGCATTTATTGCTTTCCTATTGTTTGCATTCTCTTTAAGTTTTGCACAAAAAACTGAAATAAAAAACACTCTGACAGGACACAAAAACCACAATAAGTTTAAACAACTTAAAGATGAGTTTGCAACACCAAATAGTCAGCATACAGCATCAGGAGCACCGGGCGTAAACTATACGCAACAACAAGTTGACTACAGTATGGATATTATTCTTGATGAAGAAAATCAAAAATTAAATGGAGAGGAAGATATTGTATATCACAATAATTCTGAAGATACTTTAGAATATTTATGGGTTCAATTAGACCAAAACAAAAGAGCAAAAGACTCTAAAAGTCCAGATATTGAAGGTGGTGGACCTGAATTACTTTACAGTCCTGAAAAATTTACCGCAAAATTTATTGAAAAACCTTTTGATGGTGGCTTTAATATTCTACACGTAAAAGACAAACAAGGAAATGCTTTGCGTTATACAATTAATAGAACCATGATGCGTGTTGAATTACCAAAGCCATTAGCTGCTGGTAAAAAATTTAAATTTAACATTAAATGGTGGTATAATATTAATAATCATGTTCCATTAAGAGACCGTTCTGGTTATGAGCATTTTTCACAAGATGGAAATAATCTGTACGTAATAGCACAGTTTTATCCTCGTTTAGCAGTTTACAATAATGTTGAGGGTTGGCAAAATTTGCAATTTTGGGGAGGTAGTGAATTTGCTCTAGAGTTTGGAAATTTTAAAGTAAACATTACAACTCCTAAGGATCATATCCTTAATGCGACCGGTGTTTTAAAAAACCCTAAAAAGGTATTGACAAAAGCGCAATACCAACGCTTTGAAAAAGCTCAAGAATCTTATGATAAACCTTATATCATAATTTCACAAAAAGAAGCTGAAGAAGCTGAAAAAAAACGCAGTAAAGAAACTAAAACTTGGACTTTTGATGCTAAAAATGTCCGTGATTTTGCTTTTGCTTCCTCTAGAAAATTTATTTGGGATGGAATGGCTGTAAAAATTAATGGTAAAAAAGTAATGGCTTATTCTTTATACCCTAAAGAAGGAAATCCATTATGGGAAGAATTTTCTACCAAAGTGGTAGCACATACCTTAAAAGAATATTCTAAATATTCTTTTGATTACCCATACCATAAGGCAATCTCTGTACATTCTAAAAACCAAGGGATGGAATATCCACAAATTTGCTGGAACTATGGAAGACCAAGACCTGATGGATCTTATTCTAAAAGAACAAGAGATGCCATGATTGGAGTAATAACACATGAAGTAGGTCACAACTTCTTTCCAATGATTGTTAATTCTGATGAGCGTCAATGGGCATGGATGGATGAAGGTATAAATTCATTTATTGAAACCCTAACAGAACTTTCATTCGATAAAGATTTTAACACAAGAAATTTACCTAAAGATGTTATTCCTTATATGTCGGGAGATCAAAGCAATATTGATCCCATTATGACACAAGCTGATAATATTCATCAATTAGGGCCTAATGCTTATGCAAAACCAGCTGCTGGTTTATATATGCTTAGAAAAACTATTTTAGGAGAAGAATTATTCGATTATGCTTTTAGAACTTATTCACAAAGATGGATGTTTAAGCACCCAACTCCTGAAGATTTCTTTAGAACTATGGAAGATGCTTCTGGCATGGACTTAGATTGGTTTTGGAGAGGATGGTTTTATACTACGGATGTTACCGATATAGGTATTAAAAATGTTGAATTATATAGAATTACAAATAAGCCAACTAAAAAAGTTATAAAATTTGCGAAAGATTACTACGGATTAACTGAAAAACAAATTAACCCAAGTATCTATTTATCGAAAGATTCTATTACGGAAGGAGAACCTAAAAATGCAATGGACATAAAAATTCTATCTAAACATATTGATAAAAATTATGAACGTAGAGCAGACGCTAAAATACCAAAGTATTTTTACGAAATAACTTTTGAAAAACCAGGAGGTTTAGTTATGCCTATAATAGTTGAATACACGTATAGCGATAACTCTAAAGAACGAATTACCTATCCTGCTAAAATTTGGAGAAAGAACGACAAAGAAATTCAAAAGATAATTACTTCTGATAAGGAAATTAAAACGATAGTTGTGGATCCAGATATGGAAACAGCAGATGTTAATACTTCTAATAACCTATGGCCAAGAGCTAAAAAATCCTTTTTTAATAAAAAGAAGGAAGAACTTCAGAAATAAAAATATATTCATAAAAAAAACACCTTTAACAAGGTGTTTTTTTTATTTACAGCAAATTATAAAGTTATTTTTTAGGCTTGTATTTTGATTTTCTAAATATCGTCTCTGTGTCCATTTTTAATAATTCTTGCAAAGACTTTTTATTATTTCTCATATACGAGTCAACAATATTCCAACCTATCCAACAAGCAATTCCACCAGGAGATTCCTTATCCATATCTAAATAAAATTTAGAAAAAGGTGCCGTATTTATAAATCTTGCATTTAATTTTTGATCTGTACTATATAACAATTCATTACTTATAAAATAAGCCCATATTTGAGATTCATTTAATAGGGCCCATTGAAATTTAGCTTCTTCATATCCTAATATTTCTTTTCTAGTGACTTGAGGTAATAATGATTGAAGCAAAAAAAGAACTTTCCCTTGATAAATCATTCTATCTAAAAATGTTCGACCATTATTAAAATGAAATTCCTTTTTAATTATTTCACTAGCAACCGATACACCGAGATGAGCTTTTGTATAATTATTAGTTAAATACTTTGGGAAGCTTGCATAGACATCACTATCAGCCCCTAAAAACATATCTAAAGAAATAAATAATAAAGAATCAACATAGACGACACTACTCTCGTAATCTAAATTTGTAATTACACTGAAGGTTTTGGGAGAATTAAAACTTGGCTTGTAATATTTGATATGCTTGAACAAATCTACTAGTTCAGCCTCTATCTCAGAACAGTCACCGAAAACACTATCTACTTTTGTAAATAACAACTTTTCATTTACATCATATAATTTAGACAACCAAATACTATCAGGCACAGAGCTAGGAAATAAAAGCGAATATTTTTTTTTAAACTTTGAAAACTCAGAAGGCTTTAATTGTTGGAATTGTTTATGAAAATCCACAAATTCAGCATTTATTTGAACATCCGAAAGGTCTACCCTTTTTATTCTATCCGTTTTACATTGAACAAAAATTAACACTAGTACAAAGACAAAGAAATAATGTTTCATTAATATTTTAATTATGAATATGAGTAATAATTGTTAAAAACTTGTTTTTTTACGAAACGCTCAACATCAGTATTTATTGAGTAGTAAATTGTTTACTTTTGTTGGTATCAAAAATACTAAAAAACTATTGATAATGAATTCTGAAAAAGTTGCACTATACATCGTAAATTGGTTGAAAGATTATGCTACAAAAGCAAACGTAAAAGGTTTTGTAGTTGGAGTTTCTGGCGGTATTGACTCTGCAGTAACTTCTACACTATGTGCTAAAACAGGTTTACCTACTATTTGTGTAGAAATGCCAATACATCAAGACGCTAATCAAGTTACCAGAGCACAAGATCATATAAGCCAACTAAAAAACAAGTATCCAAATGTAAGTGATGTTCGTGTTGATTTAACAGAATCATTTGAACAATTTCTAACAGCCTTTAGCCCTACTGAAACTAGCCCAATAAAAGATTTAACTTTGGCTAATACAAGAGCTCGACTTAGAATGACCACTTTGTATTACATTGCTGGTTTAAATTCTTCATTGGTAGCAGGTACAGGAAATAAAGTTGAAGATTTTGGAGTTGGTTTTTACACAAAATACGGAGATGGTGGAGTTGATATTAGTCCTATTGCCGATTTAGTTAAATCTGAAGTATTTGCTTTAGGAAAAGTGTTGGGAGTGCCAGAATCTATCCAAAATGCGGCACCAACAGACGGTTTGTTTGGAGACAGTCGTACAGATGAAGACCAAATAGGAGCTTCTTACGATGAGTTAGAAATTGCTATGACACAAACAGAACAAGGAATAAATATTGACGATTTAAGTGGTAGATCAAAAGAAGTGTTTTCAATTTACAGCCGATTAAACAGAAACAACCAACATAAAATGAATCCAATCCCTGTATGTGAAATTTCAAAAGATTTAAAATCCTAAGCTTTTTTATTTCTTACTGAATGTCAAAATATTAATTATTACTTTTACATAAATCTACATTTTTTGGACTTTTTAAACTTTACTTTTTTAGACGTTTTAGACATTACTTTAGTCGGTGTACTTTTGTACTATGTCTATAAACTATTAAAAGGTACCGTAGCAATCAATATTTTCATTGGTATTACCATCGTATTTTTAATGTATAAAATCACACAAGCATTAAACATGGAAATGCTAAGTGGTATTTTAGAAGTATTAGTAGGTGGTGGAGCTATAGCTCTGCTTATAATTTTTCATCCAGAATTAAGAAAATTCTTATTGATGTTAGGGTCGGCAAATATTTCTTCTAAAAGAAGTTTTATCAAACAATTAAATTTTTTGAAAACTGAAATTAATTCAGAAGTAGATGCTGAAGTTTTAGTTACAGCTTTTGTCAAATTATCAGAGTCTAAAACAGGTGCCTTAATTGTTATTGAGCGAAACAATAACTTAGATTTTGTAAAACAAAATGGTGATTATATGAATGCTGAAATTAATGTACCTTTAATTGAAAGCATATTCTATAAAAATTCTCCATTGCATGATGGTGCTACAATCATTAAAGATAATTTTATTACAGCAACTAGAGTTGTATTACCTCTTTCAGAAAAAACATTACCTAGCAGATTTGGCCTAAGACATAGAGCTGCCATTGGAATTACAGAAAGAACAGACTCTGTATGTGTACTCGTATCAGAAGAAACAGGAAAAATTTCTTTAATTAAAGATGGTGAATTTGAATTATTTGAATCAAATGAAGATTTATTAGATAAAATTAAGGCGCATTTAGTTTAATTCAACACTCCTACTTCTTTGCTAAATTGTTTTTCAAACAAATTTTTATAATGTCCTTTTTCTCTAGTCAAAAGTTCATTATGCGTACCTTGCTCAACTATTAACCCTTTATCCATTACTATAATTGAGTCAGCCTTCTGTATCGTTGCCAACCTATGTGCAATAATAATTGAAGTTCTATTATTGGTAATTGTATCAGTAGCATACTGAATCATCTGTTCAGAATGTGAGTCTACAGAAGAAGTAGCTTCGTCCAAAATTAAAATAGAAGGATCACTAACATAAGCGCGTAAAAAAGCAATTAATTGCCTTTGTCCAGAAGACAACATAATACCTCGTTCCTTTACATTATAATCATAACCATCAGGCAAACTCATAATAAAATCATGAATTCCTATTTGCTGGGCAGCTTTTATTACCTGAGCACGTGAAATGTCATTGTTTTTAAGAGTGATATTATTAAAGATGGAATCAGAAAATAAAAAAACATCCTGCAATACAATGGCAATATGATTTCTTAAAGAACTTAACTTGTATTCATTTATATCAGTTCCATCTACACAAATTGTCCCAGAATCAATCTCATAAAACCTATTTATCAAATTAATTATTGTCGATTTTCCAGCTCCCGTTGCACCAACAATTGCAATAGTTTCTCCTGCTTTCACATCTAATGAAATACCTTTTAGTACTTCCTCTCCCTTAACATAACTAAAATGCACCTCTTTAAATTCAATATCACCCTTCAACTCGTCTATTGCAATGGTTCCTTCCTTTGAGATAACTTCATCAGTATCCATTATTTCAAAAACCCTATTTCCTGCAACCATACCCATTTGCAGTGTAGTAAACTTATCAGCTATTTGCCTTAAAGGTCTAAACAACATTTCAGACATCATTATAAAACCAATCACTTCACCTGTTGTGACAGTACCTTCAAATGCCACATTTAAACCTCCAAACCAAACAATAAGTCCTACTGCTACAGAGGACAATATTTCTGCAATAGGATAAAAAATAGAAAAATACCAAACCGTTTTAATATGAGCTTTTTTATGAACTTCATTAATTCCAACGAATTTATCATATTCTATTTTTTCTCGACTAAAAAGTTGTACTATCTTCATACCTGTAACCCTTTCTTGTACAAAACCGTTTAAATTGGCTACTTGGGTTCTTACTTGCTGAAAAGCAACTTTTATAGATCTTTGGAAAACTTTTGTTGCGTAAATTAAAATAGGTAGGACTGTAAAAGAAATTAATGCCAATTTCCAATCTGTATACACCATAAATACAGCAATCACAAACATCTTCAATAAATCACTAACAATCATAAATAAACCTTGTCCAAAAAACTGAGCTATGGTTTCTACATCAGATACAACTCGCGTAACCATTTGACCAACAGAAGATTTATCAAAATAAGCCATTTTAAATTTTATTACATGCTCAAAAAGTTGAGTTCTAATATCTTTAATAATATGTTGACCAAGCCAGTTAGCTATATAAATAAAACTTAAATGCAATAAAACCTCTATAATCAGTACACACAATATCAACATAGAGTAATATAACAACCCTTCAGAGTTTTTAGTTTTTATATATCCATCAACCGTTTCAATTATTAAATAAGGTCTAAATGCCGCTATTACAGCCAAAGATATAGCCGCAAAACATGCTATAAAAAAATAGAGTCTATATTTTTTAGCAAAGCTCATCAAGCGCATAAAAATTTTTAAGTCAAAAACTTTTCCTGTATTATTTTTACTCATATTTAATTGTATTAGGATAAATTACAGAGGTTAAAGACAAGCCATGAGCTGGTGCAGAAGTACCTGCATTTTTTCGATCTTCATTCTCAATAATTGTCACAAATTCATTAATAGAAACTTTTCCTTTACCAACCGCAACCAAAGTACCTACTATAGCTCGTACCATATTTCGTAAAAAACGATCTGCAGAAATATAAAAAGTCAATTTCTTAGATTCTAATTTCCATTCAGCCATGGTAATGTTACAATTATAGGTCTTTACATCTGTTTTAGACCTAGAAAAGCATTTGAAATTAGTATAATTTAAAAGAATAGCCGCAGCTTCGTTCATTTTATGAACATCCAACTCCTGCTGATACAATTGCCAAGTTGTATCCAATAAAAAAGGGTTTCTGCCTAAATATATAGTATATTCATAACTTCTACTTACAGCATTAAAACGAGTATGAGCATCTTCTTTTACTTTAAAAACTTTATAAACGACAATATCATCAGGCAATACAGCATTTATCTTATATAAAAATTCTGGAGTGTCAATCTGTTTATCAGTATCTATATGAATAAACATTTGTGCAGCATGAACACCAGTATCCGTCCTACCTGCTGCGCTACATTTAATAGAAGTATTCAAAATTTTTGAAAAAGCAGAATTCACCATTTCTTGTACAGAAATTGCATCAGGTTGAATCTGCCAACCATGATAATTTTTTCCTAAATAAGACAATTCTATAAAATATCGCAACACATCATTTTTTAACTCGACAAAGATACGTAATCCATAAAGAAATTGATAGAATCTTCATTTATTCATGCTACGAAATCTCACAAATAGAACAATATTTTTGACTAACCCTTTTGTTATGAATCGATTAAAATTAGCTAACTTTTTTATTCAAAAAACATTGCAGAAACTGAAAAATCATTGTAATTTTGCAGTGGCAAGTCCTACACAACTAGCTCCTTTGGAATCCCCCAGGGTGGGAACACAGCAAGGGTACAAGGTTGTAGCAGTGTGATGTAGGTAGCTTGCCTTTTTTTATGCCCTAAACTTTCCTTTTCTTGCTTTAATTATATTAACTTTGGCATCTTATTAATTAATTCACCAATTACATGAAGTTTTTTATAGATACAGCAAATTTAGAGCAAATTAAAGAGGCTCAAGATTTAGGAGTGCTAGATGGAGTTACTACAAACCCATCATTAATGGCTAAAGAAGGAATTACTGGAGCCGAAAATATTTTACAACATTATAGAGATATTTGTGATGCTGTTGAAGGAGATGTTTCTGCAGAAGTTATTGCTACTGATTATGAAGGAATGATCAAACAAGGAGAAGAATTAGCTGCTTTAAACCCACAAATAGTTGTGAAAATCCCAATGATTGCTGCGGGAATAAAAGCTTGTAAATACTTTTCTGACAAAGGAATCAAAACAAACGTTACTTTAGTGTTTTCAGTAGGTCAAGCATTATTAGCTGCAAAAGCTGGAGCAACCTATGTTTCCCCTTTTTTAGGTCGTTTAGATGACATCTCTACAGATGGATTAAACTTAATCAAAGAAATAAGATTAGTTTATGACAACTATGATTTTAAAACACAAATTCTATCTGCATCTGTTAGAAATACGATGCATGTTGTAAATTGTGCAAAAATAGGATCTGATGTTATGACAGGACCTTTGTCTTCAATTACAGGCTTATTAAAACACCCATTAACTGATAGTGGATTAGCTCAGTTTTTAAAAGATTACGCAAAAGGAAATTAATAATTTCTTTATTTTAAATAAAAAAGCTTGAGTATAACTACTCAAGCTTTTTTGTTTAAATTATTTCTTCTATTTATCAAGACTTATTTTATCTTCACTTCTACCCTATCATTTTCACTATATTTCGGATCATCTTCTGAAAGGTACTTTAATTCACTTCCTCCTAAACCAACAACTTCAATTCTATTCTGAGCAATACCTTTATTCTTTGTCAAATATTTATTGATTGCATAGGCTCTTCGCTTAGATAATTCCAAATTATATTTCAAATTAGGTCTAGCAGTGGTATGTACTTCAATTCTAAATTTAGTTGCCTTATAATTATTTAATTTATCAGCAATCTGAGATAATATCGCTATGTTATTACTTTTAATAATGTGACCCTCTGATCTAGAAAAATGTATTCTACTAGCCAAATTACTTAATTGATCTCCTATATTAGATAAACTTTCAGTATTAGGACATCCATTGTTAGCAGCAGTTCCTTTAATATCTGGACATAAATCAAATTGATCTTCAATACCATCACCATCTAAATCTTCTTTTTCAGGACAACCATTCTTAGCTGCAATTCCTCTTAAATTAGGACATTCATCTTTGTAATCAGGTATACCATCCTTATCACTATCAATAGCAACTCCGTTTGCATACACTTTCACATTAGCAGGGGTATTAGGCTCTTTATCAAAATCATCAGCCACACCATCTCCATCACTATCATTTTTCTTTCTAAGTGGTAAACTAGTCGTAGGAACTGTGTTTATAACCGCTTTACTTACTAAAGGACATCCTCTTTTTGAAGCAATCCCTTTTTCAAATGGACAATCATCTTTATAATCAGGAATTCCATCATTATCTGAATCAATTGAAACTCCATCTCCATAAACACGAGATTCTTTTGGTGTATTAGGCTCTTTATCATACAAATCAAGAACTCCATCTCCATCTGTATCCATAAATTTTCCAGAAACTACCGCTTCAACATCTGCTGATGACACTTTAGGTGTAATCACTTCCGTTTTTTCAGGGCAACCATTTTTGCTCAAATCTCCTTTTTCAAACGGACAATTATCCTTATAATCTGCCACTCCATCATTATCTGAATCAACTGATACTCCATTACCATACACTTTAACTCCTGAAGGTGTATTGTTTTCCTTGTCATATAAATCTATAACTCCATCTCCATCTGAATCCTTAAATTTTTCGGAAACTACAGCTTCAACATCTTCTGAAGATACTTTATCAACAATAACTTCCGTTTTTTCAGGACAACCATTTTTACTCAAATCTCCTTTTTCAAACGGACAATTGTCTTGATAGTCTGGTATTCCATCATTATCTGAATCTACTGAAACTCCATTACCATAAACTTTAACTCCTGAAGGTGTATTTGGTTCTTTGTCATAAACATCTGCCACTCCATCATGATCTGTATCTACATTTTCTATAGAATAATTCAATTTGATATCTTCTTTAGCTATCTCATCTGAACAGCCGTTATGACCAATAGTTCCTTTTTCAAACGGACAGTTATCTTGATAATCAGGTATTCCATCATTGTCAGAATCAACAGAAACTCCGTTTCCGTAAACTTTAACATTCTCTGGCGTATTAGGCTCTTTGTCATATAAATCTGTAACACCATCTCCATCTGAATCCAACATTACTGCATTCAATTTTGTCCTGTCAAAACCAGAAAATGCAGATGCAGAAGTACTCGATTTTCTCGTAAAAGTAACATCATTTCCATAAACACGTCTTCCCTCTTCACTATCTGGATCAATGAAGTTAATTTCTACCCTTCTATTAGATTGACGTCCAGTTTCTGTTTCATTAGTTGCTACAGGTCGTTCTTCACCATAACCTTTTGAGGATAATCTATCACTAGCTATACCATTCTTATCTACAAAATAAGTATAAACAGATTTTGAACGACTTTCTGATAGTTTTAAATTGTATAATGCTTTTCCTCTACTATCTGTATGACCTTCAATTTTAAATTTAGATTGTGGATATTCAATCATAATACCTGCAATTTCATTCAACGGTTTAAATGATTCCGCTTTCAATTCTGAACTAGCAGTTTTAAAAAATATACTTTTAGATAGCAAGGCTATTTTATCCGTTATTCTTTTCTTTTCACTTTCCTTTATTGGTTCAATCTTGGCAACCGTATCTTGCACAATTTCATCTACAACTTCCTCCATAGGATATGGACATCCTATATTTTCAATTGGACCAGGAACTAATGGACAGTTATCTTTATAGTCTTGTAAACCATCTTTATCCGAGTCAATAGCAACACCATTACCATAAACTTGTGCATCTTTAGGTGTTTCTTCCTCTTTATCAAATAAATCAGCAACCCCATCCCCATCAGTATCAGGAAGTTCAAAAGGATCTTCTTCAATTATCTCGGGTTCATGATACCAAATAGCATGTTTATCCTTATTTCCAAACTTATATACTGCACCAATACCTGTTACTATAAAATCTTCAAAATCCTGTTGTCTACTAATCGCAGCATCAAAATGGTCTTCATGATTTAAATATATAGTAGACCTTAACTCTAAATCAATTTTTTTATTTAATCTATATTTAAGACCTAATCCAGCATTCAAAAATAAAGATTTGGCAAAATTTATACTGTTTTTACGATACTTATTAAAACCAAAATCTGCTTCAATTACAACACCTTCATCAGAAACGTCATCAATAAAACGCAAAGGATCATAATCCCTAATTATTAATCTTGAATTATACTTCTGAAAACCAACTCCTGCATAAATATTAAAATTCCACTTTTCACTATTATGTTTCCATAAATTATCCAAACTTAATATCACCCCAACTTCTCCACCGAATGCAGTACCGTCCATATAAAAATTTTCATTCGGAAAATCAAACGTATACAATATATCATAATAGGAACCTTCTGGATTAGAAAATGACTGTCGCCCTCCTCCTAAACTAGAGTAAAACATTTTAAACTCAACACCCAGTATAGGATTAAACATTCTATCTACATATCCGTATAGCCCAAAGTTCAAATAGTTTATACCATCTGCATTTCCAAAAGAACGCATATCTCCATGCATAAAAATATTAGTAAACCCCGCACCTACTGACCATGTATTATATGGTTCTTCCTGAAAAACACTTGTAGAAACCAAAGTATCCTTTTCAACATTCTGCCCATAACTAACCAAAGAAGTAATTATAAAGAGAAAAGCGACAACTCGCTGTTTAAAATATGACATTAGATAATATATAAATCATTAACTTTTTAATAATACCTACAAAAATAAAATTAAAATCACAACTTACATAAGTTTAAGAGCAATATCATTCAATAAAAATGTATCAAATTGCAAATACGCACAAATTTAAGTCAATTATAAACATATGTAAAATTTTATATGGGATTAATAAAAA
>JBHOTE010000040.1:0-15956 GCA_042584125.1 Bacteroidota bacterium
GTTCTTGCAAACGTTTAGCTTCCTCTTGATTGCTTAATACTCTTCCTGCAATTTCTTCTAATTCAGCTTCCTCAGGATTTAAGTTTCCGTATTGTGCCATTTGAGATTTAATAAATCCTTTAGCATATTCTTTCAACTCTGCGTAATCCAATTTAATATCATTAGAAGACATTACTTTACCTTCTATTAATTGGTAACGTAACCCTTTTTCAGACTTTTCAAACTCTTCACTTGCTTTCTCAGCAGAAATTGGGTTTTCACCTGCAGTTGCTAACCATTTTTTCAAGAACTCAACTGGTAAATCAAATTTAGTATTCTCTACTAAATATTCAGTTACACTGTTTAATAATTGTTGTTCAGATTGCATTTTAAATTGTCCTTCAGCATCTTCTTTAATCTTAGCTCTCAATTCATCTGCAGTAGAAACTTTTCCTTCTCCAAATATTTTATCAAACAATTCTTGATCTAAATCAGCTAATTCAGTTAAAGTAATTTCTTCAACAGTAAAAGTTAAAGGAATTTCTAAACCATCAATCTCATCATGAGACAAACCTAAAGCTCCCATTAATTTATGGCTATCTTCAAATAATCCTTTTGATTTTAATTCAATTACATCACCTACTTTAGATCCAATGAATTTTTTCAAATTCACTTTTCCTTTTAAGTCTTTTTCAGCATTTACAAAAGTACCCGCAACATTCATTCCTTCAGCAACTTCTTCTTGAGGAACAATTTTACCAAAACGCGTTTGTAAATTTTCAACTTCTTTATCAATCAAACTATCTTCAGCAATAATATTGTATTGAGTAATTTTTTTCTTAGCACTTAAATCTACTTCAAAAGAAGGAGCCAATCCTAATTCAAACTCAAAAGAAAAATCTTCTGCATCCCAAGAAAAATCTTCATTTACTTTTGGAAGTGGATTTCCTAAAATATCTAATTTTTCTTCAGTTAAATAGTTATTTAATGCTTCTTGTAACATCTTATTGATTTCATCAATCATAATAGATTTACCATATTGCTTCTTCACCATTCCCATTGGTACATGACCTTTTCTAAAACCAGGGATATCTGCTTTTTTACGGTAGTCTTGTAAAATTGTTTCTACTTTTCCTTGATAGTCTGCAGCTGCAATATCAACTTTTACAACAGCATTTAACGAGTCTATACTCTCTTTTGTAATATTCATCTTGATTCTTTAGTATTTGAAATCCTTAAAAAATTGGGTGCAAAAATAACACTTTTTTATGAATTGAACAATCATTTAACGCGTTCTATTCCAAGTGCTTTGTTCGTCATCTTTAATGAGTGAAAACAATATTGAACGGAAACCCCATAAAAGCAAACTAAATAGTAAGGCCGTAAAAAAACCTGGCACATGAAATCCATCAACCAAACTACTAGCCATCAATATAATAACTGCATTAATAACAAATACAAACAGACCTAAACTTAAAATCGTTGCAGGCAAAGTAAACAGTAATAAAAGCGGCTTGATAAAAGTATTTAACAGAGCCAAAACAGCCGCTACCCAAATAGCGGTAGTATAATTTATTACGGTAACCGAAGGCAACATTAGAGCCACTAGAAAAACAGCAACTCCTGTTAAAAGAATTTTCAATAAAATTTTCATCTTTAAATTATTTAATAATTATAATTTAAAAACCTCTAAAACAATGCCTAATTAAAATATTAATTGTGCTTTGACAAAAAGTCTTGTACCTCTTTTAAAAAGTCTGACGGATTTTCAGCATGCAACCAGTGACCTGCATTTTTGACAGTAACAATTTCAGAATCAGAAAAATGCGCTTTTATTAGAGATTCATCTTCTACAGAGATATAACCCGAATTCTCTCCTTTCAAAAACAAAGTCGGCCCTTCAAATTCTGTAAAAGCAGGTAACGGCTCTCCTACCTCATTGTTATTTTCTGTTAAACTTTCTAAATTAAAACGGAAGGCTAGCTCGGTTTTTGTTTTTCGATAAATGTTTTTTAACAAGAACTGACGCACCCCTTCTTCACTGATATATTTTTTCAACACATCGTCTACTTCATTTCTTAATTTAATTATAGAAAAGTCAACCGCATTTAGTGCCTCTAAAATTTGATGATGGTGTGGAGGATAATTTTTTGGCGCAATATCAGCCACCAATAATGTTTTTATTTTTTCAGGATAGGTTACCGCAAAAAGCATAGCCGTTTTGCCCCCCATAGAATGCCCTAATAAATGAACACTTTCTAAATTATGGTGTGCTATATAACTCAACAAATCTTCGACTAGCAACTCATAATCAAAATCGTCGGAATGAAAACTTCTTCCATGATTTCTTTGGTCAATTATATGAACCTCATAATCCTCGGCTAATTTATTGGCTTGCGATTTCCAATTATCCCCCATACCAAAATAACCATGTAAAATTAACAGTGGCTGTCCGGAACCTTGAATTTTAGAATGAAGTATTTCCATATGTTGCGTTTTAAATTTTGCGTATTAAATATATTTATTATTTCAATCTAGACACCAAAAACCAAGTGCTAAAAAACAAATCATTTAATATTTGACTATTGATATCCTAAAAGTAGTTCCCTCTTCCGTCTTAGATAAACTGAAATATTTGAAGTCCGAACTTTTTACTTTCCTCCTAATTTATACAAATACATATTTACCACATTCTCCAGTCCTAAATACAGAGATTCAGAAATAAGTGCATGTCCAATTGAAACTTCTGCTAAATGAGGAATATTTTCTGCGAAAAATTGAATATTTTCTAAACTTAAGTCATGTCCTGCATTTACCCCCATACCTAAATCATGTGCTAATTGCGCAGCAGCAGCATACGGCTTTATTGCGTCTTTATTTCCTTTAGCATACTGAACAGCAAATTCTTCAGTATACAACTCAACTCTATCCGTACCTGTAGCTGCAGCAGCTTTAATCATCTCTAAATTAGTATCGATAAAAATAGATGTACGTATTCCTTCTGCCTTAAACTCAGCAACAATATTTTTTAAATACTCTTGATTTTTAATTGTATCCCACCCTGCATCTGAAGTAATATTATCATCTCCATCTGGCACTAAAGTCACCTGAGTAGGTTTAATTTTCAAAACCATTTCCTTAAAAGAATCAATTGGGTTTCCTTCAATATTGTATTCCGTAGTCACTATATCTTTTAAATCATAGGCATCCTGATAACGAATATGTCTTTCATCAGGCCTTGGATGAATGGTAATTCCCTGAGCACCAAAAGACTCAATATCAGCCGCTACTTTTAACAAATCTGGCGTGTTGCCTCCTCTAGAATTTCTTAAAGTAGCAATCTTATTAATATTTACACTTAATTTAGTCATTTCAAATATTTTTTAGTCCTTACTTTTAAAACTAAGTCTTTTTTTAAAACCGCAAAAGTACATCATTTTAAAGGAAATTTGTTTATTTTGCATTAAATGAATTTTCTAGATGCACATTGTTGATTACATACAAAAAGACTTGAAACCAGTTCCATTAGACACTCCTATTTCTAGTGTAAAAAAAATATTTAGTCAAGTTCAATTTAGTCACTTACCTGTTATTGACAACAACAGATTGGTTGGTTTGATTTCAGAAAGTGATGTTTTAACAGTAGAAGAGGAATCAAAAAAACTAGCCGATTTTAACTACTTACTTGAATCCTTTTTTGCCAAAGAAGAAGACGATTGGATAAACTTACTGCATATTTTTGCTCGTAATGAGAGTAATTTATTACCCCTTTTAGACAAAAACAACAACTACATTGGGTATTTTGATTTAAGCGATGTTTTACTTTTTTTTTCAGATACTCCATTTTTAAACGAAGAAGGAATCGTGCTTGTTGTTGAAAAAGACAATACCCATTATAGTTTTAGTGAAATTTCTCAAATTATTGAAACAAATAGCGGAAAGTTATTAGGAGTTATGGTATCGGCCAAAAACCAAAACAATACACAAATTACATTGAAAGTTAAATCAGAAAACATCAATGAAATAATTCAATCATTTAGAAGATACGAATACCACATAGTAAGCAAACATTCAGACGATTTTTATTTAGAAGAATTAAAGAACCGATCTAATTATTTACAGAAATACTTGAATGTATAACAAAATTTATAAATCTTCGTATACTGTCTCCTAAAATTCTAGTAACTTGCACCCGAATTTTTTACATAAAAACAACCTCTTTTAGATGAAAAAAGTTGCTATTTTTGGACAAGCCTATAAAAACAATGACCGACAATATTTTGAAATTCTTATTGAGAATTTAAACAAATACGATATTGAGATTGTTATAGAAAAAGACTTTGTAAAAATTCTATCTGAACTTGGGGTGGAAAACTTAAACTTACCTACTTTTTCTAAACACGAGGATTTAAACAATTCATTTGATTTACTTTTCACCTTAGGTGGAGATGGTACTATTTTGAACGCTATTACACTTGTAAGAAATTTAAACATCCCTATTTTAGGAATTAACACTGGCCGTTTAGGTTTTTTAGCAACCGTACAGAAAAAAGAAATAGAAAATGCTATTTCCTCTCTTATAAACAATGAATATACCATTCAAGAAAGAGCTCTTTTAGAAATTCACACCAATAATAAAAATGCAGATTTTAAAGACTTAAACTTTGCATTAAACGAGGTTACTATCGCTAGAAAAAACTCGACTTCTATGATTGGAATAGAAGCATACCTGAATGACGAGCCCTTAACTACCTATTGGTCAGACGGACTTGTAATTGCTACACCTACAGGATCTACAGGGTATTCCTTAAGTTGTCATGGCCCCATTATTATCCCTGAATCAAATAATTTTGTTTTAACCCCAATTGCGCCTCATAATTTAAGCGCAAGACCTTTGGTTATTCCAGATAAAACAAATATTAAATTAAAAGTTATAGGAAGAGAAAAAGAATTCTTTTTATCGTTAGATTCTAGAGTATCAACCGTAGAATTTGAAACAGAAATAACATTAAAAAAAGCCTCATTTCAGGTAAAAATAATTCAGTTAAATCAACAAACTTTTATCAAAACTTTAAGAAGTAAATTATTTTGGGGTGAAGACAAAAGAAACTATATGTAGGCCAATAATCAAATCTTTTCTGATAGAGTAAATACTTACTAATTCACACAATAATTTCCATGTAAAGCTGTTAATTTAAGTGTCTTAAAAAATACCTTATTAAACTTTACTAAGCAAATTGAAATAATTATATTTGCTCGCAATTTCAATTATGGCAAAACCTATTTTAATTTTAATATTCACAATGCTAACTAGCTTGGTTACTGCACAAGTAAACGAGTTAGGATTGATATTAGGAGGAAGCAATCATTTTGGTGATGTTGGTACCTCAACATTTATAAGGCCTAATTCATTGGCTAGTGGGGTTATTTATAAGTTCAACAAAACTCCTAGAGTTGCCTATAGAGCTTCTCTTTCAAAATTAGTTATTAGTCCTGATGACGCTGATTCTTTTAACGAAATACAAAATTCTTTTAAAAGCTCTTTAAACAAAAGTATTACAGAACTTTCCTTAGGATTTGAGTTTAATTTTTATGAATACAATTTGGCTTATAGAGAACAAGAAGGAACTCCTTATTTATTTTTAGGACTTTCCGCTATTCAATTCGATGCTGCACAAAGTCTTGCTACAAGTGTTCTTCCTAATATAAATGTGAACTACGCAAAAGAAAGAACCTTAGCAATTCCTTTTGGAATAGGTTATAAAAGAAAATTATTTGGAAAATTGGCTTTTGCTATTGAGACCCGCATACAATATACTTTCACAGACAACTTAGACGATGGTAAATTTATTTCTGAAGAAATTTTACCAATCAACTACCCTAATAAAGAAAAATTTAATAACCCAAAGACGAATGACTGGTATAGTTTTACCGGTATTTCTTTAGTTTACACTTTTGGTAGACCTGCTTGCTATACATCTACAATACGCTAATGGACATTTTATCACAAATAGACAGGACAAAAGTACCGAAGCACGTAGCCATTATTATGGATGGAAACGGACGCTGGGCCAAAAAACAAGGAATGGCCAGGATTTTTGGTCATAGAAATGCTCTAACTGCCGTAAGAGAAGCAGTAGAAGCAGCAGGTGAAATAGGTACAAAAGCAATAACACTCTATGCTTTTTCTACAGAAAACTGGAATCGACCTAAGCTAGAAGTTGATGCATTAATGAGTTTATTAGTTAATTCCTTAAAAAAAGAATTACCTGATTTTCAAAAAAACAATGTACAAGTTAAAGCTATTGGTAATTTATCACAACTTCCTGCTAAAGCTCAAAAGGTTTTAAAGGAGGTTATAGATGCTACAAACAAAAACACTAAAGTGACTTTAACATTTTCTCTAAGCTATGGCTCAAGAGAAGAAATTGTTAATGCTGTTAAAAATATATCTAAAAAAGTTGTTAATAATGAGATTTCAATAGAAAATATTGACGAAAATATTATTAATAATCATTTATATACATTTTCTTTGCCCGATGTTGATTTACTTATCAGAACAAGTGGAGAGCAAAGAATCAGTAATTTTTTACTTTGGCAAATAGCATATGCTGAATTACATTTTACAAATGTACTTTGGCCAGACTTTAGAAGAGACGATTTTTATAAAGCTGTAGTAGAGTATCAAAATCGTGAACGACGCTTTGGTAAAACAAGCGAACAAATTGAGAATTTAAATGAATAAAATTAAAATAGCCTTTCTACTATTCACAGTAGCTTTTTCACAACTAACTTTTTCTCAAGACCAGAAAGAACCTAAAACATCTGAAAAGATAAACTTTATACCAAACAAAAGTTATACTCTTGGAGAAATTTCGGTAACAGGAACACAGCAATTCAGTGAAAAATCTGTAAAAGTTTATTCAGGATTAACAACTGGACAGCAAATAAAAATACCTGGAGACAAACTGTCTAGTGCAATAAAACGACTTTATGGAACTAAACGATTTAGTACTGTAGACGTGTTTGTCACAAAAATTGACGGAGAAACAATTTATCTAGAGTTTAGCGTAACTGAATTACCACAGCTTAGCGCTATAAAAATTACAGGAGTAAGCAATTCTAAAGCAAAAACTTTAAAAAGTGATGCAGAATTAAAGGTTGGTGAAATGGTTACTGATAATTTATTAGTGACAACAAATAATTATTTTAAAAAGAAATATACAGATAAAGGTTACTTAAATACTAAAGTTTCTATCGATACAAAGAAGGATACTGCTCAAGTGAATGCTGTTAAAATGAAAATTCATTTAGACAAAGGATCTAAAATAAAAATTGATCAAATTAGATTTCACGGAAACGAAAGAGTATCTGACAAAAAACTTCGTAAGTATTTAAAAAATACCAAACGAAAATTTTGGGGGCGTTTTTGGAAATTTTCAAAATATATCGAAGAAGAATACAAAGAAGATTTAGATAATTTGATTGACAAATACAGTGAACAAGGTTTTAGAGATGCTAGAATTATCTCTGACACTATTACTTGGAACGAAGATAAAAAAACGATAAACCTTGATATCACTCTTCAAGAAGGGAAAAAATATTATTTCAATGATATCAAATTTTTAGGAAATAGTTCATACACGACAGCTCAATTAAAAAGTTTTCTAAAAATTGAAAAAGGTGATGTTTATAATTCTAAAATCTTAAATGAACGTGTAAAAGGAGATGGCTCACCTGACTCAGAAGATATATCAACGTTATACCAAAATAACGGTTATTTGTTCTCGCAAGTAAATGCCGTTGAGACAAAAGTAGACAACGATTCTATAACAGTAGAAATTAGAATTCATGAAGACGACCCTGCGACTATAAAAAAAGTATCAGTTTCTGGGAATGAAGTAACCAATGATCATGTAGTTTACAGAGAGTTAAGAACAAAACCAGGACAATTATACAGTAAAGAAAATATAATTCGTTCAATTCGTGAAATATCTCAACTGGGATTTTTTGATCCTGAAAATGTAACACCAGACTTAAAACCTAATTATACTGACAAAACGGTAGATATTGATTATTCAGTTGTAAAAAAGGGTTCTAGTCAAATAGAATTACAAGGTGGTTATGGTGGTGGTGCCTTTATTGGTACCTTAGGTTTATCATTCAATAACTTCTCTATTAGAAACATCTTAAAAAAGGAAGAATACAAACCATTACCTATGGGAGATGGACAATCTTTAGCCTTGCGTTTGCAAGCGAGTAGATACTACAGCACCTATAGTTTTTCTTTTTCTGAACCATGGTTAGGTGGTAAAAAACCTAAATCTTTCTCTATTTCTATTTACAATTCTAAACAATATCAAGTAGATTACAGAACCTATTCCGTTGATAAAAGCAAACGTTTAAATATTTTAGGTTTAACTATTGGACTTGGGCAAAGACTGCAATGGCCTGATGATTATTTTACATTAAGTCAATCTATTAGTTTTAGACAATATGATATCAACCAATATAATATTGGATTACTAAATTTTGAAAACGGTACAGGTACTTCTAATAATTTATCTTATAGTATTACTCTAGGAAGAAACTCTTCAGGACCTAGTAGAATTTTCCCTACAACAGGTTCAGAATTTACTTTAGGAGGTAAATTTACGCTACCTCATTCATTATTTAAAAATATTGATTATGGAAATTTAGAAAACAATCCTGAATACTATACAGAAGTATACCCTAACGGAGACCAAACACAAGAACCTATTAGAACCGTTAATGAAGGGAAAATAAATCAAGAAAAGTTTAGATGGTTAGAGTACTACAAATTAACATATAAGGCAAAATGGTACACACCTCTTATTGGTAAATCTGTATTAATGACAAATACGGAATTAGGATTCTTAGGTGCTTATAATGCTGATTTAGCGAATATTCCTTTTGAAAAATATTTTGTAGGAGGTGATGGATTGCAACAAGGACAATTTGACGGTCGTGAGGTTGTTGGGCTAAGAGGTTACGAGAACTCTATTTTATCTGGTAATTCTGGAGGTAAAATTTACAACAAATTTTCAATGGAGGTAAGATACCCTATTACTTTAAAACCATCTGCATCAATTTATGCTTTAGGTTTCTTAGAAGCAGGTAACTCTTATGAAAATTTTAAACAATTTAATCCGTTTGATGTAAAAAAATCAGCAGGTTTTGGAATTAGAATATTTATGCCTGCCTTTGGTTTGTTAGGAATTGATTTTGGACATGGATTTGATACTACTCCATTCTCTACAGAAAAATCTGGTTGGCAAACACATTTTATTATTGGACAGCAATTCTAAATTATTATATTTGTCAACATACAATTTTGGCATGGTTTTTTCAAAAAGAAAATAGATGATAAAAAAAATATTCATATTACTGTTACTAGCTGGTGGTTTGCTTAATGCGCAAAAGCCACAAACAATAGCGTATGTGGATATGGAATACATTTTAGAAAGCATACCAGCCTATCAAAATGCGCAAAAACAATTAGAAAATAAAGTAGCTGCTTGGCGTTCAGAAATAGAAAAATTAGAAAAGGAAATTGAAACAATGAAATCTGATCTTGCTGTCGAAAAAATATTACTAACAGAAGATTTAATTATTGACAGACAGGAAAATATAGAAATAAAAGAAATTGAATTAAATAAAATAAAAGCTACCTATTTTGGCGCTCAAGGCAGTTTGTTTGAATTAAGACAACAATTGGTAAAACCAATTCAAAATGAAGTATACAATGCCATCCAAAGGATCATAAAGAAAAAAAAATACGACTTTGTGTTTGACCGCACAAGTGATTTGATTATGTTGCATGCAAATAAAAAATACGACATAAGTAAAACGGTCATTGCTTATATAACTAAGTCGCAAAAAGAATTAGAATTTGAGGAGGCTAAGCAGAAAAAAGCATCATCAAAAGAAGCCTTAAAAAAGAGACTTGAAGAGCAGAGGAAAAGAAGAGAAGAGAGAGCAAAAAAAATAATACATAGATAAAAAGAAGGTTAGTAATAACCATAAAAACAAGACCAAAAAATTAATTTAAAAAACAAAAAATGAAACATTTAAAATCTTTACTAGTAGCTGCATTATTAACTTTAGGAGTATCTACAATTTCAAATGCACAAAAAGTAGCACATATAAACTTTGAAGAACTAGTAGCAAGTATGCCCGCAACTATTAAAATGCAAGCTGACTTAGAAAAACTAGGAAAAACTTATGGAGAAGAAATTCAGACTGCTCAAAAAGCTTTAAAAGCTAAAGTTGACAAGTATACGGCTGAAGAAGTTTCTCAAACGCAAGCTCAAAACGAAGCAAGAATTAAAGAAGTTCAAACAGATCAAGCTAAATTACAACAATTACAACAAGCAGCTCAACAAGAAATTGGAGAAAAAAGAAATGCAATTTTAGAACCAATTGTAAAAACTGCTCAGGATGCAATTAACGCGGTTGCTAAAGCTAAAGGTATTTCTTATGTTTTAGACTCTAAAGCTTTAATAGTTAAAGAAGGAGAAGATTTATTAAAAGCTGTACAAACTAAATTAGGAATTACTGCAAAATAATTTAGAATTGCTTAAAAAATTTAAGCTCGTTATTCTTTCATTAGAATAACGAGTTTTTTTTATTTTTACAACTATGAACAAACAACCCATAGGTATATTCGATTCTGGCATAGGCGGAATTTCTATTTGGAAAGAGATTCTACAATTGCTCCCCAATGAAAATACTATTTATTTGGCTGATAGTAAGAATGCTCCCTATGGACAAAAATCTAAAGAAGAAATTATTGCACTTTGTATAAAAAATACCGAATTTTTAATTAAACAAGGATGTAAAATTATTGTTGTAGCCTGTAACACAGCTACTACAAATGCTATAAATATTTTAAGAGAAACCTATAATATTCCTTTTATTGGTATTGAGCCAGCTATCAAACCAGCCGCTCTTAAAACAATTACGAATACTATAGGAATTTTAGCCACAAAAGGCACCTTAAATAGTTCATTATTTGCCGAGACTTCTAGTAAGTATATCTCAAATATAAATGTGATTGAACAAATTGGAGAAGGTTTGGTACCATTAATTGAAAATGGACATACAGAAAGTGTAGAAATGAATCTTCTATTAAAAAAACACCTTCAACCTATGCTTCATAAAAACATTGATTGTTTAGTTTTAGGCTGTACACACTATCCATTTTTAATACCACAAATAAAAAAAATTACCGGTCCAAATGTCCAAATTATTGACTCAGGTACGGCAGTTGCAAAACAAACCAAGGCCATTTTAGAAAAATTAAATTTATTATCTTCTAAAAATAATGCAAATCATGTCATACACACAAACACACAAACTGAAGTTTTAAGTGAATTCATATCAGGAGTTGAAAACACACAATTATCCTATCAAGATTTTTAAAATAAAAAAAAACGGATTTACAAAAATGTAAATCCGTTTTTTATTTTTAATTTATTTGCTCTCTATCCGTTCATAGAGATTAAAAACTCTTGATTGTTTTTTGAGTACTTTACTTTATCACTAATAAACTCCATAGCTTCTATAGGATTCATATCTGCAAGATATTTCCTTAAAACCCACATACGTTGTACTGATTTAGCATCAAATAATAAATCATCTCTACGAGTACTTGATTTAATTAAGTCAATAGCAGGATAAATTCTACGGTTAGAAATATTTCTATCTAACTGTAGCTCCATATTACCAGTACCTTTAAATTCTTCAAAGATAACTTCATCCATTTTAGAACCTGTTTCTGTTAATGCAGTAGCTATAATTGAAAGAGATCCTCCGTTTTCGATATTACGTGCAGCTCCAAAGAAACGTTTTGGTTTGTGCAATGCGTTTGCATCAATACCTCCAGATAATATTTTACCTGAGGCAGGAGCCACCGTATTGTAAGCTCTTGCCAAACGAGTAATAGAATCCAAAAGAATAACAACATCATGACCACATTCTACCAAACGTTTTGCTTTTTCCAAAACAATATTAGCTACACGAACATGCTTATCTGCTGGTTCATCAAAAGTAGATGCCACAACTTCACCTCTCACACTTCGTTGCATATCTGTAACCTCTTCAGGTCTTTCATCTATCAATAAAACAATTTGATAAACCTCCGGATGATTCTCTGCAATAGAATTAGCAATATCCTTTAGTAACATTGTTTTACCTGTTTTAGGCTGAGCAACAATCATACCTCTTTGCCCTTTACCTATCGGAGCAAACAAATCCATAATCCTAGTTGATAAAGTATTTTTTCTATCAACCAAATTAAATTTTTCATCTGGAAACAATGGAGTTAAATGCTCAAACGAAACTCGATCACGAACTACATTCGGTTTCAATCCATTTATTCTAGAAACTCTAATTAATGGAAAGTATTTTTCTCCTTCTTTTGGAGGTCTTACATTACCCAATACCGTATCTCCTGTTTTTAATCCAAATAATTTTATTTGTGATTGAGATACATAAATATCATCAGGTGAAGACAGGTAATTATAATCTGACGATCTTAAGAAACCATATCCATCAGGCATCATTTCTAAAACCCCTTCACTTTCTATAATACCATCAAATTCATAATCAGGATCACGGTATTTTGTATTACTACGGTTGTGATTCTTTTCTTTGTTTTGCTGATTTTTATGTTGAGGCGTTTTATTCTGACGCTGCTTATTATCCTTTTGATGTTGATGATTAGCAGTCTGATTAGGGTTTTGCTTCCCCTCTTTTCTTTTTACAGGTACCTCTTGTGCTTTTTTCTCTGTAGGCACATCCGTTTTTACTTCAGCAACTACTTCGTTAGACTTTGGGGCCTTTGGTCTTGGTCTAGGTCTTTTAGCTTTAGGCTCAATATTTTCTTTAGAACTTACTTCTTCAGAAACAGTAGTTTGAGAATCATCAGACTTAACTGTATTTTCTTGAGCTAATTTAGGAGCCGTTTTTTCCGTTTTTGGAGCAACTCTTTTTCTTACAGGTCTAGCTTTAGGTCTAAGGGGCTTAGCTTCTGCATCTACCTTCTTTACCTCTTTAGCGGAAAACGATGCCGCTTGTGCATCTAAAATTTGATAAATTAAATCTAACTTCTTTAATTGGCTTGTTTTTTTTAAGCCATTTTCTTTTGCAATAGCCTGTAACTCAACAAGAGTCTTTTCTTTGAGTTGTGAAATTTCAAACATTATTGTATGTATAATTAAGTTGTAACTTATTCCTTAAATAAAAGAATTTTAAGAATGTGTGTTTTTGATTTTTTTTTGAACTGATTTCCGAACAGAAATCAATATAACTTCGTAGTTGTATATAACAAATATATACTTTATTTTTTAAAGTAATCATTTTATGTTTGAAAATAAAAACATATTTTTGCCTAGCTCAAATCTTAAGAGCCTTTAAAATGATACAACGCGTTCAAACTATATATTTAATTTTAGCTACTTTAATTTCAGGTGGCTTAGTATTTCTTATAAATTTCTGGACCTTAGAAGAAACTAAGGTTATTGGACTTTTAGAAAGTATTTATCATGAACGTATCTTAATAAAATCTATAGGAATCTCTTTTATCATTTCTGCCTTATTGTCTTTATACACTATTTTTAATTTTAAAAACAGAAAAAAGCAATTTGTATTAGGAAGAATAAATATTCTTATCAACTTCTATTTATTAGGCGTATTGCTAACCCAGTCTCTAAATTTATCTGGAGAGATGAAAATCTCAGAGAAAGGTATTGGGATCTACTTACCTATTATTGTTATCATTTTGCTCGTCATGGCAAACAAAGCAATTAAAAAGGATGAAGATCTCGTAAAATCTGTAGACCGTTTACGATAAACCTAACATCTTAGTTTATTTATGCGAATTAAATCCGAAAGTTAACTCTTTCGGATTTTTTTATTTTGTAATTTTAGACACAACACTACATCCCCTAAAATAGGGAGTGAAAACTTTCACTCATAATGGGTATTGTGCGTAAACCGAGTTAATTTTATATTTGTATAGGAAAATGAAGGATCAAAACAAGATAAGAGTTCACATAGCTGATGATCATCAAATATTAATAGATGGAATTGTAGCTGTATTAAATAATGAAGAAGGCATTGAAGTTGTAGGCCACTCTATAAACGGACAAATGGTATTAGATTGGTTTGATGAAAACGAAGCTGATGTATTAGTTTTAGACATTAACATGCCAATTTTAGATGGGATAGAAGTTTTAAAAAAATTTCAAGAACAGAATAAAAAAATTAATGTCATCATTTTGTCTAGTTACGATGATGTAAAACTTGTAAAAGAAGTTTTAAAACTAGGAGCAAGTGGTTTTCTTGCAAAAAAATGTGCAGGTGAAAATATATCAGAAGCAATAAAAAGTGTTTCTCAGGGAGACCAATATTTTAGTAAAGAGGTGCAAAAAGATATTTTTTCTTCATTATCTGGAAAAAAAGAAGTGAAGAAATCGAACACAGATGGAGTATTCATCAGTTCATTGACAGAAAGAGAGTTAGAAGTCCTAAAACTTATAAGTAATGAAATGAGTTCTAGAGAAATAGGAGAAAAACTTCATATCAGCACCAGTACTGTTGATACCTATAGAAAAAGTTTATTAAACAAATTAAACGTTAAAAACGCGGTTGGATTAGCCATGTACGCAGTCAGAAATAATATTTTATAAAAATCCTACCCCTAATGATTTTTAATCGCTTTAGTTCCCCAAAAACTAAGGCGATTTTTTTTTAAACATAACATTAAATAATAAAAACTAACAATATGAAACAATTTATCAAATCTTTAGCAATTGTAGTAGCAACGGTAGCTATATTAGCCATTAGTCTTGCTTCCTGTAACAGTGACATCAATAACGAAGAAGCTTTTGAAGAAGCTGCCTTAAAATCTTACACCTTAAGTAGAGCTGAAGATGGAAGTTACTCTCTTGAACAAACTTTAGCTAGCGGTGAAGTAACAAGCACTATTGTGCCCTTAGTAAATAATGAAATAAAAATAGATTTTGAGACTGAATCATCGGTTAAAATACCAGGATTGACAATTTTTGACGAACCTGTAAGTTCTGTAAAAGGAGTTAGTTACAAAACGAGAGTAGATCTAAAGTCATATGCTATTAGTAAATTAGAAAATGGTTCTTATGACATAAGTTTTAAAGTAGCCAATTTTATTGTTCCTTCTTTTAGCTACAACGAAGAGTACGATAGATATGAAATTCGATTAACAGAAGGAGATAACAATGGAATAACTGATTATACAGAAAATTACGTTAAATTTGAACGAGAAAAAATTAAGGTTGTATTCATACATGTTTCTACAAGAACAACATTAGCAAGAGACATATTTCAAGAAACAGTTGGACCTCCTGAATTATATTTTTAATATTCGTTAATGAATGATTTGTAAAATATTTTTTCTATTATTATTTAATAGTCTTTTTAATATCAATAACACACCAATAGCCATAGTAAAACCTACTATGGCTATTGGTTTTACCCAAAAAGACACGCTACTCACTAAACAGTTAGAGAAGGCTTCCTTATTTAAAGCTAACCATCAAACTGAAAAAGCACTTTCTCTATATTTTCAAATACTTAAAAGAAAAGCTTTATCTAATGGTATAGCTACAAAATGTAACTACGAAATAAGTGAAATATTAGAAAAGACTAATAATCTAGATAAATCTCTTATTTATGCTAAAAAAGCCATAAAACATGCAATACAAACCACGGATACACTTCTTATTCTAAAAAATTACAGTCAAGTATCTAGAGCACATTTTAATTTATTTATAAAAGACTCTACACAATATAAAAAACACTTAGATAGTATTGAAATTCATGCCTTAATAGCATTGACATTTATTAAAGGTCATAATTTTTTAAAAGAAAAACAACAAATATATTCATCCCTATCTGTTTATAATTATTACAAA
>JBHOTE010000041.1:0-15422 GCA_042584125.1 Bacteroidota bacterium
GTAAGACGAGCATTTTTGCAAATCTAAAACACCTTTTCAATACTCTCATTTTTCAAATACCTAAAAATAAAACTTATGAAAATATTCAACAAAAACAATAAAGACAAAACCATCCTTGTAGATGTAGACAAACGTTTAAAAGAACAAAAAGAGTCAGAACTTGCACTGGCTAAAACAGATGGTGAAAACATAGCTTCAAATAATCCTCCAAAGGAAATCAAATACCTTATCAATATACCAACATTACAAAGAATCTATGCTAGCTATAATTCTTTATCAGCTGAGATCAGTGAGATTTATCAACGTAAGCTTGAGAAATTTTTTACAAAAAACCAACAAGCGCTTGCCGACTTTAATAGCCCTGAAACTACTGAGGCTAAAGCTGAATTAGCAGATATTGAGAATGAAGAGAAAACAGCTTTAGATGAGGCCGTAGCTTCTCATGATGAATCGATAGAAAACAAAAAAGAAACATTGAAAGAAGTTAGAGGAAATGTTAAAAACTTCAAAAATTCTTTGCGTTCTATTAAGCATTATCGTGTTTGGCCTAAAAACATTATTGGATCTATTTTAATAGCTTTAATTCTTCTTGGTGAAATACACATGAATGCAGATTCCTTCATGTATTGTGGTTTCTCAGAATTATATGCAAAATTTATAGGGATTGCTGTAGCTACCGTTTCTTTTATGCTTGGTATTGCCCTCGCTTATATCATTCGTACAAATTGGCTCCCTAAAACAAAAATACTTACTTCTATCGGCATTGTATTGCTTGTTTTTGGTATGTATTTAACACTTGGAACTATTCGTATTTCAATGATGACTGCACAAGCAGAAACAGATGGTTTATTTGGATTAACAGCCTTACATTTCGTAGTGTTTAATCTTGCTTTTTTCGTCTCAATTTTCGGAGTCAAATTTTTCATTTTTCCAACTCCAGAAATGCTAAAATCAAATGAAGAACACAAAGAAGCTTCTGACAAGTTAAAACATGAAGAAAAAAAATTAAAAAAAATTGAAAATGAGATAAACAACGCTCATGCTTCTCGTAAAAAAGCAAAGAACGATGTAAAAGCCAGTTTCGCTCCAAGAACAGCTGAAATTAAAAATAAAATTACAGTCAACTCTAACCGAATTAAAGACACGGCATTAAGCTATAACGAAACTCTTTCTACTGCCAAAAACTTTTATACTCAAGTGAACAACGATTACATGATGGTTGCTTCCACCCTGTTCGCCACGATCAATCTTTTTCGTAACGATGGTGTATCTCTACCCATCCCAGATTTAAAACACTTAGACAATGCGTTTGCTAACTACAAACCTTTGAAAACATTCAACGGTGCTATTCCCAAAAAAGAAACTCAATCTTAAAATCAAATCTTATGAAAATTTCTAAAAACATTGCGTACACAATTCTTACATGCTTCGTTCTTCTTTTATCGACTGCTTGTAATTCCGAACCAAAAACAACTAACTCAGTTGCTTTTTACTATCTAAAAGACGTAACCTTTTCGGCCGGAAATGAGAATCACTCTATAGATTTAAATACCGAAAAACTAACCCGATTATTCGGGTTAGATTTAGACCCAATGGCTTCAGCGGAATATTATCAAAGTTTGATTACTGAAGTACATTTAAATCAGACTAGTTCTGCTAAACTAGCATCCGCCAACCCAGATAACTATAACAAATTTAAACGACAGAATAAGATAAAGAAATTCTTAGAAAAAATTAATGAAGCTATCCAAGAATACAAACATGTAGAATACGGTAGATCTCATTCTTCCATTTTTGTACCAGTGGCACACACCATAAATAAATTAGCAAAAACTAAAGCGAATGAACAGATTCTCGTTATACAGTCGGACTTGTTTGAGAACACTTTTATCCTCTCCAAGTACGATAAATCTCAAATGGATAAAATAGAGAGCCAACCTCAGTCTCTTGAAGAAATACTGGATAAAGAAACACCGATTCACGGTCGCTTAGACATGATGACAATTTACATAATCAATCAACCTCAAAGTGATACTGATAAAGATTTCTATATCATTTCTAATATTTATAAAAACTGGTTGGAGTCTAAAGGAGCTAAGGTAGAAATCATGGCAAACCTCAATATCTAAAAACGAATTTTTAACCGACTGTCCTCACATAGAGGGCAGTCACTAAAACTGACACACATGGATTTATTCAATGAAGAACCGAAACAGTTTTTAGTGGTTTCTAAAGAAACCTTGAAAAACTTCCTTTTAGAGTTTTTAGAAGACTCTACAAAAAAAGAACCAAAAAAAACATGGGTTTCAACCCAAGAAGCGATGGAATTACTCACTATAAAATCCAAGAGTACTCTTTTAGATCTTAGGCAAAATGGAGAAATAGAATATTCTCAGCCAATGAAAAAAATAATCCTTTATCGCTATGATTCTCTACTCGCATATTTAGAAAAACACTCAAGAAAAACCTTTTAATCATGAACTTTTCAAAAAAAAATAAGAGCAGTTTCGAACAGAAATTTACGGATGGGTACAATAGAGGGGCTGAATTGAACTCTAAGATTCCAGTTCATCTAGCTGAACACACTCAATATGTATTACAGGCTATGAAAACTCATAAGCCAAAAGATGCAATTCTGATGGGAATCTGTTCAGGCTACTCAGATGCGTTACATAAGGAAAAAGAGAAAAGATTAGCACAAATTAAAGATATCGAACAATCTCAATCCAAAGAACAAACTAAAGAACGATAAAAATTTATTTCGCAGAACCTAAACAATGTGATAAAACTATGAGCCTTCAAGGAATAGTAATTCTTTCTATAATTTTTGCTATTGCGATACCTTCATCTGCAAAATATATCGGAGGATTTTACAAACAAATACTGAGCGCATTATTTCAGTTAATAAGAATTGTCATTACAAATGCGGCAAGCCTTTTTAGTAAAATATTAAGTCTAATTTTTAAAGGACTTGGGTTTTTGTTTCAGCACATATTGATAAGCTTGGGAGCTATTTTTGTTGGCATTGCCAAACTTTCCGTAGAAATAATAAAAGGGCTTTTCCTCGTATTAAAAGCTCTTTTAAAGTTCTTAATTCAACAAATTTCAAATCTTTTTAACCGTAAATAAACTCACTATGAAAACTTTAATTGAATCCATTTTCGATCTTCTCAGTACTATTTTTACTGGTCTTTTTGATATCGTTAGTTTCATATTTAACATTAATACAAACGAAAAGCTCTACAATAATTCAGAGATGGATAACTCCACTCGTAGAAGAACGTTTTCACGATATAACAAAGGTTTGTTGATAAATGGAAAAAAGAGAATAACTCTGAAGCAAACCCTAACTCATACCTTAATTGTGGGGGCTAGCGGGCGAGGAAAAACCGCCACCTGTTTTATTCCAAACCTAGTTTCTGCTAAAAACCAGTCATTCATTGTAACGGATTTAGATGGAAGTATGTACGAAAAATGTTCAGGATATCTAACAAAACAAGGATACGATATACAAGTTTTAAATCTGGACTCAGTTGCTCATGGTGAGTTTTTCAACCCGATAGTTTTGGCAGAAAATGAAGATGAATTAAAAGCTTTATGCGAACAGATTATTTCTTCATCTGATGCCTCTAAAGGATCAGATAAATTTTGGGAATTCAGTGCTATTAGCCTTATGTTTTTATTAACTCGTTTAGTGAAATTACAAGCTTCCGAATACCAGAACCTGACAAATGTAAGACATTTGCTTTCACTTATGGAAACAAAAGAGTTTCCTGAATTTGTTGCCAATTTTGCTAGTGGTTCTTTATGGAATGATTATCTCAGTTTCCAAACTAAAGATGTAAAACTAAGAACGAATATACAAGCCTCTTTGTCTGCCACCTTGGACTTATTCGCTTATTCTGAGATCAGTCATGTTACTTCTAAAAACACGATAGATTTTGAGAGACTTACCAAACCTAAATCTGCAATTTTTATCATCATTCCTGAAAGAAAACTAGCTCGCTACTCACTCTTAATTTCTGTTTTTTACGCACAACTATTCGAGTACGTGCAAGCTAATCGACCTAAAAAACCTTTGTTATTCTTACTTGACGAAGCAGGAGCGTATAAAATTAAAAACTTAAATATCCTCCTAAGCATACTACGCCGTTACAATTGCTCCGTTTCGTTGGGAATTCAGGACATAAGCCAGTTTAAGCAATTGTATGGACAAGATGCAAGTACCACTATTATCAATAATGCGAGTACAAAAATCATCTTCCCAGGGGCTAGTTTGTCATTAGCCAATGAGGTTTCCAGAATGGCAGGACAAACCAGTGTCGAAATTCTTTTCGAAGGAAAGATAAGACAACAAAACAAGCCTGTATTATCTGTCACGGATATCATACAGATGAAACAAAACAAAGCGTTGATTTTAGTCTCAAATCTCGCACCAGTAATATTATCAATGTATCCGTACTTTAAGCAATTCATCCTTAAAAGACGAAGTAGGCTTAAACCGATAGAATTCAAATCAAACTCTTTAATCAATCCTCAATTAATAAACCTTTCTAATACCGTTGATCATGAAGAAAACTAATTTACAGCAAAAATTGTTTGACAATGGACTTATCGAAGAAGGGGACATTGATAAAATTGATAACTTTAAAAAACAATATCGGTCGGAATACTCTAAAGCGTACAACCAAGAATATCGTGAAAAAACTATTCGGAAAACACTCCTTTTTAATACATCTGAGTTTGATTATTTAGAAGCCCAAGCAAAGGTTCATAAAATGAAGCTCTCTCCTTTTTTGAAAGCCGTAATTTTTTCCTATTTAGAATCTACTTTTATTTTTATAGGTAAAGATAAGCTCTCAACTATTGAAACAATACTACGTGAAATCAATGGAAGAATTGCTCAGAGCATCCAGTATGTACATTTATCTAACGAAGTATCACTTAGAGATATTGAAGCGCTTAAAGTGGCTGTTTTTGATTTAGAAAAATCAATTAAAACAACCCTGAACAGTCCTCCTAAAATAGAGACTTGGATTGAGGATAACCATGAGAAAAATGGTTTATTTGTTTCCAAGCTATTAGAATCCATTGCACAGTTTTTAACCAAAAATCATGATTCATAAATTCAAGACAAGGAAGAATATTTATTCAGCGAAACAACTGGTAAATTATATATTGACTGATAAAGGCAATATTGAACATCCATTTGAAGCACCATTGGTGCTTCAGAACATTAATCGTTTGGATTTAAAAACCTTGCACTTAGATTTTTTAGATAATTATAAATACCAACCAAAAAGAAAGGGGAGTACGGCTTTCTATCATGAGATATTGGCTATTTCAAAGTCGGATGCCGATGTAATTACAAAACCGATGCTTCAAGACATGATGTACAAATACATCGAGTTAAGAGGTTTGCAAAACGCAATCGTGTTGGCCAAAAGTCATGATAACCAACACATTCATTTTATGATAAGCGGTAATGAATTGTTTAGTAAAAAACGGCTAAGAATGAGCCAGACAGAAATGAAAACATTACTGATAGATTTTGAAGAATATCACTTAGAAAAATATCCTGAAATAATTCACTCTACCGTTCATACCAATAAAGAAAAGGGGATTATTAGAAACATTCAACAAGAAAACAGCAATCATAGAAAAGAGAAAGAATATCAATTAAAATTACGTTTACCGAATAAGAAAACTCAAAAAGAAACCGTAGCGGAAATGGTACAAGAAGTTATGAAAAATATTCATAATTTTTCTCAGCTCGCAAAGAAGATTCAAGCCATCGATTCTCTAAAAATTTATACTTACCGTTCTAAGATTAAAGGAGTGTTGTACCAAAATCGCAAGTACCGATTTTCTACATTAAAAATATCTAAGGATAAAATTCTTCAATTAGAACAAATACAAAGTCGATTAGATAAACTATCTCTTATCCAAGAAATGCACAAAACACAAAACAACCAAGATATCAGTTTAGAAAGGTAGCAGGGTTTTTAGGGATGCAATCACTGAACAGTTGAAAATATATCCATGACCATCGGAATGGGTATGATTTGCATACTGGCTGTAATATTTTCCTATTACATGTTGCTCGTTTTTAGAACGAAAAAACTTTTCTTTTTTGTTTGGAAAACGAGCAATAAAATAAAGAAAGTCTAAACTTTTTCTAAAAGTTCAAGAATGAAAAGCAATGAAATGAGAGAATTTTTGGAATGTGTTTTGTCTATTCTCTAAATAAAATCATAAATTGTTTTCATCATACTTCATTTAAAAAAACTAAAAAATATGATAATAATGATGACTTATTGAACTGGAAACAACTCTCATTCCATTAGTTGGAAGGGTATTGCAATTACTCTTAAAGAGTTATTCTATTTCAATAAGTTTTGTTTGAATGAGAAAACATACAACTAAATCAGCACAAATCAAACCATATTAGAACCTAGAATGTTGTACCTATGTTGTACCTGACAAATAAAAAAGAGCCTCACATTTCTGTGAAGCTCTTTGTGCGGGCGGAGAGACTCGAACTCTCACACCTCGCGGCACTAGATCCTAAGTCTAGCGTGTCTACCAATTCCACCACGCCCGCTTAATTATTGTGGATGCAAATATACACAATCAATCGATATTTCAAAGGAGTTATCAACTTTTTTCTTATTTTTGAGCAACAAATTTTTAGCTCACATGAAAAACAGAAAAGAATACCTTGATAATCATAAAGATAGATTTATAAATGAACTTTTTGAACTTTTAAAAATTCCTTCTGTAAGTGCTGATTCAGCATTTAATCAAGATGTTTTGGATACAGCAGCTCTAATTAAAACATCTTTAGAGGAAATAGGCTGTGATCAAGTGGAAATTTGTGATACCCCTGGTTATCCTGTAGTATATGCTGAAAAAATAATAGACCCTAAACTACCAACAGTTTTGGTATATGGTCATTATGATGTTCAGCCTGCTGATCCAGTTCACTTATGGGATACCCCACCTTTTGACCCTGTAATTAAAAAAACAGAAATACACCCAGAAGGTGCCATTTTTGCAAGAGGTGCTTGTGATGACAAAGGACAAATGTTTATGCATATAAAAGCTGTAGAGTATTTAATTGCCAACAATGAATTGCCTTGTAATGTAAAATTTATGATTGAAGGTGAGGAAGAAATCGGTTCTCCTAGCTTGGAATGGTTTGTAAAAGAATATACCAAAAAATTAAGCAATGACATTATCTTAATTTCGGATACGGGAATGATTTCTAATGAACAGCCCTCAATTACTACAGGATTAAGAGGCTTGTCTTATGTAGAAGTTACGATTACCGGACCTAATCGAGATTTGCATTCTGGTTTATACGGAGGAGCCGTTGCCAACCCTATAAATATTTTAGCACAAATGATTGCTAAATTACACGATGAAGACAACAATATTACCATTCCTGGTTTTTATAAAAACGTAGAAATACTTTCTACTGAAGAGCGAGCAGAAATGGCGAAAGCTCCATTTTCTTTAGAAAACTACAAAGACGCATTAGACCTAAAGGCCGTTCACGGAGAAGCAGGTTATACAACTAACGAAAGAAACTCTATTAGACCTACATTAGACGTAAATGGTATTTGGGGAGGTTATACAGGAGAAGGTGCAAAGACAGTAATTCCATCAAAAGCATATGCAAAAATTTCTATGCGTTTGGTTCCTGGGCAAGATCATGAAGAAATTTCAGAATTGTTCAGTACCTATTTTAAAAGTCTAGCTCCAGAATCTGTCAAAGTAGAAGTTGTTTCACACCATGGAGGACATCCTTATGTAACACCAATTGACAGTATTGGCTACCAGGCTGCAAAAAAAGCTTATCAAGAGACTTTTAACAACAGCCCAATACCTCAACGCTCTGGAGGAAGTATTCCTATTGTAGCTCTTTTTGAAAATGAATTAAAAAGTAAATCTATATTAATGGGATTTGGTTTGGATAGTGATGCTATTCATTCACCAAATGAACATTTTGGGGTTTTTAATTACTTTAAAGGAATTGAAACAATTCCTTTATTCTACAAATATTTTACAGAATTAAGCAAATAACACCATTTCATTATAAATATATTTGTACCATTTTACGCCAATAACAGGCTTTATGTGCTTCTTGATCCCATTCAAATAATTGATGCGTAATTCCCTTTTCGTTTAGAATTCCGCTTAACAAGAAATTACTTGCTAAAAACAAGTCTTCTCTTCCAATGGCTAAAACAATATCCATGGCATTCAATTCTTTAATAATATTTGGGTCAGATAAGTTTTTTAAATACTGATTTGGCATATTGAAATACACATTTTCATCATGATAACCACTCAATAAATCTTGAAAGTAACCTTTAGATTCTGTTAAATCATAACGTCCACTCATGCCTACTACTTTACAAAACAAATGAGGGTGACGCATAGCAATGTTTACCGCATGAAAAGCACCTAAACTACAACCAGCAGAAATTAAATAAGGATTTGTATTTATTGTATTTGATAGCGGAATTACTTCATTAATTACATATTTCTCATATTGAGTATGTCTATAAATACGGTAACCCGGATGACTGTAGTTATTATAAAAAGACTCTAAATCGACGCTATCAACACAATACAATTGTAAATAGCCTGCATCAATTTTATCTTCTAAAGCCTCAATTACTTTCCAGTTTTCATAATCATAAAAACGTCCCATTCTAGGAGGAAAAAACAAGACTTTGGATCCAGAATGCCCGAATACCAAAAGCTCCATTTCTCTTTCTAAATTTGGACTATACCATTTATGGTATTCTCGCTCCATGACATTTCTTTTTTGTATTAGTTGATACCTAATTCAAAATATAGAAAACTCACATTTTTACTAAGATTTTTTCTGGTAGTATTTCTTTATGAGTATTCAATATTTTTTTCCATAAACTGTAACCTTTCGAACTCAAATGCAAACCATCCTCAACGAAATAATCCCCTATTGGATGTCCATTACTATCTAACATTGAATCATAGATATTAATATAATGAAAATTTTCATCTTTTAACGTAAGTTCTTTTATATTACTATTCGTATAACGAATACTTCCTGATAAAGACCATCTACTAATACTTGGTTTAATAGATATATAAGAACAGGGAATATCCCCATACTTCTTCCTGATTTTCATCAATAAACTCTCAAAAAACAAGACAACTTCCTCAGGATGCCTTCCATCTCCTAAATCATTGTCACCAGCATATATAACTATTGATTCTGGGTTATTAATATTTTCAAATACACGTTCAAAAAACCATGTACATGCCCCTAATGTTGACCCTCCAAAACCTAAATTAACAGGTTTAAAATCTTTATAAATTACGGTAAGATCATCCCATAACCTTATAGATGAACTTCCATAAAAAATAAGTTTAGGATCATAATTAATATTTAACAATTCTTTTTCTAAGCGCTCTAACTCTTCATGGTACCAAAACACGTGCTTTTCTTTAATATTTTAAGTCATAAATATACAGTTAAATTGAATGACCATACAATAAACATAAGATAATATCTTAAATTATTTTCACAGTAAAATTCACTTTATATTATAGTTTGTTTAAAATTAAATGAAACCTAATTCTATCTTTACTTTTTTAGACAAACTTTTCACCACCAAATCATAAGAATGGTCAATTAATTTTAGCAACAATTGTTTAGATATATTGTTCTGATAAGCAATCGTGTTCCAATGTTTTTTGTTCATATGAAAACCCGGACGTATCGCTTCATAAGTCTCTCTTAGCTCTAATGCATAATGAGGTGCACATTTTAAATTAACAGCAGGAGGAAATTTTTCTAGACTTGTCAAAGCAAACATTTTTCCTCCTACTTTAAAAACCAAGGTAGTTTCATCAAAAGGAAAATCTTCGGTAACATGGGGCTTTGTTAAACAATAAGCTCTTAATTCTTCTACATTCATATTCAAAATCTAACTATTTGTAAATATCCTACACAAAAAAACTCGCTATATTTCATAGAAACAAACTCTAGTCAATAAAAAACAATTCTGCCGCTATACCATCTGCAAGAAATTTGCCTTTTTTAGTAGTCCTTAAAATGGAATCTTCAAGTATTAAAGTCTTCTCTTTAACAAACACTTCCATTTCTTTTTCTAAATACATAAGATATTTTCCACCAAACTGCTTTTTTACATTCAATAAAGAAACTCCAAACACAGTTCTTAATCCAGTCATAATATATTCATTGTATTTATCTGTTACTGAAAGGTCTTCTATTTCTATAGCCAAAGTGTTTTTTTTCTAAAGCTTTTAAGTATTTTGCATTGTTAGCTATATTCCAAGCACGTTGATCTCCCATAAAAGAATGTGCTGAAGGACCAATCCCTAAATACCTAACTCCTTTCCAGTAAGCTGTATTATGCTTTGAATAATATCCTTTTTTAGCAAAATTAGAAATCTCATACTGCTCAAACCCATTATTACTAACCTCAGCAACAAGCGTATTGAAATGCTCTAAAGCTAAATTTTCATCTAATGGTGGATATTTTTTGTTTTTAATAAAACTAGCCAAAGCTGTTTTCTCTTCAACTGTTAAAGCATAACTAGAAATATGAGAAATATTAAAATCGAATGCTTTCTGTAAATTTTCTTTCCAACGTTTATTTGTCAATCCTGGTACTCCATAAATCAAATCGATGGTAATATTATCAAAATACTTTGTTGCACTATGCAAACATTTTTCTGATTCTTGAGCACTATGTGCTCTATTCATCATTTTCAAATCTTCTTCAAAGAAAGATTGAATTCCAATACTTAAACGATTTACTTTGATTAACGAAAGAGCAATTATTTTTTCTTCGCTTAAATCATCTGGATTAGCCTCCAATGTTATTTCTGGATTTTCAGAAATATTATAGTTTTCAGAAATACACGTTAAAAAAGATTCTATTTCAGAAATACTGAGTAAACTTGGAGTTCCACCTCCAAAATAAATGGTCTCCACAACTTCATCATTTAACTCGCTAGAACGAATCATCAACTCCTTTTGCATCGCCTTAATCATCTCTTTTTTATACTTCATAGAAGTAGAAAAATGAAAATCACAATAATGACAAGCTTTTTTACAAAAAGGGATGTGAATATAAATTCCTGACATTTTAAATGTTGAGTATTGAATTTTTAGTGTTAAGTTCTAGATAAATAACTCTAGTTAGCATTTTATTTTTTAATTCAATTATAAATTAAAATAGCTAGAACTTATAAAAACTAAATCTAATTAATTTTAAATCGAATATTTTCCTTTTCCAGTCGTGCAAAAAAATCAGAATTTGCATTAACTTTCATTGTACGACTAGGCATGGTAATATCAATTTTTTCTTTACGTTCTCTTATATTGAATGCTAATTTTTGCTTACCAGCTATTTGATAATCTTGCAATACAGAATGCAAATGTTTGATGTAATTCTCATTTACTTCTTCTGAATTCAGTTGTATGGTAATTTTTTCACATTTATCATCTAAAACATCATGTAGCAACATAAAGTTTGTAAACTTTAACCTTGGCTCACCTACCACACCTGTATCTTTATTAGCCCAACCCGGTTGTACTACAGCATTGATATATAAAAAGGCATTCGGGACTAAAAAATGACGATATTGTAAATATTCATTTCCAAATATTCTAAACTCATGGCTATCCCCATAATCCTCTAACACAAAAGTTGCCCATCCTTTTCCCATCTTAGAAATTCGATGCTCCACACTTGTTAGTATTACACCAACACTTAATTTTTGACCAATATACGGTGTCAGATCTCCTTTAAAAACAGACAATTTAGCATTGCAAAATCGCAACTCGTTTTTAAAATCATCTAAGGGATGTGCAGAAATATACATCCCTACAACTTCTTTTTCTTTTGCTAAAAGCTCCATGGTTCCCCATGTTTCACAATTTGGAATATCTGGCTCAGGAAATTGTACTTCTGAAGCTTCACCAAATAAAGATACCTGAGAAGAATTTTGACTTTCTTGGTACTTGTTCCCAAACTTCATTACTTTTTCTAAAAAAGTAGCATCTTTTTCATCTCTTTGATAATATTGCGCTCTATGCGTTTCTGTAAATGAATCAAAACCACCTGCTAAAATCAAACCTTCAACTGCTTTTTTACCTGCAACACGCAAGTCAATTCTTTTCACAACATCAAATATCGAGGTGAATTTTCCGTTTTCCTTTCGTTCCCTAATTATTTCTTCTACTGCATTACCACCAACTCCTTTAATAGCCGCCATTCCAAATCGAATTGCGCCTTCATCATTTACTGAGAATTTCAAGTACGATTCATTCACATCTGGTCCTAAAACAGTAATACCAGCTCTTTTACACTCTTCCATAAAAAAGGCAACTTGTTTAATATCACTCAGGTTATTTGACAATACAGCTGCCATATATTCAGCTGGATAATGTGCCTTTAAATAAGCTGTTTGATAAGCAATCCAAGCATAACAAGTAGAGTGAGATTTATTAAAAGCATAGGATGCAAACGCCTCCCAGTCTTTCCAAATTTTCTCTAAAGCTTTTTCGTCATGCCCTTTTGCTGCAGCCTGACTGACAAACAAAGGTTTCATTTTAGCCAATACCGCTATTTGCTTCTTACCCATTGCTTTACGCAATGTATCTGCCTGACCTTTTGTAAACCCAGCCAAATCCTGAGAAAGCAACATCACTTGCTCTTGATACACCGTAATCCCGTAAGTTTCAGCTAATCTATTTTTATATTCTTCCGCAGGTAAATCATATACAATTTCTTCAATACCATGCTTTCGGTTAATAAAACTTGGTATATATTCCAAAGGTCCTGGTCGATACAAGGCATTCATTGCAATTAAATCCGCAAAAACTGTCGGTTTTAATTCTCGCATGTATTTTTGCATTCCTGGAGATTCATATTGGAATATCCCAACCGTTTCACCCCTCTGGAAAAGCTCATATGTTTTCAAATCATCAATTGGAAACGCTTCAGGATCTAAATCTACATTATGCCTTGCTTTTACAATTTTACAGGTATGCTTAATTAAGGTAAGGGTCTTCAGACCCAAAAAATCCATTTTTAACAAACCTGCATCTTCCACCACCGAGTTATCAAACTGGGTGACATACATATCAGAATCTTTTGCTACAGAAACCGGAACATATTTAGTAATGTCATCGGGTGTGATAATTACCCCGCAAGCATGTATTCCCGTGTTTCTAACAGATCCTTCTAAAATTCGTGCTTTATTTACAGTCTCTGCTGTAAGATCATTCCCTTCAGCAATCCTCTTCAGCTCATTTACCATTTCCAATTCTTCGGAACGTAACTTGCCTGACAATTCTTTATCGCTAAGTCCGAAAATCTTTTTCAGTTTCATTCCTGGAATCAACTTGGCAACTCTATCTGCTTCAAACAAAGGCAAATCTAGTACACGTGCAGTATCTCTAATAGATGACTTTGCTGCCATGGTACCATAGGTAATAATTTGTGCTACTTGATTGGCTCCATATTTATCAATTACATAATCAATAACACGACCACGACCTTCGTCATCAAAATCAATATCGATATCGGGCATGGAAATACGTTCTGGATTTAAGAAACGCTCAAAAAGCAAATCGTACTTGATTGGATCAATATTCGTAATCCACAAACAGTAAGCAGCAACTGAACCAGCTGCCGATCCACGACCTGGTCCTACTGAAACTCCCATATCTCTGGCGGCTCTAATAAAATCTTCCACAATCAAAAAATAACCAGGATATCCTGTTTTTTCAATTACATCTAATTCTAAATCTAACCGATCTTTAATCTCTGGCGTTATCTCTCCATATCTCTTTTTCGCTCCTTCATAAACTAAGTGTCCTAAGAAATTATTCTCACCTCGCTTCCCTCCATCTTCCAAATCTTTAGCGTCCAAAAAACGCTCGGGAATATCAAAAGCAGGAAGTAAAACATTACTTGATAATGTAAATGGAGTAATTTTATCTACCAACTCTTGAATATTACTAATTGCTTCTGGAATATCCACAAACAATTCTTTCATTTCCTCTGGAGACTTGAAATAATATTGATCATTTGGCAATCCGTAACGATATCCTCTACCTCTACCTTTTGGAGTAGCTTGTTTTTCTCCATCCTTTACACACAATAAAATATCATGTGCATTGGCATCTTCTTTATTTATATAAAAGGTATTGTTGGTAGCAACTGTTTTAATTTGGTATTGCTCAGCAAATCGAAGTAAAACTTTATTTACAACATTTTCATCTTCCTGACCATGACGCATTAATTCTATATACAAATCATCACCGAATTGCTCTTTCCACCAAACCAAAGCTTCTTCTGCTTGTTTCTCTCCTACGTTTAATATCTTACTTGGAATTTCTCCGTATAAGTTTCCCGTTAGTACAATAACATCTTCTTTGTATTGCTCCACTATATTACGGTCAATTCTTGGCACATAATAAAACCCATCAACGAAGGCTGTTGAAGACATTTTTGCCAAGTTTTGATATCCATTTCTGTTTTTTGCTAAAAGAACTACCTGATAACCATTGTCTTTTTTTGTTTTATCTAAATGATTTTCACAAACATTAAATTCACAACCAACAATTGGTACCAAATCCTTTTTATCAAAAACCTCTCCGTTTTCTTCGGCTTCAGCTCTTTTTTCTTTTAATCCTTTGTTATAATTTGAAACCGCATTTGTAAAATGAAACGAAGCCATCATATTAGCAGTATCCGTCATTGCCACTGCTGACATATTGTACTCACCAGCTCTTTCTACAATTGCACCAATTTCTATAGTGGATTGCAATATTGAATATTGTGTATGGTTATGTAAATGTGCAAATGGAACCTCTTCCAACTTTGCTAAGGATGCTTTTACATTAACTCCTTTTCCTTGTGCACTTTCTTGAGCAGACTGGCGCTTACGTATTTTGTCACTTTCTTGTTTTAAGTTTAAATGCTTTAATCCGATAACATCAATTGGGTTCGGATTTGCTTTTTTAAACTCAATAAAATATCCGTCTGGAGCAGCAAGCTGTTGTTTTGTGAATTTTTTCTTTCTTATTAACTCAAAAAAACATCTCGTTGTAGCTTCTACATCGGCAGTCGCATTATGTGCTTCGCCAAAATCTACCCCAAATAAATAATTATGTAATTCGGTAAGTGTTGGCAATTTAAATTTTCCTCCTCTACCTCCTGGAATTTGACACATTTGCGCCGTAACCTCTGTACAAGTATCTAAAATCCCTAATGAATTTTTATCCTCATCCTTAAGATCATCAATAGCCATGATTCTATTGGCGGGTGCTTTTGTAATAAAATTGTATTCGTTTAAATCAAAACTATCAAATTCAAAAGCAT
>JBHOTE010000042.1:0-14608 GCA_042584125.1 Bacteroidota bacterium
TAGTCATGTAATTCATCTAGTATCTACCGTACAAGGAGATATTAAGGGAAATCCTATAGAAATTGTTGGAGATACTTTTCCAGCTGGTACTTTGAGTGGAGCGCCAAAATACAAAGCCATGCAGTTAATTGATACCTATGAAAATCAAACAAGAGGTTTTTACGGTGGAGCAGTGGGTGTTATTGGATTGGACGGATCCGTTAATTTAGCGATTGCAATTAGGTCTTTTGTAAGTAAAAATAATGTTTTGTACTCTCAAGCAGGTGCTGGAATTGTAATTGATTCAAGTGAAGAAAGTGAATTACAGGAAGTAAATAATAAATTAGCCGCTTTGAAAAAAGCATTGATTTTGGCAGAAAATATATAAAAAAGTAGCAAGTAAATAAGTATAAAGTAGCAAGTACTATAATTTGTCAAGTTTGAATAGCAAATATTGGATACCTGATACCATATACTAGATACCATAAACAAAATGAAAATATTAATATTAGACAATTACGATTCTTTTACATACAATCTAGTGCATTTAGTAGAAGAGATTACTGGAATTTTTCCTGACGTATTTAGAAATGATAAAATATCTATTGCCGATGTTGGGAGTTATGATGTAATTATGCTTTCACCTGGGCCAGGGATACCAGATGAAGCGGGTGTTTTAAAAGAAGTGATAAAAACTTACGCATCAACCAAACCTATTTTTGCAGTTTGTTTAGGATTGCAAGCCATAACAGAAGTTTTTGGAGGAACGATTATCAATATGGATAAGGTGTATCATGGTGTAGCTACAGAAATGACTGTAATTGATAAGAATGCATTAATTTTTAAAGGTTTGCCAGAGAAATTTGAGGCGGCAAGATATCACTCTTGGATTGCTCAAAATTCAGATTTTCCTAAAGAATTGAAAATTACTGCTGTAGATGATGAAGGAGGAATTATGGCATTGGAACACAAAAAATATAATGTGAGTGCGGTTCAGTTTCATCCTGAATCTATTTTAACTCCTTTAGGAGAAAAAATGGTTCGTAATTTTATTGAGAATTTAAAATAGTAGTTGGTGAATACCAAAAAAATGAATTAAATGAAAAACATATTAAACAAATTATTTCAGCATCAAACTTTATCGCACAACGAGGCCAAAGGTATTTTGATTGAAATAGCTTCGGAAAAATTTAACCAAGCACACTTGGCTTCTTTTTTGACCGTTTTTATGATGCGCCCAATAACGGTAGCTGAATTATCAGGATTTAGAGCAGCTTTGTTAGAGTTAGCCGTTAGAGTAGATTTGTCAGATTTTAATACGATAGATTTATGTGGTACCGGTGGTGATGGAAAAAACACATTTAATATTTCTACATTGACCTCATTTGTTGTAGCTGGTACTGGTAATAAAGTCGCTAAGCATGGTAATTATTCTGTTTCTTCTGCTTCAGGTTCTTCCAATATGTTGGAGTATATGGGGTATCAATTCACCAATGATGAATCTGTTTTAAAAAGTCAATTAGAGAGAGCAAATATTTGTTTTTTACACGCACCTTTGTTTCATCCAGCCATGAAAGCAGTGGGGCCAGTTCGAAGAGAATTGGGGTTAAAAACGTTTTTTAATATGCTGGGGCCTTTGGTAAATCCGAGTCAGCCGCAAAACCAATTGGTTGGAGTTTTTAATTTGGAAGTTGCAAGAACTTATAACTATTTATTGCAAGAGACAGATTTGAATTATGGAGTGTTATATGCTTTGGATGGTTATGATGAAATTTCTTTAACAGGTCCGTTTAAACTCTTTACAAAAGACGCAGAACAAACAATTTACCCATCAGAATTAGGTTTAAAGCAATTAGATCCTTCTGAAATATTTGGAGGAAATTCTGTTCCAGAAGCCGCTGAAATTTTTAAAAATATTTTAGATGGAAAAGGTACAGAAGCACAAAATAATGTAGTGTTAACAAATGCAGCATTTGCATTGAAAACTTTTGATAATTCAAAAAGTTTTGAAACAGCCTATGACGAAGCAAAAGATTCTTTGTTAGGATTGAAAGCGAAGAAAGCTCTTCAGTTAATTACGAGTTAGTAAAAAAAAGTGGTTAGGTCACCCTTCGACAAGTTCAGGGTTCCAAGTAAATACAATTAAATAATTACACAGTTCAACAAGATGAACAATATATTAGAACAAATAGTCGCTTTTAAGAAGCAGGAAGTAGCAAAAATAAAGAAGGAAGTAAGTCTAGAGAAACTGGTTAAAAGTCCAGCTTTTAAAAGAACGCCACTTTCATTAGCCACTGCTATTATAGAGAACGGATCAACAGGTATTATTGCCGAATACAAACGTCAATCTCCCTCTAAAGGAATTATTAATGACAAGTCTACCATAGAAGAGGTAACTCAAGGATATTTAGATGCCAACGTTGCTGCGCAGTCTATTTTAACAGATACTCGTTATTTTGGTGGGACCATGGTAGATTTAATGAGTGCTAGAACAATCAATACAGTTCGTCCTATTCTTAGAAAGGATTTTGTAGTTGATGCTTTTCAAATTGTAGAAGCAAAAGCAATTGGTGCAGATGCGGTTCTTTTAATTGCAGCCTGTTTAACCAAAGAAGAGTTGAAAAATTATGGTAAGCTGGCAACTGAATTGGGCTTGAGTGTTTTGTATGAAATACACAGCAAAGAAGAATTGGATAAAATTTCTGATGTTGATGGGAAAATCATCGGAATTAACAACCGTAATTTGAAAACATTTAAGGTTGATTTGGAACATTCTATAGCATTGGCAGCTGAAATCCCAGATACTTGTATCAAAGTTTCAGAAAGTGGTATTAGTGATCCTAGAATTATTACAGGATTAAAAGAATACGGATTTGAAGGTTTTTTAATTGGTGAAAACTTTATGAAAACAGACAATCCAGGTTTGGCTTGTAAACAATTTATTGGTCAATTGAGATAAGGCTTGTTGCTTGTCTATGGAGGTTTTTCATAAGAAAAGACCATATTTTATATAAAAATAAAAAATACTAAAAAGATGAAAATTAAAGTTTGTGGAATGGGAGCCGTTGAGAATATAGAGGCAGTGGCTGCGTTGCAACCAGACTATTTGGGCTTTATCTTTTTTGAAAAATCGGCACGTAATTTTGTAGGGACTTTGCCTGTTATTCCTCCTGAAATTATAAAAACAGGAGTGTTTGTAGATGCTAGTTTGGAATTTATTCAACAAAAAATTAACGAGCTAGGTTTAAAGGCGGTTCAGCTTCATGGAAATGAAACTCCTGAATTTTGTTCTTCGGTAAAAAAGTTGGATGTTGAAGTGTTTAAAGTGTTTTCAATAAAGGAAAATTTTGAATTCTCAGCATTAAATCCTTTTGAAAATAGAGTAGATTATTTTTTGTTTGATACAAAAGGAGCATTGCCAGGAGGAAATGGTTATACCTTTGATTGGGAAGTGCTAAAGCAATATAAATCAAAAACTCCGTTTATATTAAGTGGAGGTATTGGATTAGATGAAATAGAAAAAGTAAAAGAAATATTAAAAACAAATTTGCCTATTTATGCATTAGACATCAATAGTAAATTTGAAATAGAACCTGCATTGAAAGATGTGGTGCAATTAAAAGAATTTTTTAAAGAGTTTAAGTAAAAGTCTAATAGACAAGAGTTATTAAATATATGGAACCAAAATTTCAACCCACTAAAGAAGGATATTACGGACAATTCGGAGGCGCATTTATTCCAGAATTATTGTATCCAAATGTAAAGGAATTAGAAGATAATTATTTAGAAATTATTTATTCTGAAGCTTTTCAAAAAGAATATAAATATTTATTAAACCAGTATGTTGGACGTCCAACACCTTTGTATTTATCAAAAGGTTTGTCAAAAAAATTCAATGCTTCCATTTACTTAAAGCGTGAAGATTTATGTCATACAGGAGCTCATAAAGTAAATAACACGGTAGGACAGATTTTGTTGGCTAAGCATTTAGGTAAGAAAAGAATTATAGCAGAAACGGGTGCAGGTCAACATGGAGTTGCAACTGCAACGGTTTGTGCATTAATGGATTTGGAGTGTATTGTTTTTATGGGTGAAGTGGATATCAAACGCCAAGCACCAAATGTAGCCAGAATGAAAATGTTGGGAGCTACCGTGATGCCAGCTAAAAGTGGAAGTAGAACTTTAAAAGACGCAACCAATGAAGCCATTCGTGATTGGATTGGAAATCCTGCAGATACTTATTATTTAATTGGTTCTGTAGTAGGTCCGCATCCTTATCCAGATATGGTAGCCCGTTTGCAGGCAGTTATTAGCGAAGAAATAAAAGCACAATTATTAGAGCAGACAGGGAAAGAAAATCCGGACACTGTAGTGGCTTGTGTTGGAGGTGGTAGTAATGCTGCAGGAGCATTTTATCATTATTTGGAAGATACTTCTGTTGAGTTAATTGCTGTTGAAGCGGCCGGTTTAGGAGTAGATAGTGGAGAAAGTGCTGCAACCTCTCAGTTAGGAGAAGTGGGAGTAATACATGGAAGTAAAACTATTTTAATGCAAGATGAATTTGGGCAAATTATTGAGCCATATTCTATTTCTGCAGGATTGGATTATCCTGGAGTAGGACCTTTACATGCGTACCTGTATGAAACCAAGAGAGCTACTTTTTTAAATGCAACAGATCAAGAAGCTTTAGATGCTGCGTATGAGTTATCAAGAGTAGAAGGAATTATTCCTGCTTTAGAAACAGCACATGCCTTGGCGGCGCTTAATAAAATGGATATAAAAGAAGGACAAACGATAGTTGTTAACTTGTCTGGTAGAGGAGATAAAGATTTAGAAACCTATATTGATAATTTAAAAGAATAGTATCTTTTAAATTATGTTAAGAAGATAAAGGATAAAAATAAGTAAGTTTGCAAACTTGCAAATTGTTGACATTCAGAGTTTCATAGGGGAAGCATTGTTGGTTTGTGTAGAGATTGAATTTTTGAATAGTATTAAAATTATTGTTTTTGGGGAACATTGATTTAGATAAGTTTTTGGGGTGTTTTAGAGTGAAAAAGATGAAACTAGCTGTGCTAGTTACTTTTATTTCGGCTATTACTTTTGGTCAAACAATAGAGTTTGTCAAGCAAACAGGGTCAGATAATCCGTTAAATTCTGCAGATGTGGGGACAGGGGTGAATTCTGCTTCTGTAGATATTGATAATGATGGTGATTTCGATTTGTTTATAGGGAACTCCTCAGGAACAATACGATACTATAAAAATATTAGTACGGTAGAAAATCCAAATGTTTTTGAGGAAAAAACAGGAGCAGACAATCTTTTAAATCTTGTTTCTGTTGGGGCAAATTCCATACCTACTTTTGTAGATATTGATGGTGATGGTGATTTTGATGTTTTTGTAGGGAGTACTTCAGGTATAGCTTATTATGAAAATGAAGGCTCTGTAACAGGGGCTTCTTTTGTCTTAAAAACAGGAATAGCAAACCCTTTATCAGGTTTGGTTGCTGCCGCAAATCATTCTTATTCTGCTTCTTTTGTTGATATTGACTCTGATTTAGATATTGATTGTTTTGTAGGGTGGATTGATTATGAGACTGCTGATTCATCAGGTATTTTGTATTATAAAAATATAGGAAGTGTTATGTTTCCTGTGTTTGAAAATCAGTTAGCAGAAAATAATCCATTTAATAGTTTTAATGAGTTATACCCCAATCCAATATTTATAGATATTGATGCGGATAATGATTTTGATGCTTTTATTGGTATTGGAGATGGAACTTATTCTTTTTATGAAAATATAACAGAGGGTGGAACCTTGACCTTAAGTAAAGATAATTTACACAAAGAAAATGTTGTCATGTATCCAAATCCGGCAATTAGTAATGTAACCTTTGCTATTGAAAATAAAGAGTTAAAAATAGAATTGTTTACGTTATCGGGATTGCTTGTTTACAGGGGGGTACTGACTTCAGAAAATGCTATTTTAAATGTTCAATCTTTTGCAAAAGGAATATATATTGTTCGATTGGATGATGGTAAAAATAAGATTGTAAAAAAATTAGTTATTCGTAAGTAAAAGTAAATGCGAAAATAAAAACTAGTATTATCTTTGAAAAAAATAGAAAAAATAAATGAGTGCATTAATAGAGTTATTACAGACAAAACAAAACAGGTTGTGTTCTGTGTTTTTTTCAGCTGGTTTTCCAAAGCTTGATGATACTGCAACAATAATAAAAGATTTAAGTGCTAATGGAGTAGATTTTATTGAGGTAGGTTTGCCATATTCAGATCCTCTAGCTGATGGGTCAACAATACAATATAGTAGTTCTGTAGCCTTAAAAAACGGAATTAATTTAGATATTATTTTTGATCAGTTAAGAGCTGTTAAAAATGAAAATACAGCACCTTTAGTCTTGATGGGATATTTGAATCAAGTACTAAAATATGGTGAAGAAAAATTTTGTGAAAGCTGTAGAGAATGTGGTATTGAAACAGTAATCTTACCAGATTTACCAATGATTGAATACGAAAATCATTACAAAGCTTTGTTTGCAAATTATGGTATTTCAAATGTGTTTTTAATTACTCCTCAGACTTCAAATGAGAGAATTATAAAAATTGATGAAATGACGGATGCATTTATTTATGTAGTAGCATCTTCTTCTATTACAGGTGCTAAAGGTGAGATTTCAGAACAACAAATTGCCTATTTTGAAAGAATAAAAGCAATGAATTTAAAAAGTAAATTAATTGTTGGTTTTGGAATTTCAAACAAATCTACTTTTGATACGGCTTGTGAATATATGAATGGAGCAATTATCGGTTCTGCCTTTATTAATTTTTTAGATGAAAGTGGTGTAGTAGCTATTCCTAATTTTACAAAAGGTATTTTAGGTTAAAAAAAATATAAAATAGATGAAGCCCTTTAGAATATTCTAAGGGGCTTTTTTATTGTCGAATTTTGAGCAATTAGAAAAAATACCTTTTACCTTTGTTTCTTCAAAATATAGCTATGTTTGTCGCAATTAGACGTTTTTTTATCAGTGCTGATTTTTATAAAAGCCTAACTTTTATCATCGGTGCTTTGGTGCCTATTTTGATTAGTGAATTCTATTATGACAATGCTACTATTGGTTTTGCAATAGCTTTAGGGGTATTGTATAACTCTCCTACAAATGTGGCTGGTAGTATTCGTCATAGAACCATTGGACTGCTTGTTTCTATTGTTTTAACAACTTTGACAACTTTAGTTATGGGCTACGCTTCAATAAATTTATGGCTGTTGCTTCCCGTTTTAGGATTGTTGACTTTTTTAATTTCTTATTTGTCTGTATTTGGTTTTAGAGCATCATTGGTGTCCTTTGGAGGCTTGTTAGCTATTGTTGTTAGTTTTGGAAATTCCTATGTGCAAGTAAGTGTTTTAGAGTATACAGCACTAATAGGGATAGGAGGTTTGTGGTATCTTTTATTGTCTAGTTTTATGAACTACATCAATCCAAGGATGTATGTAGAAGAATTGTTGTCTGATACTTTAGAATTAACCGCCAAGTATTTGTCTTTACGGGCAAAATTGTTAGTGGAGAAAGATGCAAGAGAAAAATTGACTAGAACTCTGTTTGAATATCAAGCAGCGCTTAGTGAAAAACATGAAAAATTACGAGTTGTTATTTTAACGAATCGTCAGAAATCTGGTTTTTCTAATAGGATTAGAAGAAAACTATTAATTTTTATTGAATTGGTAGATATGCTGGAATTAGCAATTGCAAATCCAATAGATTATAAAAAGTTAGACGATTTATTTAAAGGTAGGAAAGAACAAATTTTACCTTTTGTTGATTTGATTATGGAAATGGTAAGTCAACTTGAATATATTTCTAAGGTAATTATTAGAGGAGAGAAGCCTAAACCTAGTGATGAGATCCGTTGGTTGTTGAAAAAAATTAGAGTTTCTATTGATGTTTATAAGAGTGATGTAGATTTAGAAAAAGAAAGTGAAGGTTTTTATATTTTGGTGAATCTTTTTGAATACCAAGCAGAACAAGCGCAAAAAATAAAAGCTATAGAACGTGTGTTAAATGTACTTACAGGAAATAATTCTCTAAAATCGTTTACCACAGAAGAAGCCAAATTTTTAACACCGCAAGATTATGGTTTCGATAAATTAAAAGAAAATTTTAGTTTTAAGTCCTCTATATTTCGTCATTCGCTTCGGTTAGCCATAGTTATGGTAATTGGTTTTTTGGTAGGAGAAGTTTTTTCTTTTCAGAATCCTTACTGGATTTTAATTACTTTATTGGTAATTATGCGTCCAAGTTACGGGTTAACTAAAGAGCGCATGCAGCATAGGGTGGTAGGAACTTTAATTGGAGCTGTTTTGGCTTTGGGCTTGGTATTTCTAATTCAAAATACAGTAGTTTTTGCGGTTTTAGCAGCCGTGACTTTAGCTTTTGCCTTAGCATTGGTACAATTAAATTATAAAACATTTGCAATATTTTTAACTTTGCATATTGTGTTTCTTTATGCAGTGTACAGTCCAGATGTAATTCATGCGGTTCAGTTTAGAGTTATTGATACTATGGTTGGAGCTGCGCTAGCTTTTGTGTCTAATTTATTTTTGTTTCCTGCTTGGGAATTTATCAGTATTGAAGACTCAATAGTGGAGGTTTTGAAAGGAAATATTTGTTATTTAAAACAGATAGATGAAAAATATCATACAAAAGAAGCTGTAGATTTAGAGTATAAGTTGGCTCGTAAAAAGGCTTTTTTGGCAATTGGCGATTTAAATTCATCTTTTCAAAGAATGACCCAAGAACCAAAATCTAAACAAAAATATTTTGATAAAATTTATAAAATTGTAGTTTCCAATAATACCTTTCTTTCTTCATTGGCTTCGTTGGGAACTTTTATTAGAACACATAAAACAGCTTCTGTTTCGATTTCTGTAGAAACCTTTGTAAAGAATATCATTGAGAATCTTCAAAATAGTATAGAGTTACTTCAATCAAACGAAATAACAAATAATCATACAGAAGATGAAATTAAGAGTGCCTTAAGTTCTTTGGAAGAAAGATATAAAACACTTACAAAAAATTACGATAAGATTGAGTTAAAGACACATGAGGCAGAAATTACTAAAGAAAACTTGGTGTTAGAAATTCAGGAAGCGAAGTTAGTTTTGGAACAAATGTCCTATCTGTTTACATTGTCAAAAAATATGATCAATCAAATAAAAGAATATCAACAAGAAAAAAGAGAAGATGTATAAAAGTGTTGAATTAGTACCATTACAATCTTATGCAGTACTGATGAAGGATTGGGATGAAGAAATTTCTGGTTTTTTTATTGCTGAAGGCAAAGAATGGATTTTATTACACGACAATCAAAATGATTTTATGATTGACGGATTGCGCTTTGTTCATAAAATAAACATTGATGAAATTTTACGTGAAGAGGATGAAGTTTTTAAAGAAAAAGTTAGAGCGTTAAAATATCCAAACTTGTCTATAACACATGATTATAATTTGAACAATACAAGGGAATTATTAAAACAATTCCAAGCCGAAGACGGACTGTTTCATTTTGATACAGATAATGAAGAAGAGCTTGTGGTAGGAAAAATAGTATCCGTTTCTGAAAATGATTTTGTAATTAAAACCCTTTCTTCAACAGCCACTTGGAGTGAGACATGTTCTTGTAGCTTTGAAGAAGTGAGTTCTTTAGCTCTAGCAAATGATTATTTGAATTCATTAAATTTACTCTTGAAATAAAACCAATCTATTTTGTAAACCTAGCAAGTCACAAAACCTGTTAGGTTTATAAAAAGGTTTTAAATAATTTTATTTCAGATTAAATTGGTATTTAAATCCTGCCATAATTTGAAATCCCTGCACGTTAAAATTGGCAAAGCGTTGGTAGTTTTGATTGAATAAATTATTGATGTCAATAAAACCATTCCATCTAGAAGTAAACTGATAATTGGCCGTTATGTTCATATCAGCATATGGTTTTAAGAATTGAATTATTTCACTGTCATCTGAGTTAACCAGTAAATCTTTACGTTTTCCTACGAAATAGAATTCTGTGCCAAATCTCCATTTCTGAAAACTAAAATCACCAAAAATAGTGGTGTTTAGGGTGGTTAAATTCCATGCATGAGGTTCATTTGTGGTGTCGAAAGATTTAATATGTGCATTAGCTCCAATATGAACATTGTCGATAATTTCAGTGCTTATTTCACCAAATAAATCTAAAGTTTTGATGTCATCATATACGATATCAAATGAATTACCATATTTGTAGCCTTGGTCTTGTGTGGTAGTTCCGTCTGATAAATTTTTGTTTAAACGAAACAAGGCTTTGTTGTTCTCATTGCTATAAGTTGCTTTTACATTGTAGTGTATTCTAGAAGATAATTTCCCTTTAAGTCCGGCGTAAGCGTTATATGAATTATCGGTAGGTAAAATTTTTAGAGTAGGTGAAGCATAAGGATTCATAGCAACTAACTCACGATAAGTATTCTGTTTTAAATCTCCATTTACACCTCCATAAATATTAAAAAGTTCATCAATAAGAACATAATCTATTTTTAGATCGGGGTAGACCTTAAATTCTGATTTGTTCATTTCTAAGTCTGAATTGTATTTGATTTTAGCTCCAATAGAGAAAAATAAATTTTCTTTTTGAATAGGATAGTAGGCAGCAGTACCAAAAGTTAATTGCCCATAATTAATTTTGTCAATTGTTTCATAGGACTCTTTAAATTCTCCATTCAAAATTTCAATAGAAGCATCTGCTAGAATTTTATTTTTCTTCAAAGGAAATTCAAATTTCGTATTGAAGAATAAGTTCATTTCATTGCTTTTAAATTTATCAGAAAAAGTATTTACAGATGCTATAGCTTTTTTAAGTTTTCCCTTTTTTAATAAAACTTCTCCTTTGAAAAATAAATTGTCATAGACTTGTTGTTCAGAAATAGCATCGAGTACCGTTATAAAATTGGTGTCTTTGTGTAAACCATACCAATTATACATATTTCTATTGTAGTTAATGCTTCCTGTCCAGGTTTTGTAACGTTGTTTGTTTTTATAATCAAGGCCAATTTTTGTTGTTAAATAATTGTTTTTAAGAGCAACTCCTTTAATTCCGCCATTTGAGGCTTTATTGTATAACATAAAGTCAAACTCGTGGGCTCTGTTTTTTCTAGTTAAAAAAGTTTCAACCAAAGGGGTTCCATAGTTACCATACCCAATTTTTAGATAGTTTGGATAAATAATTTTTTTAGTAGGTTGCATAGCGCTTTTGTAGCCTCCTGTGTTGGGTGTAAAGATAGAAGGCACAGGGGTAGAGTGTATCTTGTATTCTTGCTTTTTCTTTTCACCATCTTTGGTGTTAATTGTTGGATTGTCTTTGCTTTTAAAAGCATCAGAAATAGTAGGGGTATAGGAAGTTACCACATTAATTATTTCTGTAGCAATGGTGTCTTTTTCTTGCTGCGCAAACATATTGCTTGTCGCTAAAAAGATAAAAAGCAGTAAAGTTATTTTTTTTAGTATCATATTGTTTCTAGAAATCAGTGCTTTCATTAGTAGTTTTTGTGGTCTCTCTTTTGCTGATTTCATCTAGCAATGTTTGAGCCTCTAGTTTTAAATCTCTGAATTGGCTATAGTTTTTAACAATGTTTTCTAGAATAAAAGTAGCCTGAAAAGCATCATTTAAACCATCGTTATTTTTAGCCATTAATAGCAATCCTTTAACTCCCCAATATTTATGAGCGGCATAATCAGAAGCCAAAATTTGTACTATTTTATTGGAAGCTTCATATTCTTTTTCTTTGTTTTTAAAGAAGGCGTCGTAGTATATGGCTTCCGCTTTTAAAGCACCTTTTGCTAATTTTGATACTTCATTGTATGCTGTTTTTGCTTTGTTTAATTGGTTGGTTTTAATAGCGGATCTTGCAATATAAACATAGGCATCAGATTTAATTTGATCTTCTACTTTTTTGTTTTCCAACACTTTTTCAGCAAAGAGCACTGTTTTTTCAAAATTCTGTTTTTCATACATTCCCTTCATTAAATTGCTTTGCGCAAAAACAATATTTTTTGGAAAGTTGGCTTCTTGTTCTAGTCGTTTTAAAATAGGAATGGCTAGCTCCCAATTATTTTTTTCCAAATACAATTGCCCTAGTCTAGATAATGCTTGTTCTGTATATTCATTTGCATTTTGAGCAATTACATATAAATAATGTTCTATGGCTTTTTCTATATTTTTTTTAGAAAAATTTGCTTGACCACTATAAAAGTTGGCTTTTAATACGTGGATTCCTTCTGGAAAATTGATCAGGTATTTTTTAAAACTTGAAATAGCCTGTGTAAAATTATTTTCTAAATATTTATTTTCTGCAGCTTCATACATGGTGTTGTCTAAATCTATATCAGAAATATTTGTGTAGTTGATACTTCTAATCCAGTCGGCATATTCATCTACTTTATCTATATCAACATAAACCTGTCTTGCGTTGCGAACGGCTTGTGGTGCTTCTTTTGATTTTGGAAAAGCTTTTACAATGTATTTGTATTTTTCAATAGACTTGTCTGTATTGTTTTCATTAAAATAAATTAAACCTTGTTTTAAGAGTGCTTTTGGAATGTATACACTTTTTTTATACGTGTCTATTAATTTTTGAAATGTACTAATTGCATTAGAATTTTGTTTGTCAAAAATATACGCATTTCCTAGTTCAAATAAGGCATCGTCTTTATAGGAAGATTTAGGATGTTTTTTGGCAAAAGAAAGCAGGGTTTCAATTTTTTTCTCATTGCGTCTTACAAACCCATAACTAATGGCTTTTTGAAATTGGGCGTAATCATCATCAATAGCTTTGGCTTCAATTACTTTGTTGTAAGCTGTCATGGCATTCCAGTAACTTTTCCCAATAAAATGACAGTCGCCTAAACGGACATAACTATCATGCAATTTTATTTTGTCTGTGGACTTAGTTTTGATAAAATTTTCAAAATATCCTTTTGCCCTATGGTAATCTTTAAGTTTAAAATAACTGTAGCCAATAGCGTAATTAATATTCTTAAACTCTTCGGTTTGTTTTGCGTATGTATTGGTGTAAAACCTTTTAAAATCTAGCAAAGCTTGCTTGAAATTGTACAATCTATAAAATGTTTCTGCTTGCCAGTATAAAGCTCTTGCTTGGATAGTTTTGTCAAAAATTTGATTACTTGCAGTTTTAAAATGTTCTAATGCTGATTGATAATCTGATTCCTGGAAAATTTGAATTCCTCTGTACAAAGAAATTTTTTGAAAGGTTTTGTCTTTAGATAAGTGTCTCTTTGTATAATAGTCTAACGCCCCATTATAATCTTTAGAACTAACAAATGACTGAATAATTAATTTGTTAACCTCTATGGATTTTGAGTTATTAGGGTATTGTTGAATATAGCTAGTTAAAACTTCAGGAACACTTTTGTAGGGGTTTCCGATATCATAACTCAACTTTGCATAATTGTACCAAGCATCCTCTTTTATGTCTTGATCGGCTTCTAATTCTGAACAATTTTTAAAAGCGTTTAAAGCTTCAATTTTTTTGTCCATTTTTAAATAAGAATCGGCTAAATGATAATAAGCATTTTGTGCAACAACATCTTTTCCTTTTACAATTCTATTAAAGGTTACTACGGCATTATTGTAATCTTTTTCTTTGTAATAGGCATAGCCCAAAAAATAATAATCGTTGGTAGAAAGTCTGTTTTTCTTTCCTTTATAATTTTTTAAATAGGGAATGGCTTCTTTGTAATTGTTTAAATAAAAATAGCTTTCACCAATAATTTTTGAGATTTCTGAGGCTTGTCTTTTTGAGACTAGGGTTAATAATTTTTCGCCAGAGCTTACAACTTGTGAATAGTTTTTTTGTTTAAAATTTATATTCAATAAATAATAGGCTAAGTTCTTTTCATAGCGCTCATTGTTTTTAATTTTCTTAAAATAATTTTGCGCAGTTGTGTAATCTTCTTGCAGGTAGGCTATGTACCCATAGTAATAATTGGCTTCGTCGGCATATTTTTCAGATCGAGTTAAAGGAAGTAAGTACTGTTTTGCTTCGGTATATTTTTTATTTGAAAATAAAGCATAACCCATTTTAAAATTAAAATCCTCTTCCTGTTTGTTTGTCATGAATTTAGGAGAAGCTTTTTGGAACCATTTTAAGGAAGCGGCAGGCTTTCCGTTTGTATAATAATGATTTCCTACTTCCAAAAAGGCTTCGTTTTTTCTGTTGCTTGTTGGGTATGTTTGAATGAAGTTTTTCATCAAAGCATCACCTTCTTTCATGTTTAATTTTACAGCAGACAAAGCATAATAATAGTTGCAATTTTCGCGGTATTTTGAATTTACATCCATATGATTAAAGGCCTTTTGAAAAAGTTGATTGGCAGCTTTAAAAGCATCAGATTTATACAATTCTATCGCTTGAAAATAGTCAGAGCTAGCCAATTGGCTACGTTCCGATTTTTGAGCATTTATATTGGAGATGGTTAAAATGAGTAAAAGTGAAAAAAGGTATGTGAAGTACTTCATTTAATAAGGTATTTGTTATCCAAAAATAAATAATTATCTCAT
>JBHOTE010000043.1:0-14390 GCA_042584125.1 Bacteroidota bacterium
ATTTGGCGTTGTATGGAATTTCTTTAATTAATTTTAATTCGATTTTCACCAATCGTTTCCTTAAAAAATTAAAAAATGCCACAAGAATTACAATTACAAGTCAAGCCCAAAGTTGCCGCTACAGAATCTCTGTTAAAAAGAGAAGTCGCCTTTAAATTAAAAGTTGCTTTTGATGATATCAGACACGTAGAAATTTTAAAAAGATCTATAGATGCAAGGCAAAAATCAGTCAAAATAAATTTAAAAGTAGCTGTTTATATTAAGGAAAATTTTGAAGAAAATTTACCAGACTTACCTAATTATGCTGATGTAAGCACAAAAGAAAGTGTGCTAGTAGTTGGTACCGGACCAGCAGGTTTATTTGCTGCTCTAAAGTTAATTGAAAAAGGCTTAAAGCCCATTGTATTAGAAAGAGGAAAAGATGTAAGAGCCAGAAGACGTGACTTGGCGGCTATAAATAAATTTCATTTAGTAGATGAAGATTCAAACTATTGCTTTGGTGAAGGTGGTGCTGGAACCTATTCTGATGGAAAACTATATACGCGTTCAAAAAAACGAGGAGATGTAAATGCTGTCTTAGAATTATTAGTAGCTTTTGGAGCTACCAAAAATATTTTAATTGATGCACACCCTCATATTGGAACCAATAAATTACCAAAAATTATTGCCAGTATGCGTGAAACGATTATAGCATATGGTGGTGAAGTTCATTTTGAAACAAGAGTTACCGATATATTAATAAAAAATAACGCCATTGACGGGGTAGCATTAAAAAATGGAAGCACCCTACATGCCTCCAAATTAATTTTAGCAACAGGTCATTCGGCTAGAGATATTTTTGAATTATTATATAAAAAAAATATTTTAATTGAAGCAAAACCCTTTGCCTTAGGAGTACGAGTAGAACATCCTCAAACACTTATTGATCAAATTCAATACAAATGTGATATCAGAAGTGAATACCTACCTCCTGCCCCCTACAGCATTGTTAAGCAAGTTAAAAATCGTGGTGTTTATTCATTCTGTATGTGCCCGGGAGGAATTATTGCTCCCTGCGCTACAAGTCCAGGTGAAGTAGTTACCAATGGATGGTCACCATCAAAAAGAGATCAGCCTACTTCAAATTCAGGAATTGCTGTTGAGTTAAAAATTCAAGATTTTGGAGAATTTAATAAAAGAGGCCCTTTAGCTGCGATGGAATTTCAAAAGCAAATTGAAAAAACGGCTTGGCATTTAGGAGGAGAAACTCAAAAAGTTCCTGCACAAAAACTAGTTGATTTTACAGAAGGTAAAAGGTCTTCAGAAATCCCTAAAACATCGTATCAACCTGGTACAACTTCTGTTGAATTATCTAATGTATTTCCAAATTTCATCTATAAAACCTTACAAAATGGTTTTAAGCAATTTGGAAAATCGATGCATGGTTACTTAACAAATGAAGCCGTAGTACACGCTCCTGAGTCTAGAACTTCTTCACCTGTAAGAATCCCCAGAGAAAGTGACACATTGCAACACCCACAAATAAAAGGACTTTATCCTTGTGGAGAAGGTGCTGGTTATGCTGGAGGAATTATTTCAGCTGCCATTGATGGAGAAAAATGTGCAGAACAATGTGCTATTAACAACTAGTTTGTTCAAAATAAAACATTTTTTTAAACTTCGTTAATCCTTTAATTCAAAATAATTTCAAGACAAATATTCTGTAACTTTGTCTGCCAATAAAAGAAATCAATGGAAGTAAATTTTTATAAATACCAAGGAACAGGAAACGACTTTGTGATGATTGATAATCGTGACTTACATTTTCCTCAAGACAATGTTCAATTAGTAAATAGTTTATGCGATAGACGTTTTGGCGTAGGAGCAGATGGATTGATTTTATTAAACCCTTCAGACAAGTACGACTTTACCATGGTATACTATAACGCAGATGGTAACGAAGGTACTATGTGTGGCAATGGCGGACGATGTTTAGTTGCCTTTGCCCATGATTTGGGGGTAATTACTAACAGTACTACTTTTGATGCTATTGATGGCTTACATCATGCGACCATTGAAAATGGTTTGGTAAATTTACAAATGATTGATGTTTCTGAAATAAACATCAAAAAAGACTATGCTTTTTTAAATACGGGCTCTCCACACCATGTGCAACTAGTTAGCAATATTGGCGATTATGATGTTTTTCAAAATGGTAAAGCTATTCGATACGGAGCTCCATATTTTGAAGAAGGAACTAACGTAAATTTTGCAGAAGCCATAGATAATTCAACTTTTAGAGTAAGAACTTACGAAAGAGGTGTTGAGGACGAAACTTTAGCTTGTGGTACAGGAGTAACTGCAGTTGCCATTGCCATGTATGAACAAAATTTAACGAAGGCCAAAAAAATTAAATTATTTGTTGAAGGTGGTGAATTAGAAGTTTCCTTTGAAAAAGAAAATTCTCAATATAAAAATGTATTTTTAAAGGGTCCTGCAAAATTTGTTTTTAAAGGAAATTTCATAGCTTAAAGAAACGGTTGACGTTTCACTAATACTAACCACAAATGCAAACGTTAAAAGGGAATACCGTTCATTTACGTGCTCTTGAACCCGAAGATCTTCAGTTTTTATTTGACTCAGAAAACAACGAAGATCACTGGGAAGTAAGTTGTACACAAACACCTTTTTCAAAATTTTTATTAGAAAAATACCTTGAAAATGCACATCAAGATATTTATGAAGCGAAGCAATTGCGTTTGGTTATTGCTTCCAACAAAACCTCAACTCCTATGGGAATGATTGATCTTTTTGATTTTGACCCTTTAAATAGACGTGCTGGAATTGGTATTCTAATAGAAAAAGAATTTCAAGGAAAAGGAATTGCCAAAGAAGCCTTGCGACTACTAATTTCTTATGCTTTTCACTATTTAAATGTTCATCAACTTTTTGCCAACATTACCACGGACAATAAAACCAGTATTGCTTTATTTGAAAGTTTTAAATTTGAATGTGTGGGAATAAAAAAAGATTGGATATTTGCAAATCCAAATTACAAAGACGAAGCACTCTATCAACTTATTCATAAAATTGAAGGCTAAAAATGCTACATAAAAAGAAACTCATAGCTTTACTTGCAATTGTTGGAGTTATTATTAGTTTATCTGTTGGGTATAACTACTACTCCAAAATTTACGCAAAAAATTTAAAATCAGACTTTGTTATTTACATTCCAACCAATGCTAATTTGGGAACAGTCAAAGAATTGTTAAGAGATCATGTATTTGATATAAGTGCTTTTGACTGGGTAGCGAAGAAAAAAAAATATGCGAATAAAATCAGATCAGGTAAATTTCAGTTAAAAGCTGGAATGAACAATAATGAGTTAGTTAATTTCTTGAGAAGTGGTAGGCAAACAGCAGTCAAACTCACTTTTAACAACCAACACAGCTTAGAAGACTTAGCAGGAAGAATTGCTGCTCAAATAGAAGCCGATTCAGTAAGTTTATTAACCGCATTTAAAGACCAATCGTTTTTAGAAAGAAATGGGTTCACAAGCGCTACTGCTTTAAGCATGTACATTCCTAATAGTTACGATATTTACTGGAACACAAATGCTGAAGGCTTTAGAAAAAAAATGCTAAAAGAATACAATACTTTTTGGAATTCAAACAGAATATCTAAAGCTCAGCAACAAAATTTGACCATTGAAGAAGTAACCATTATCGCTTCCATTGTTCAAAAAGAAACCGCTATTATTTCTGAAAGACCCATTGTGGCTGGTTTATATTTAAACCGTTACCATAAAAAATGGGCTTTACAAGCAGACCCGACAGTTATTTTTGCCATCAAAGAAAAATATGGTCAGGATAAGATTATAAAAAGAGTGTTGTTGAAAGATTTAAAAATAGATTCTCCTTATAACACCTATAAACATGTTGGCTTACCTCCTGGTCCTATTGCTATGCCTGATATATCTGCCATAGACGCCGTATTAAATCCAACCAAACATGATTATTTTTACATGTGTGCTAGTATTGAAAAATTTGGATCACATGCCTTTGCTAAAAGCCTCAGTTTTTTTCAAAAATCAGACACGTTAAACAATACAAGAGTTAAATTTGTTTACAAAACAGAAACTGCACTAGCCGCAACTACATTGGTTGGATTGAACCAAATTTGGTATGCAGATTATCCTAAATCCAAATTTCACTTTCACAACGACAACAAAGACTGGATGCAAATGGATAAGTTTGGTCATATCATGACTTCATATTACCAAGGAAAAATTGGTATGTCTGTATTGGACTGGGCAGGAGCCTCAAAAAAAGAGCAATTAGTATATGGAGCTACCATAGGTTTTGCTTTTCTAACCGCTGTTGAAATTTTTGATGGATATTCAAAAGAATGGGGTGCATCCCCTGGAGATATTCTTGCCAATGCCACAGGAACAGGATTACTAGTTGGACAAGAACTACTTTGGAACGAACAGCGAATCAATTTAAAATATTCTTTTCACAGAACTAAATATGCAGCACAAAGACCAAGTGTATTGGGTGCTAATTTTTCAGAAGAAATTTTAAAAGATTATAATGGACAAACCTATTGGTTATCTGCCAATATTTGGTCCTTCAATAAAAAAAGTAATTTTCCCAAATGGCTAAATATTGCTATCGGATTTGGAGCCGAAGAAATGATTTACAGCCAGCATAAAAACCAAGAAGCAGCACTTCCTACTCCTTTTAGGCAGTTTTACGCCAGTTTGGACTTAGATTTGACAAAAATAAAAACCAAATCAAAGTTTTTAAAGACTTTTTTTAGTACGATCAACTTTATTAAAATTCCTGCTCCAGCTATTGAATTTACTAGTGATGGAAAAATAAAAACACACCTTTTTTACTTCTAATAAACAGCTATATACTGATTTACAACGAATTAATATATAGTTCGTATATTTGCACCTCGAAAAAACAAAATTAATCGAAATAGAAAACAGTATGGAATCTATCAGAAAAAAGAGTTTTTTAAGTATTGCATTTGGATTAGGGATGTGCACCATGTACGCAAGTAGTTTGTTTTCAAAAAACCCTGAAGAGACAATTGCAAGCGTTTTAACAGAAGAGGAATCTAGCTCAAACTTCACGCCTCCTTATTCAAACCATGAATTTGAAGATTTTAAAGAAGCCTTAGCTTTTAAAGAATCTCAAGGAAAATATGAAGTAGTTAATACATTAGGATATTTAGGTAAATATCAATTTGGAAGAACTACACTAGAGCGTTTTAAAATTTACGATACGAAAGGTTTTTTAAAAAATCCTGAATTACAAGAAAAAGCCTTTTTGGCTCTTTGTAGTGTTAACAAATGGATTTTAAGAAAAGATATTAGACGTTCGGTTGGAAAAAAAATTAAAGGAATTCTTATTACTGAATCAGGAATTTTAGCAGCAGCTCATTTAGCAGGTGCTGGAAACGTAAAAAAATTCTTACGAAGCAAAGGAACAAATAGTTTTGCTGATGCATTTGGTACTACTGTAGAAAGCTACCTAAAATTATTTGCTGCTTATGACACTTCAGACATCGTTGCCGATAGAATGCCTGTTATTGCATAACAAATATTTCTTATTTATGGATAATAAATATAGCAGGCCTCTTATGCAAATCTGGCTTAGCATGTTTCCATTCTTGAATAGTCAATGTTTTAATATATTCAGTAGATAAAGAAATATCTGCCGCAATACATAAACGTGTGGTGGGTGATAAAATCGCTTTTAAATCGGCCAACATTTTATCATTTCGATAAGGTGTTTCAATAAAAATTTGAGATTGATCACGTTCTTTAGACATTTTTTCTAAAAACTTGATTTCTCTTTTCCTATCACCTTTATCAATTGGTAAATATCCATTAAAAGCAAAATTTTGCCCGTTCATACCAGAACTCATCATTGCCATTAAAATAGAAGAAGGCCCCACTAAAGGAACTACCTGAATTCCTTTTTCATGAGCAAGCTTTACAACCTCAGCACCAGGATCTGCAATAGCAGGCACCCCTGCTTCGGAAAGTAAACCTACAGAAATACCTTTCTGACAAATATCCAAATAATGCCTAACCTCTAAAGCATCCGCATACTTATCTAGCATCATGATTTCTAAACTGGGTTGTGATTTTTTTGGTGTAATTTTTTTTATAAATCGTCTTGCCGACTTTTCATTTTCAACAATAAAATAATCAATTTCTTCCACTACTTTTTTTACTGAAATAGGCATTACCTCTAGAGGCTCATTTTCCCCTAAAGTTGTTGGAATTAAATATAATTTTCCTAAAGTCATAATTTACTGTTGTTAGAGTTTCCTAGAAATCAATTCACATGCTTCATCTAAAAGATGGTAAACATGTTCAAAACCATTGTCTCCACCATAATAAGGGTCTGGAACTTGTGCGTTTAATCCAGGATTAACTTCATTTAAAATCAACCGAACCTTTGCTCTTTGTATATCAGATTGAGCCAATTTCAAAATATTAGTATAATTTGACGCATCCATAGCGTAGATATAATCAAAAGCATCAAAATCTTTTTTCGAAAACGCTCTTGCTCTTTGATTTGTTATGTCTATTCCGTATTTAGCGGCAACTTCAATAGATCTAGAATCAGGTAAATTCCCCACATGATAAGCCCCCGTTCCTGCAGAGTCAACATATATTTTTGATGAATCTACTTTCGATTTTAAAATACCTTCAGCCAAAGGAGACCGACAAATATTTCCGAGACATACCATTAAAACGGCAACCATAAATTTAGAATGTCAATTTATTGGTAATATCTTCAACGTATTTTTTAAACTGCTTATCCGTTTCAGTCAAATTATCAACTGTTTTACAAGCATGTAATACGGTAGCATGATCTCGCTTTCCAATTTGAGAACCAATACTTGCCAAAGAAGATTTTGTCATTCTTTTTGCAAAATACATAGCTAACTGTCTTGCTTGAACTATATGTCTTTTACGTGTTTTAGACTGTAAAGTCGCAACATCCATATCAAAGTATTTAGAAACAACTTTTTGAATGTATTCAATAGAAACTTCACGCTTGGTATTTTTAACAAACTTATCTACAATTTGTTTTACCAATGTCATCGTAAATTCTTTCTTGTTAAAAGAAGCTTGAGCTATCATAGAAATCAACACACCTTCTAACTCACGAACATTAGATTTTATATTTTTAGCAACATACTCCACTATTTCATCGGGCATTTCAACACCGTCTCTAAACAATTTATTTTGAAGAATAGAAATTCTAGTTTCAAAATCTGGAGTTTGCAATTCAGCAGATAATCCCCACTTAAAACGAGACAACAAACGTTGTTCAATATCCTGCATATCAACAGGCGCTTTATCAGAAGTTAAAATTACTTGCTTCCCATTTTGATGTAAATGGTTGAAAATATGGAAGAATACATCTTGTGTTCCAGTTTTACCAGAAAGAAACTGTACATCATCAATGATTAAAACATCAATCATTTGATAAAAATGAATAAAATCGTTTCTTGTATTCCCTTTTACAGAATCTATATATTGTTGTGTAAATTTCTCTGAAGAAATATACAAAACCGTTTTGTCTGCGTATTTATCTTTTATTTGAACACCTATAGCATGCGCTAAATGTGTTTTACCTAATCCAACACCACCATAAATTAACAATGGATTAAATGATGTTCCCCCTGGCTTATTTGCCACAGCCATACCCGCTGACCTAGCCAAACGGTTAGAATCGCCCTCTATAAAGCTTTCAAAATTGTAATTTGCATTTAATTGCGATTCAATTTTAACTTTTTGCAAACCTGGAATAATAAAAGGATTTCTTAATTCTCTTTTATTAATTTCCAAAGGAACAGAAACATTTTGCGATTTTAAAGGAGCCCTATTTGAACTTGGAATTTTTACTATTTGTGGACTATTACTTCTATAAGAATTTTCCATTCTTACTTCGTAAACCAATTTTGCCCCATTACCCAATTGACGCTTCAAGGCAACACCTAATAATTTTATATAATGCTCTTCTAACCATTCGTAGAAAAATTTACTAGGAACTTGAACTGTTAAAACTTCGCCAGAAACTCGAATTGGTTTAATCGGCTCGAACCAAGTTTTAAATGCTTGCGGTTTAATATTATCTTGTATAAAAGACAGGCATTCTTCCCAAACCGTAGTGGCTACTTTTGTCATTGTATTTCTAAGGTAATAAATTAAGTTAATATTTGGTTTAACACTGAAGAAATTGGTCTTCTTTTTCAGTTGTACAAAAGTGTGAATATTTTTTAGTATAAAAAAATGAAAAGGGTATAGGTTTCTATTTATTTTTTCCGTAAAATATCATTCTAGAAAAATATACAAATGATTGAAAATATAATGACCTTTAGAATCCGTTATTCGGAGACTGACCAAATGGGATACGCACACCATGGAAACTACCCTCAATATTTTGAAATGGGTAGACTACAACTATTAAGAGACCTTGATGTTTCCTATAAAAAAATGGAAGAAGAAGGATTAATTCTCCCTGTACACTCCATAAACACTAGATTTTTTAAACCTGCCAAATTTGACGACTTAGTAACCTTAAAAACAAGTTTAAAAAAAACACCCTCAGTTCGAATAGAATTTGACTATGAAATCACAAATGAAAACAACGAGTTAATTACAACAGGAAACACTACATTAGTCTTTTTTGATACCACAAAAAACAGGCCTGTAAAAATACCAAATGAGTTATTAAAAAAATTCTTAAAATAGTATCCTAAAACACTCTATTTATATTCGTTATTGATTGTCTTTTTTTTACGCATTTTTTATAACTAAAAAATGAAGTTTTTCAAAGGCTGTTTTTACTTCCGTAAATTCCGATTTTTTTATCGCTAAAGTTAATTGACAATTCAATGCCATTTCTTGTTGTTGAATTGTCAAATTTAATTGTTTTACCAATCGCATTACTTTATTCATATGTTGGTAATCAAAAATTAAAGTCAGCGGTTCTTTTATAATTTTTTCTACAATTTCAGCATGTTCAATGGCTAATTCAGCAGAAGCTTTATAAGCTTTCACCAAACCACCAACTCCTAATTTTACACCTCCAAAATAGCGTACTACTACGATTAGCACTTCCGTAAGATTAGCTGATAATATCTGTCCATAAATAGGTTGCCCTGCAGAATTGCTTGGCTCCCCATCATCGTTTACCCTGTATTGTTCCTTCTCTACACCAAGTTTCCAAGCATAACACCAATGCCTGGCAGAATGGTGTTGCTTTTTAATTTTTGCTATTATTAATTTTACCTCCTCTTCTGAGGAAACAGGAAACGCATAACCAAAAAACTTACTACCTTTCTCCTTAAACAAAGATTCTTCAGATGGTTTTGAAATGGTAAGATATGAATCAATAATTTCTTTCAACTAGCTTAAGTTTTTTCTGTTTTTATAAATATAAAGTTTGGTTCCCTTTATGTTTTTTTCATCTGACAATTCTCCTTCAAATTTGGGAGCTAATATGCCTTCATTAAAATAAACAGCACCAACAAACACTCTGACTTCATCCCATAGATTAGCATCAATAAAAGTTTGCAATGTTTGCCTCCCTCCTTCAATAATTATAGATTGAATATTTTCTTGATGTAAAATTTCACAAATCTGAGTTGCGATATTTCTAGAAAAATCAACCCCTTTATAAATTAAATTTTCCGATGCTTTTTTCTTCTTTGCATTTTCCATTTTTGTCAAAACTATAGTCTTAACACTTTCATCAAACAAAGAATAACTTAAAGGAATTCTTAAATTTTGATCCAAAACTACTCTTAAAGGATTTTTTCCTCCCCAATTTCTAACATCTAACTTAGGATTATCTGCTATAGCTGTTTCTGTACCTACTAAAATTGCATGTTCCTCACTTCTCCATTTATGAACCAATTGTAGTGAACTAGCATTACTTATCCAAACGGGTCTGTTTTTTTCTTTTTTCAAAGGAGCAATAAACCCATCTTGCGTTTCTGCCCACTTTAATATTATATAAGGACGATTTTTATTCTGAACTGAAAAAAAACGTTTATGTTGTTCTAAACATTCGTTTTCTAACACCCCAACAACCACTTTACAACCAGCAGCTAACAAACGCTCTACTCCTTTTCCTGCAACTTGTGAATTGGTATCAATACACCCAATAACTACATTCGGAATTTTATGCTTTACTATTAAATCTGCACAAGGTGGTGTTTTTCCAAAATGAGCACAAGGCTCTAAGGTTACATAAATTGTAGCTTTTATCAACAATGCTTTATCCACTACCGAGTTTATGGCATTTACCTCAGCATGACAACCTCCATAAGGACTCGTAAACCCTTCGCCTATAATTTTATTATCACAAACCACAACAGCTCCAACTGAAGGATTTGGCCTCGTAGTTCCAATTCCTTTTTGAGCTAAGTGCAAACAACGTTTTATATAATATTCATGCTTTTTCATCAAGGCAAAAATAAACTTTATGTTTTAAAGAACCTTAGCTAACTATATAAACTCTTGTTTTGGATTAGTGAATTGTAAACAAAAAAAAATAGCCACATTAATCAAAGAAGAAATCTGCTTTTGATTTTCACTTTTCACTTTTCACTTTTCACTTTTCACTTTAATATGTTAAAGTTAATTTTTGTTATCTTATTTTTGTCCTATGAAAATCACTCAATTAAAATCATTATTTCATTCTGAATTAAAAAGCACCTATCCAGAATCCGAAATTAATTCGTTTTTCAACATTCTTGCAGAATTTAAATTGGGATTAACCAGGGTTGATATGGCCTTACAACCACAGTTTGAGATTGTCAATAAAGAACTGACTTTCTTTAAAGAGAGTCTTGAGAAATTAAAAAACGAATTCCCTTTACAATACATAACTGAGAAAACAGAATTTTACGGTTTGCCTTTTCATATAAATAAAAATGTACTTATTCCAAGACCTGAAACAGAAGAATTAGTAGAATGGATATTGGATGATTTTCAGGATAAAAAAAATCTTGACATATTAGATATCGGAACCGGAAGTGGTTGTATTGCAATTTCGTTAGCAAAAAACAGTAAAGACGCTAATGTTTCGGCTATTGATTTTTCAGAAAAAGCCCTTGAAACAGCAAAAAACAACGCCTTATTAAATAAAGTCAGCGTTGATTATTTTCAAAAGGACATTTTAAAAACGGAATCTCTACCTAAGAAATATGATGTGATTGTTAGCAACCCTCCTTATGTTAGAGAACTAGAAAAAAAAGAAATAAAAAACAATGTTTTAAACAACGAACCACATTCGGCTTTATTTGTACCCGATACGAATGCTTTGGTCTTTTATAAAAAAATTGCTGAATTAGCAATCAACCATTTAAAACCAAACGGTATTCTTTATTTTGAAATCAACCAATACTTAGGTAACGAAACCCTAAATTTATTAAAAGAACTAGGATTTAAAAAAAACGAATTAAGAAAAGATATTTTCAGAAATGATCGTATGACGAAATCTAGTTTTTAATTATTATTTTTTAGCAAAAAAACACTCAACTCACACCTCAACACTCACAACTAATATAAGTATCTTTGCCAAATGAGAATTGACATTATAACCGTTTCCCCAGAATTGATTCAAAGTCCGTTTCAATATTCTATTTTAAAAAGAGCCCAAGACAAAGGTTTGGCTGAAGTACATTTTCACAATCTTAGAGAATTTGCTTTAAACAAATACAATAAAATTGACGACTATCAATTTGGTGGTGGAGCTGGCATGGTATTAATGATTGAACCCATAGATAAATGCATTTCTAAATTAAAAGCTGAAAGAGATTACGACGAGATTATTTACATGACACCAGATGCTCCAATATTAAATCAGCAAACTGCCAACACACTTTCAATGAAAGAAAACATCATTGTTTTATGTGGCCATTATAAAGGAGTGGACCAACGAGTTAGAGATTTATTTGTAACCAAAGAAATTTCTATTGGCGATTATGTTTTAAGTGGTGGCGAACTTGGAGCCGCTGTATTATGTGACAGTATCATCCGATTAATTCCTGGCGTTTTAGGTGATGAAACTTCTGCTTTAACAGATTCTTTCCAAGATAATTTATTATCACCACCAGTATACACAAGACCAGCAGAATACAAAGGAGCAAAAGTACCTGAAATTTTGCTATCAGGTAATTTTCCAAAAATTGATGACTGGAGAAGTGAACAAGCCTACGAAAGAACAAAACAGATAAAACCTGAATTGTTAGACGACTAACAAAGCACACAAATAAATAGTAACGTCCTTTTTATGAATACTTTGATATTATTTACAAAAAAACATCCCGCACTTAGCATTGTTTTTGGATTTCAATTATTTCGTTTATTCCTACTTCCTTTTATGGGGCTAATGCCTCAAGATGCTTATTATCATTTTTACGGAGAAAACCTGTCGTTATCATATTTCGATCACCCTGGGATGATTGCTTATATTTTACGATTATTTACCACCGTATTTGGAAAAACAATATTCGTAGTTAAGTTTGCCGATTTTTTTGTAACCTCATTCACCTTATTAAGTTTTCATAAACTTGCCTCTTATTTTTTAAGCAAAGAAAAAACACTTAGAGCATTAGTATTACTAGGATCTACCTTATTTATTTCTATACTAAGTTTTAATTCAACACCAGATGTCCCACTAATTTTATTTTGGACATTATCATTAATAACGCTCTACAAAGCCATTTTTCAAAACAAAAAATATTATTGGATTTTAGCAGGAGTTCTAATGGGACTAGCTTTTGACAGTAAATACACAGCCCTATTATTGCAAATAGGACTATTATTATTTTTAGTTTTCTCAAAAGAGTATAGAAAAGTATTAAAGTCGCCATGGTTATGGGCCTCTTTACTTATTTCTGTATTGGTTACTTTCCCGGTTTGGTACTGGAATTATCAAAACGATTTTGCAAGTTTTCTATTTCAATCCTCTAATAGAACCGGAGATATCTCAAAATTTGAATTTAAACCAAAATTTTTATTTGGTGCCATTGGACATCAATTATTCTTATTACTTCCTATTCTACTATGCGTATTCTTTAATTTATTGTACAAATACATCAAGAAGGCGTTGACGAAATTCAAACTACCTTCATCAAATATTTTATTTCTATTAGCCTTTTTTCTTCCTACATTTTTAGGATTCTTTTTATTGACTCCAATTTACTGGGTAAAACTAAATTGGATGATGCCTTCTTATATAACAGGTGTAATATTGGCTAGTATTTTTATCTCAAAAAAATTAGTAAAATCACATCTGATTATCTCTATCATATTTCATATACTGGTAGCGGCAGAAATTATTTTTTACATAGCACCTATAAAAAGTGATGACACTTGGTTAGGTTGGGAAGAGTTAACTGCTAAAACGGAAAAACTTCAAGAGTCTTATCCAAATACGTTTATATTTTCTGCAGACAGCTATAAAACGGCAGCCTGCATGACTTTTTTCACACAGCAAAAAATATATTCTCAAAATATAATTGGTGAACATGCCCTACATTTTGATTATATAGGAGATGATTTAAATCTTTTAAAAGGAAAAAATGCCCTTTTTATAGACTCAGATAAGCGACTAAGAAACTTAGATAAAAACAAGAAGCAGAGATCCGATCTGTTAAGTTACTTTAGTGAGATAGAACAACTAGACCCCATTTTCATTAAAAATGGAAACAATATTATCCGTAAATTCTGGGTATATCATTGTAAGAATTATCAACCTAAAAAATAAATTCATCACTTCAGTAATTATTATCGTTTTCCTTCTGATAATCAAGCACTATGCTTATATTTCACGAAAGTCAAAAAAAATAATTTTCTAGAATTGATTTATAAAAAAAAGATATATATTTGCAACCTCAAAATTAACCTCTGACGAGAATCGTGAATGTTGATTTGTGGAAACCCATTAAAATAAAAAACAATGGCAAATTTAGTAGATTTTGTACAAAGCGAATTTGTAACAAAAAATGATCTTCCAGAATTTCAAGCTGGAGATACAATTACAGTTTATTACGAAATTAAGGAAGGTAGCAAAACTCGTACTCAGTTTTATAGAGGAGTTGTTATTCAAAGAAGAGGTGCTGGAGCATCAGAAACTTTTACAATTAGAAAAATGTCTGGAACTGTTGGTGTAGAGCGTATCTTCCCAATAAATTTACCAGCTATTCAAAAAATTGAAGTTAACAAGCAAGGTAAAGTAAGAAGAGCTCGTATTTTCTACTTTAGAGGGCTTACTGGTAAGAAAGCAAGAATCAAAGAAGTTCGTCGTAAGTAAAATTTCTTTTCTTAAAAATACAAAAACTCGTTTGATTCACTTCAAACG
>JBHOTE010000044.1:0-13947 GCA_042584125.1 Bacteroidota bacterium
GCTCCTTTAAATTCGCAATCTTATTTAAGTAAGATTGTTATGGAAGAACCAGCAAATTTGTTTAATTATAGCAATATTGGTTATCAAACATTTTTCAATTCACAAGATGAAATTGATTTGATAAACGGTTTGTCTTTTGATGCTTATCGATTAGGAGAAGCAAAGGATTTAAAAATTGTAGAGCCAATCATGCGAGATGCTGATATTGTAAGCATTGATATGGGAGCGGTTAGAAGAAGTGAAGCTCCTGGGAATGGAAATGCTAGTCCAAATGGGTTTTATGGTGATGAAATTTGTGCGATTTCTAGGTATGCAGGAATTAGTGATAAGGTAACCTCATTTGGTGTTTATGAGTTCAATAATAGATTGGATGAGAGTGGACATACTGCACATCTTGTGGCGCAAATGATATGGTATTTTATTGAAGGTGTTAGCTGCAGAGCAAAGGATTACCCTTATTGTACCAAGGAAAAGTATTTGAAATATATTGTGCCCTTAGAAGGAGATGTGATGAATTTTTATAAAAGTCACAAAAGTGGACGATGGTGGTTAGAGATTCATACTTTAACTGACAATAAATACAAGAGGCATGCGTTAATACCTTGTACCTACGAGGACTATTTAGATGCAACTAATCAAAATATACCTGAAAGATGGTATAAAGCCTTAAAAAAGTTAGGCTAGTAAAGGGATTGAGTTACAAATAAATAGGGAAGTTAAAATTAAGTTATAGCAATATTTATTGGCGTAAAAACGTTGGTTTTAAAGAAAAAAAATGATAGGTTTACGTCGAAATTTGAAAGACAAGAATAAAATATGAAGAAAATAGCATTATATATAGTACTTATTCTAGTAGTATATAGTTGTGGTTCAAATGATAGAGGAGAGGTTGTTGGAGTGAAATCTTCTAAAAAGTGGTTTGTTGAAAAACCATTTGGAATGGTCTTAATTCCTGGAGGTTCCTTTTCAATGGGAAAATCAGATGAAGATCCTTTTGGAGGAATTGGTACTTCTTCAAGAACAGTTACAGTTGGGAAATATTTTATGGATGAATCTGAAATCACGAATAGTGAATATAAAGAATTTGTACAATGGGTGCGCGATTCAACTTTAAGAACTGAATTAGCATTAATGGCCGATGAAATGAAGTATTTGTCAGATGAGATAGATGAAGGAATTGAACAAGGAATAGCAAGATATGCTTTTGTAGAGCCAGATACAGCAACGGAAGATGCAACTGTCTATGAAAAATACATGATTGAAAATTATGGAGGGATAGGTGATGTAAATTCTTTAACAGAAGGTAGAGCTTTGAATTGGAGAGAACCGATTGAATGGAGAAAACAAGATTATCCAGATGCGGCATATTCAGAAGTAATGGATTCTATGTATCTGCCATTAGAAGATAGTTTTGAAGGTAAAAGAATTTTAAACGTAAAAAAATTAGTTTATACTTATTCTTGGTTTGACAAAGCTGCGGCAGCACAGAGTAAAGTAGGAACAAGAAAAGACTTTATTCAACATGAAGATGTTTCTGTTTATCCGGATACAACGGTTTGGGTAAAAGATTTTAGTTATTCTTATAATGATCCAATTCATGAAAATTATTTTTGGCATCAAGCTTATGAAGAATACCCAGTTGTAGGAGTAAATTGGTACCAAGCAAAGGCTTATTGTAATTGGAAAACAAAAAAGAAAAACGATTACCTAGCTTCGAGAAAACATCCTGTTAAAGTACCTAATTTTAGATTGCCAACCGAGGCAGAATGGGAATACGCGGCTAGAGGAGGCCTAGATAACGCTACCTATCCTTGGGGAGGACCTTATACAACAAGTGATAGAGGTTGCTTTTTAGCTAATTTTAAACCCGTTCGTGGTAATTATGCAATAGATGGTGCTTTATATACGGTAGAAGCTTATTCGTATAATGCCAATGGTTATGGATTGTACAATATGGCTGGAAATGTTTCGGAATGGACAAATACAGCATACAATGCAGGGTCTTACCATATAGGGTCTAGTATTAATGCAAATGTTGAAGACAGAGAAAATAAAAGAAAAGTTGTTCGTGGTGGATCTTGGAAAGATGTTGCTTATTTCTTGCAAGTAAGTACAAGAGATTATGAATATGCAGATTCTTTAAAGAGTTATTTAGGATTTAGAACGGTTCAAGACTATTCTGGATTAACAAATTAAACACAAAAAATAAATATAAACCAAACCCCAAAAAAAAAGTAGTAAAATGGCACAATCAGTAAAAAGTAAAAAAATATTAAATATGGTCTACGGACTTGGAGCGTCAATTGTTTTGATTGGTGCATTATTTAAAATTTTACACTTTCAAGTAGGTATATTAACCGGTGGAGTAATGTTAACTGTAGGTTTGTTGACTGAGGCCTTTATTTTTGCGTATTCAGCTTTCTTTGAGCCTATTGAAGAAGATTTGGATTGGACATTAGCTTATCCTGAATTAGCAGGAGGAAAAGCCAGAGAGAAAAAAGAAACGGCTGATGGGTTATTGACAAAAAAATTGGATGAAATGTTGAAACAGTCAAACTTAGATGCAGCATTAGTTGAGAGCTTAGCAACAAGCATTAAAAACTTTAAAGGAGCGGCCGACAGTATAAATACATCTGTGGATACCGTTGCAAATACACATAAATATAATGAAGAAATGGCTGTAGCAGCAGTTCATTTAGAATCATTAAATAGTTTGTACAAAGTACAATCAGAAAACACAGAACGCCAGGCATATTTAAATGAATCAATGTTGAAACATTCTGAGAAATTAGAAGAACAAATGGAAGTTTTGGCTAATAACTTATCTTCTTTAAATTCAGTTTATGGAGGAATGTTAACTGCAATGAATAAATAATAATTAGTATAAATAATAAAAAAAGCTAATTAATTATGGCAGGAGGAAAACAATCAGCAAGGCAGAAGATGATTAACTTGATGTACCTTGTATTTATCGCAATGCTGGCGTTAAATATGGGTAAAAAAGTATTGTCATCATTCGGTTATTTAAATCAAAAACTAGAAACAGCGAACGAAAAATCTATTAGTGATGTTGAGAGTACTTTAGAAAGCTTAAGTACGAAAGCATCGGAACAACCAGATAAATATGGAGTAATTAATGACAAAGCAATTAAAATTCACGACTTGTCTATGGCCTTTTTTGGTCACGTACAAGGGATAAAAGATACTTTGTTAAATACGTTAGATCCAGAATTACATCAAGATTATGAATCGATGGATACGGAAACGGCGGGTGATGAATATTTCTTTTCAGGAGAAAAATTCACAAAAAACGGAGCCTTGTTTATTGAAAAAATAAATGGGTTTAAAGAGGGCGTAAAAAATGTTTTAGGAGAAGATTCTAAAGAGTATAAAGAAATTAAAGCAGATATTGAAAAACGTTTTGATATTAGTGATCAAGATGTGGAAGGTTTAAAACAACCATGGTTGAGAAATAGATATGAAGGTTTTCCTTTGGTAGCTACTTTGACTAATTTATCTGTAGTTCAATCAGATGTTAAAACTACTGAAAAAGATATTTTAGCAGTTTTAATGGGAAAACAATTAACGGCAGATGCTTCCATTAGTGAAAAAACATATCAGGCTATTGTTTTACCAAGTAAGCCAGCTTATTTTGAAGGAGAAGAATTTGAAGGAACCATTGTATTAGGGAAATATGATGCGAATTTAAAACCTGATCATTTAACTGTAAACGGAAAAAATTATACAGAGCGTGATGATAAAGGAGCGGCTCTAGTAAAATTTAGAACAGGAAAAGTTGGAGAAAATAAAATTATTGGGGAGTTTGTATTTAAGCAAGATGGTGAAAATGTTACAATTCCAATTAACTCTACTTACTTAGTAGTTAATAAGCCTAATTCAGCAGTAGTTTCTGCAGATAAAATGAACGTGGTCTATCGTGGAGTTCAAAACCCGATTACCATTTCTATTCCTGGTGTTGCAGATAGTGATGTAAAAGCATCGGCAACGGGTTTAGTAAAATCTAAAGGAATCGGAAAATACATGTTGTCTCCCGGAAAAGGCAAGGAAGTTGTTATTAACGTAACAGGAAAAACAACTGATGGTACAGTTATTAAATCACCACCTGTTAAATTTAGAATTAAAGATATTCCACCACCTGCGGCATCTATTAGAAAACAAATTGGAAGTATTCGTATGCCTAAATCTAGTTTGTCTAAGTCAGTAATTGATGCTGCTTTAATTGATTTTGACTTCGATTTAAAATTAAAAGTTTCAGGGTTTAAAATTAAAGTACCAGGTCAATCAACTGTAGTAGTGAACGGTACAAGATTGGATGCTAGAGCTCAAAAAGCTTTACAAAGAGCTAGAAGAGGTGATGTAATTAGTATTTTTGATGTGAAAGCAAGTATTATTGGAAATTCAAGCTATAGATTAAAAGGAGTGTTACCTTTGAGTGTTGAGTTAACAAACTAATAAAAATATGACAATGATGAATTTGAAAAGTTATTTACTATTAGGTGCGGCATTTATTTTGACGTTAAGCGTTAGTGCTCAAGCTGATTTTAATTTACTGAATGCGAAAACACCTGCTGAAATTGGACAGGTGCCTCAAGAAAGAAAAATTGCAAACAAAGACAAACCATTACCATATGGTTATATTGACGATAGAGATATTTTATATTCTAAAGTTATTTGGGAGCATATTGATTTGAATGAGCGTATTAATTTACCATTGTATTACCCAATAGATTCTACAAACGTAAATAGTAGTAGAAAATCTATGTTTTACACCTTGTTAAAAGGAATTAAGAATGGAAGAATTAAAGAGGTATATGATGACTCTTTCTTTAAGTCTAAATTAACAATGAAAGACATTAATCAAAAGCTAACAAGAATAGATACTTCTGATTATGCATATGAATTGTTAAATGAAGGTGTAACAAATATTAAAGATTATGTAGATGAAATTTCTATTAAATCTGAAGATATTGATGGATACAGAATTAAAGGAATTTGGTATTTTGATAAAAGACAAGGTGAAATGCGTTACAGAATGTTGGCAATTGCGCCAATGGCCCCTGATGTGCAAATTCTTGGAAGAGATGATATTCAAGGAGAAGAAAGTTTGCCATTGTTTTGGGTTTTTTATCCAAGTGCTCGTGAAGTATTACATGAAGGAACTGCATTTAATGAAACGAACCATAGAGCTCCAATTTCATTCGACCAGATTTTAAACGCAAGACGTTTTAGTGCGGTGATTTTAAGAGAAGAAAATTTATATGGGAATAGAGCAATTACAGAATACATTAGAGGTAATGCTTTGTTTCAGATTTTAGAATCGGAGCGTATAAAAGAAACAATTAGAAATAAAGAATTAGATATGTGGAACTATTAGTTCTATGAGGTTAATTGTTTAACCCTGTATTTGTTTAATTGAAAAATAAAAAAGAAGACCATAGTAGGTCTTCTTTTTTATTTCTTTGATATATTATGAAATAAACAATTACACAAATCAACAAATAAGCGATTTAACATTTATGAAAAAGGAAGTAGATTATATCATTGTAGGTTTTGGTTTGGCAGGGTTGGCGTTTGCTGATATTCTTGTAAATCATAATAAATCATTTTTAGTATATGAAGACGCATCACAAACTTCTTCTAATGTAGCTGGGGGCGTATATAATCCAGTAGTATTAAAACGTTTTACACCAGTTTGGCAAGGAAACGAACAACTAGAAAGAGCATTGCCTTTTTATAAAAAGTTAGAAAATAAATTTTCTAATGTCTATGACCATCCTTTTGATACTTACCGAGTTTTTAAATCTATTGAAGAACAGAATAATTGGTTTGTTGCTTCAGAAAAGCCTTTATTAAATTTGTTTATGGACGATAAAATTGTTCAGAATTCTTACAAAGGAATTTTAGCAGATTACGGCTATGGTCGACTTATAAATACAGGTAGAATTGATACCAAGTTGCTGTTGGAAGATTACAGGAAATCTTTAGAGAAGGAAAATAAAATTTGCTACGAAACTTTTGATTATACTGATTTGAAATTTAAAGATGAAGGGGTGCAGTATAAAGATGTTAATGCTAAAAAAGTTATCTTTTGTGAGGGCTATGGGTTGCATAAAAACCCATTTTTCAATCATTTGCCTATGAATGAAGCAAAGGGTGAATTGTTAACTATATTGGCTCCAGAATTAGATGTTGATTTTTTAATTAAAGCCGCAGTTTTTGTATTGCCTTTAGGGAATCATTATTATAAAGTAGGGGCAACTTTTAATTGGAAGGACAAAACACTTAAAACCACAGAAGCAGGAAAAAAAGAGTTGCTAGATAAGTTAGAAACTTTTATTAAAGTTCCTTACAAAGTTGTAGAGCAATCTGCTGGGATTAGACCTACGGTAAAAGATAGAAGACCTTTGGTGGGAATTCATTCAGAATATGCCCAGTTAGCAGTTTTAAACGGATTGGGGACGCGTGGTGTAATGATAGCGCCTAAAGTAGCCAAAGAGTTGTATGAGTATATAGAAAAGGCTGTTCCATTGGATCCAGAGTGTGATATTGCTCGTTTTAATAAAAGCTAGGTTAATCCTTAGTTTTTTCTTTGTATTTAACAAAAATATTGATCCAAATAATTCTTGAAATTTTTAAATTTATTGGGCCTAAAACTATTAGTGCAATGATAATTGCAATGAACGATTGAAGTAAGTTCAACCCGATAATCAGGCTAGAAATTACAAAAATCATAATTGCAAGTCCAACCGTTAATCCATAAGCGACATACATGGCTCCGTAGAAAAAAGAAGGCTCCATCATGTATTTTAAATTACAATTTGGGCAGTTTTTATGTAAGTCTGTTAATTTAGAAAGGTTGAGAGATTTTTTATTTATAAAGAATTCTCCCTCATGGCATTGAGGACATTTAAATTTTAAAATGCTATAGAGTTTGGTGCCTTTCTTTGGAAACATAGTCAACTATTTTTTTACTTCTACAAAAATACCAAATTGTTATTAGCTAAGGACAAATTCGTTTGAAATAATAAGTAGAAAGACTATTTCAATTTGAATAATTTAATCTAAAAATTTATAATAGCTTTGCAAAACTAAAAAATACGATACATAGATGTTAAACGTTCATAATTTAACGGTCACTTTTGCCGGTTCAGATTTATTTTCTGGAATTACTTTTAAGCTAAACAAAGGAGATAGAGTTGGGTTGATTGGTAAAAATGGAGCTGGAAAATCAACACTTCTAAAGGTTTTGTCAAAAGACATTGAAAGCAGTGGAGGTACCATCGCGTTTGAAAGAGATGTGAGAATGGGATTTTTGCGACAAGATATTGACTTTGTTGAAGGTAGAACTATTTTGGAAGAAGCTTATCAGGCATTTACGGAAATAAAAGAAATAGAAGTCAAACTTGAGAAAATAAATGAGCAACTCGCTTCAAGAACTGATTATGAGAGTGAATCGTATAACGAATTAATTCATGATTTAACAGATTTAACTGAGCGTTATGAATTACTTGGAGGATACAATTACCAAGGAGATACTGAAAAAATATTACAAGGTTTAGGTTTTCAGCGTGAAGATTTTGACAAGCTAACCGATACTTTTTCTGGTGGTTGGCGTATGCGTATTGAGTTGGCAAAATTATTGCTACAAGACAATGATATTTTGTTGTTAGATGAACCTACCAATCACTTAGATATCGAATCCATTATATGGTTGGAAAATTTTTTAAAAGGATATTCAGGGGCAATTGTATTGGTTTCACATGATAAAATGTTTTTGGATAATGTAACAAACAGAACTATTGAAATATCCTTAGGTCAGATTTACGATTATAAAAAATCATATTCTCAATTTTTATTGTTAAGAGGAGAGATTAAAGAAAAACAACTACAAGCTCAAAAAAATCAAGAAAAAGAAATAAAGGCAAAACAGCAGCTCATAGATAAGTTTAGAGCTAAGGCAAATAAAGCAGCCATGGCTCAGTCTTTAATAAAACAACTAGATAAAGTTGAAAGAATTGAAGTAGATGCTGATGATAATGCTACCATGAATATCCGATTTGCCATTTCAAAAGAACCAGGAAAAATTGTTGTTGAGGCTGAAAAAATGAGCAAAAGTTACGGAGATAAAAAAGTATTGGAAAATGTTGATTTATTGATAGAACGTAACAGTAGAATTGCTTTTGTAGGGCAAAATGGTCAAGGTAAATCTACCTTAGCTAAAATGATGGTAGGAGATATTCCTTTTGAAGGTCATTTAAAATTAGGACATAATGTTGAAATAGGATATTTTGCTCAAAATCAGTCGGAACATTTGCCGCCTGAAGAAACGGTTTTGGAAATTATGGAAAATGCTGCTACCGATTCTAATAGAGCACGTGTTAGAGATATGTTAGGTGCTTTCTTGTTTGGTGGAGACGCAGCGGATAAAAAAGCAAAAGTACTTTCTGGAGGCGAAAGAAATCGTTTGGCTTTATGCAAGTTGTTATTATCGCCTTTCAATGTACTTATCATGGATGAGCCTACCAATCACTTAGACATAGCTTCTAAAAATGTATTGAAACAAGCATTGCAAAAATTTAATGGAACCTTAATCATTGTATCGCATGATCGTGATTTCCTTCAGGGGTTAACAGATACGGTTTATGGATTTAAGGATAAGGTAATCAAAGAATATTTAGGGGATATTGATTATTTCCTAGAAGAGCATAAATTGGAAGATTTACGAGAAGCAGAAAAGAAAACCAAAGTTGTTGTTCAAAAGGAATCTAAAAAAGAGTCTTATAAATTAAGTAGACAGGATGAGAAAGAGTTGAAGCAACTCAAGAATAAATTAAGTAAAGTAGAACGTAGTATTGCTAATTTGGAAAAGGAAATCTTGAATATGGATGCTGAATTAGCTGAAAACTATGAAAAAACATCTGCTGATCCAACTTTTTTTGAAAAGTACCAAGGTAAAAAAGATGCTTTAGATGTATTGATGGAAGACTGGTCTGAATTAGATGATAAAGTAAGTTCTTATAACTCTTAAAAAATGGGAGTATCTTCTGAAATAAGTCTAGTTGAAGAAATTTCTCTTTCTATTTTGAAAGAGAAAAATATTTCACTTTTCATAAAAAGAGAAGATCAATTACATCCTGTTATTTCTGGAAATAAATTTCGGAAATTGAAGTACAATATGCTTAAAGCCAAAGAAACAGGGTGTAAACAATTGCTGACTTTTGGCGGTGCGTTTTCCAATCATATTATTGCAACTGCTGGTGCAGGAAAGGAATATGGGATGGAAACTGTTGGTGTAATTAGAGGAAATGAACTTGGAGTAGATTTAGAAAAAACACTTGCGGGAAATGATACCTTACGAAATGCTGCTGACTTTGGTATGCAATTTCAATTCGTTACTAGAGAAGAGTATCGATTAAAAGACACTCCAGAATTTTTAGAAAAATTAAAACTTCAATATCCAGATGCCTATATTCTGCCAGAAGGTGGTACAAATGATTTGGCCATTAAAGGGTGTGAAGAAATTTTAAATTTCGAAGACCAAAAATTTGATGTTGTTTGTTGTGCTGTTGGAACAGGAGGTACCATATCAGGAATTATAAATAGTATAGGTGTTCATCAAAAGGTTTTAGGTTTTCCTGCTTTAAAAGGGGAATTTTTGAGTGATGATATAAAAAACAATAGAGTCAATAATAAAAACTGGGAGCTTATTCTAGATTATCATTTTGGAGGGTATGGTAAAATTTCAAAAGAGTTAATAGACTTTATAAATAATTTTAAAGAGCAAACACAAATTCCTTTAGATCCTGTTTATACCGGTAAAATGGTTTACGGAGTTTTAGATATGATAGAAAAAGATTATTTTTCAGAAAATTCTAAAATACTCATAATTCACACTGGCGGACTACAAGGAATTTCAGGCATGAATACGGTTTTAAATAAGAAAGGTTTGCCCTTATTAAATAAATAAACAATGAAAAAAATAGTTAGCGTAATATTAGTAGTGATGCTATTGTCCAGTTGTGGTTCTAGTAAACAAACTGCCAAAAGAATTCCTGTTCCTAAGGTTGAAATAGTAAAACCTAAAGACAAAGCGATTCTGAAAGAGGTTACTAAGTTAAAAAGGAAAAGTTCAAGATTAGATATACGTACTATTGCTTATGTAAGTAAATATGCGCCAATAGCTATTCATGAAATGAAAAAATCTAAAATTCCGGCAAGTATTACTTTGGCTCAAGGAATTTTAGAGTCTGGAAACGGAGTAAGTCAATTAGCATTAAAGTCGAACAATCACTTTGGTGTAAAATGCCATAAAGGCTGGAAAGGCGATTATGTGAAACACGATGACGATGAAAAACAAGAATGTTTTAGAAAATACAAAGAAGTAGAAACTTCTTATAAAGATCATTCAGAGTTTTTGAAAACACGTTCTCGTTACGATTTTTTGTTTAAGTTAAAAAAAGATGATTATAAGGCTTGGGCAAAAGGTTTAAAGAAAGCCGGGTATGCTACAGATAAAAGATATCCAGCTAAATTAATTCGTTTAATAGAAACTTATAAATTATACAATTACGACAAAATAGCATTAAAAAAGAAAATAAAGGAAGATTCTAAAGACAAGATTAAAACTCACAAAATAAGAAAAGGGGATACTTTATATTCTATTTCAAAAAAACACAAATTAAGTGTTGATGAATTAAAATCACTTAATAACTTAAATTCAAATACCATTAGTATTGGTGAATATTTAAGAGTAGAATAAAAAAAAAGACCCAAATAATTTGGGTCTTTTTTTAGGGTAGCTTAAGCTTTTTCTTTTGATCTACGTGTTATTTTGTCCTTTGAACCATGTGGTCCTTTTCGTTTGTTAGCTTTTTGTTGATGCCCTTTTCTACTTCCTTTTTTAGCTCCTCTATGAGCTCGCATTTTTTGCCATTTTTGAAACTGATCTTTGTTTAAAATGCTTTTAATTTTATTTTGAGCTTCCATTTTTGCATCTAGCATACCATTCATTCTGATATAAGCTTCCTCTGATGATAATTTCTTTTTTTCTCCTTTATTCGCTCTGTGTGCTGCCATTGCAGCTTCTTTCTTGTTGATACCTTCAATAATTAAGGGTTTTAGTTTTTTTTGTTGCGAAGTAGAAAGATCTAAAATTAAGGCCATTTTTTTAACAGCTAAAGTAGCTTTCTGTTCAGGAGTAAAATCCATTTTTTTAGGTCCTCGATGTTTTGGTTGAGCAGTAGCTAAACTAATTGTTAATAATAATAGTACTGCTGATAAAATTGCTTTTTTCATTTTTGTAAATTTAAGATTCTACTATAAGACCGTGCTTTTTATAATTAGTTTAAACAGCTTAACACTCTTTAACACTAAGCATGTTTTTTTGTGTTGTCATGGTTGTTAATACTATTTATTCAACTATTATAATTATTTAAAAAGTCCTTTTAATAAACCTTTGGCTGCTTTTTTTAGATTATTAGACTGATTGTTGGTTGAGTCTTTTTCTTTAGAAGAATTGCCTAAAAGACTGTTTAATAATTTAGTTTTTTGACTACTAACTATTTGTTTAGACAAAGCAGTTGTTGCCGATTTTAAATCGGGTTTAACTGAAGGTTTGGTAATAGCTCCACCTATATTTATTGTAAAAGGAACTTTCATATTGTTTTTGTCAGTTTCAGATAAACCTGATAGTAGACTAGAAACTTCACTTCCTAAATATTTGGCAGGTATATCCATGGTCAGTTTATAATCCATTTCATTTTCAAAACTATGAGAGCCACCTATTGTAATAGGTGTTCCGTCATAAGTTGCAATTTTAAAAGGCGTGAAAATCACTTTTTGTTTTGCGAAATTTAATTTAGCATCTATTTTTTTTACGTCTAGTTTTGTGAAGTCTATAAAAGATAATTTATCCTCCATTAAACTCATAGCCTTCGATTTTTTAGCATCAACTTTAGTTACGTTTAAATTGGCTAGAGCATCACCTGCTAAAGATTTTGTTTCAGGAAAGAAATCAGTGTCTAAGTTTCCTCTTAAATTGAAATCCGTATTCATTTTCCCATCAATGGTATTAGCGAAAGGAGCCATAGAGGCAAGTAGGTCTAAAGACTTGAAAGATTCTGCAATGTCAAAATCTTTGATGTTTAATTTTAAATCAAAAATACTAGGTGTTGGCTTAGTATCTACTTTTCCTATAATAGAAATATTTCCACCTAACATATTTGCTTTGGTCTTTTCAAAAATTGCTTTCTGATCATTTATTCGAATTATACCTGTTAAATTAGACAAGACCAAGTTGTCATAATAAACTTCTTTGGCATTAACTTTAAGGGTGGCATCTATTTTTGCGGGTATTTTAATAGCTTCGGCATTAGTTGCTATGGCTAAACTATCTGTTTGAGAAGCAACTATAGTTGAATCTGCCTCAGTTAATAAATCGCTTATTTTTAATTTTGTTGACGACAAGTTAAAATCTCCCTTTAAATCCTTATCACTAAATATATAACCATATAGATTGTCAATTCTACCTTTTATAGATAGGTCGCTTTCCGCTGTGCTTGCTTCGAATTTTGTTAATTTAAAAATTTCAGAATTAAATTGTAATTCAGATTCTTTAATGGCAATTTCATGAGGAAGTAAATCTGTTTCTGTGGTGAAATTTTTTACACTTACTACTCCTTTGTTTTTAATTTCTTGGTATTTGTTTTTTTCTATGGCCTCTAGGTTGAAAGAAGTATTCAAATGTGCGGATATAATACCATGAAGTTCTTGTTCTAGTGAAAAAGGATACGCTTTAGATATATTATCAAGATTTACGATTCCGTTTAAGTTGGCTATGATTGTAGGGTTGGTCGTTATTGTTGTAATAGTACCAGAGGCTTTAAAAATATCTTTGTCTATTTGAAATCCAAAATCTTTAATATCTATTTTAATATCTTCTTCTTTTCCTGTTGTGTTTTCAAGGGTAGTATTCAAATTAATATTATGAACAGATTTAGGTAAGTCTGGATATTGGAACGAAGCATTTTTTGAATCTATGTGAATCAAGAATTTTGGGATTTCATTATCCGAATATAATCCGTTTATGGTTCCGGCAAAATTTAAATCACCACTAGCTTTTACATCTTTAAAGTTAGAAGCATAAGCCGATGGAACCAGTGATAGTAAACTTTTAAACTGAGACTCTTTACTTGCAATTTTTAAGTCCATTAAAATACCTTCTTCTTTGGGTTGAACAAAACCTTCAAATGAAATATTTAAATCGTTTAAATGAGCTAAGTTCTTCTTGAAATCCACCTTCATATTGTCTAAGTTAATAGCTAAGTCGGCATCCCAATTAATTCCTACATTGTTTAAATAAGCAACTTCTCCCATGGAAAAGGTAAAAGTCTCTACGGTAGAGTTGGTGTATAAGAACATGGAATTGTCAATAAATTCTCCTTTTCCAGTGTGATTTAACTCGTTTAATGAAATATTGATTCCACTACTTTGGTCGCTGTATAAAAAATTAATATGATTAAGACTGTAATTTTCTATTTCTAATGAAAAATCAGAACTTTCTTGAGTTGGTTTGTTTTCTTTTGTTTCATTGTTATCTTTTACGATGTAATAATTTACTTCTCCCTTTTCGTTACTAAGAATGGCTACTTCTGCATTAGAAATACTGATGTTTTTTATTTTAGTCTGTTTTGCAATTAAATCAGAGAGGTTTGTTTCTAATAAAATAGTTTCACTCGAAAACAAAGGTCTTTTGTTGAAAGGTGCTTCAGGAACAATGGAAAACTCTGTAAGAATAATAGTTGCGCTAGGGAAATTCTTAAGTAAACTTATGCTTAAATTTTGAAAAGAGACGTTAGCGTTTAGTTTATTGTTTATTTCTTTGGTTATAGCATCTTCAATTTGTCCTTTAAACAATAATGGAATTGT
>JBHOTE010000045.1:0-12078 GCA_042584125.1 Bacteroidota bacterium
AACTAAGGCAGATTGGATTGCATTAGATGGAGAAAATAAGGAACAATTATTTAAAGTAAGAACAGGTGGGTTAAATCCTGCAGTAGTTCCTGTTGATGTGCTAAAAGAAAGAATTTTAGCGGAACCACAATTTTCAAACAATGCCGACAAAGTAAGTCAGATATTTTTTTATGGAGCAGGTTGTGGAACTGAGGTGGCTACAAAGATTTTAAAAGATCTTTTTGAAGAAATTTTCACAAATGCGGATGTTGTAGTAGGAGAAGATACGTTAGCAGCAGTTTATGCAGCAACAGGTACTGAGCCAGCAATAGTTTGTATTTTAGGAACAGGTTCTAATAGCAGTTATTTTGATGGGAAAAACATAGAATCTAATTCTGTTTCTCTTGGTTATATAGTGATGGATGAGGCGAGTGGAAATTATTTTGGGAAAAGATTATTAAGAAATTATTTCTACAAAGTAATGCCTGATTATATTGCTAAAGAATTTGAAAAGGAATATAATTTAGAGCCAGATCATGTAAAATATAATTTATACCGTCAACCAAATCCAAATACGTATTTGGCAGATTTCGCAAGTTTTATGTTCAAGTTTAAAGAAGATGATTACGTGTTGAATTTGATGGAAGAAGGTTTTGATGCCTTTTTTAGATCAAGAGTATTGCCATACAATAAAGATAAATCGACACCTATTTATTTTATAGGATCGATAGCACATTATTTTTCTGAAATTTTAGAAAAAGTTGCGGCAAAGCACGATTTAAAAATTACTGAAGTCATTCAGAGACCAATACATAATTTAATAGAGTATCATAAAAAGAATTTAATTAAATAATTCTAAAGTTCTTTCTAAAGCCATGCCTCTAGAACCTTTTATTAAATAAGAAGAAGGTTTACTTGGTTTAAAATACTTTTTAAAAGCCTCAAATGTTGAAAATTTTTCAGCTTTTGAGGTTTTTGTTTTTATAAAATTTTCTCCAACAAGGTAAATCCTATGAAATTTTAATGTTTCAGCCAAATTTGTTATTTCTTGATGTTCAAGAGCACTAGTTTCTCCTAACTCAAACATGTCACCAAGAATTAAGGTTTTATGAGCTTCTTGGATTTCGTTAAAGTTTTCTAGGGCAACTTTCATGCTACTTGGATTCGCATTGTAGGCATCTAAAATAATTTTATTTTCACCCTTTTTTATTATTTGAGACCTATTGTTAGTAGGTGTGTAATTTTCTAAGGCGTTTATGATAGCGTCTTTCGGAACAGAAAAATATTCTCCAATTGTAATAGCAGCAGCTATATTAGGATAGTTGTATGCACCTATCAAATTTGTTTGTATCAGGTTTTTACAGTAAGAAACTGTTACAAACGGACTGTAGCTTTGTAATTGAGTGTGTTGGGTAAACGGTATAGTTTCAATGTTTTTTGAATGTTGAATTTGTAATTCATCGTCAGTATTTAAAAAAACCTTTCCCTTGTTTTTTTTAAGAAATTTATAAAGTTCTGTTTTTCCTTGAATCACACCTTCAACACCTCCAAAACCTTCTAAATGAGCTTTTCCAAAATTGGTGATGTATCCAAAGTTAGGCTCAGCAATAGTGGCTAATAATTCAATTTCTTTTAAGTGATTAGCCCCCATTTCAACAATTCCTATTTCTGTTGACTTATCCATAGATAGTAATGTTAGAGGAACACCAATATGATTGTTTAGATTGCCTACGGTTGCAAAGGTTTTGAATTTTTTTTCAAGTACGGTGTTTATCAATTCTTTGGTTGTTGTTTTGCCGTTACTTCCTGTTAATCCAATAATTGGAAGCTGTAAATATTTTCTGTGGTAATTGGCTAGCTTTTGCATGGTGTCAAGAACATCTTCAACAAGAATACAATGCGTATTCTCAACAGAAGATTCTTCATCTACAATTGCGTATTTTGCTCCTGCTTTTAAGGCTTTTTTAGCAAAAGTATTTCCATTAAAATTGGCGCCTTTTAAAGCAAAGAAAATACTCTCTTTTTTTATTTTTCTGGTGTCTGTACTAACACCAGTACTTGCTAAAAATAGTTGATGAATTTGTGCTATGGTCATTGTAGAATTGTTTAGGAACTAAAAACCTCACTAAAACTTAGTGAGGTTAGAAAAATAATACAAATATTGGAATCTATTTATAAAAAGGTGTTTTTTTACCATTGTTCATGTTTCCAACCTTATCAAGTGCACATCTAAAACCGATAAAATCTGTAGACATGTATTCAGGTAAATATTTTCTTTGAGCTGGATCTAACCAAAATTCCCTATCTCTCCAAGAACCTCCTTTGTAAACACGAGTTTTATCGCTAATCAAAGTCTTTCTAGGTTTTTCGTCATATTTGGTCACAAAATCTCCTTTGTCATAATCAAATATAGATTGTGGTGATAACGGAGAATTATACATTCTTGGTTTTGTTTCCATTTCTCTAATATCTTTATTGTAATATCTAGAATTGATTAGGTCTCCATCGGAAACACTAGAGTTATCAGATTTTTTATAATTTAATCTTAACTGTACGTCTCTATCAGTAATGGGAACATACATTATTCTCCCCGGGATATCTCTTGGGATAACTTTTCCGTTTGGAAGAGTGTCGTATAAAATTTCTGAATAGTCGGCAATATTTACTTTTCCATTTTCATCAATTAATTTTTTGTAGAAAATATTACCTCTAACATAATTAAAATCATTCATGTCAGTGTCAATAATAGGTCTGTAAACATCGTAAACCCATTCAGCAACATTTCCTGCCATGTCATATAGTCCAAAGGCATTTGGAGGGTATGACTTGATTTCATTGGTTATGTCTGCACCATCATTTGTCCAACCTGCTAATCCGCTATAATCTCCTTTACCTTGCTTAAAGTTGGCTAATTGATCTCCTTTTTTTGCAGCACTTTTGTTTCTGGTATACCTACCGTTCCAAGGATATTTTTTTCTACCTCTTAAGCTGTTATATTCTCTGTTTTCTATTAATGCTTTTGCAGCATATTCCCATTCTGCTTCTGTAGGTAATCTAAAATCGGGATATAAAATACCATCATGAGGTTTAACATGTCTTCCTTTAAAAACTTTAGTATCTTTAATACTATCTTTCTTTAAATCGGCTCTTTTGTAACTTTTTAAACCTCTTTTGTATACAGTAGAGTCTCCGCTAAATAAAAGTTTAGGGTTTGAATAATATGTTTCGGTATTAAAATGATTTTTACCAATTTCATCAATTTCATCGCGTCCTTTAAGAACACCAAGTTCCATAAGCATTTTTTGATTTACTCTATCTGTTCTCCACTCACAGTAATCATTTGCTTGGATCCAGCTAACTCCTACAACTGGGTAGTTTGCATATGCAGGATGACGTAAATAAGTTTCACTAAGTGATTCATTACTACCTAACGCATTTCTCCACACCAAAGTATCTGGTAAAGCCGCTTCATAAATGTTTGTATAGTTATCATTTCTAGGAGGAAAAACTCTCTCTAACCATTGTAAGTAAAATAAATATTCTGAATTTGAAACTTCAGCTTCATCCATATAAAAAGAGCGTACCTGCATTCTTTTAGGAGTCGTGTTCCAATCAGCCATGATATCATCTTGTACTCTACCCATAGTAAAAGTACCGCCTTCTACTAGAACCATTCCGTCCGGAGCTTTTTGTCCTTTGTAATTTTTATTGATACCAAAACCACCATATTTAGCATCGTTAAATTTCCATCCAGTTAATGTGGATGTGTTGCCTGAATTTTCTAAGTTATTTAATTTCTCTAGTTGTTCACAACTAGTAAATAAAGAGATTGATAAAAAAAGAACAAAAAATTTGAAATAGTTTGCCATAAGTAAAAAATGCTGGTATAGGGGTTTATTTAGCACGCAATTTACAATATTTATGTGTTTTTGCAATGTTTTAATTTTAAAATGCATGAACTACTAATTTAGTTTAGATTCTTAAGAAATAATATAACGAATTGTTTATTTCTTTATTATATTGGTATCTTGCGAAGCAATTAAAAAAACAAACTTTACTTATAATTAAATTTGATCTTTTGAAAAAATATTTGATATTATTTGTGTTTATCTTGTCTTCTTTTTGTTATTCACAAAAAGAAGTTTCTAAGTCGTTTCAATTGTCATGGGATAGTGAGACAGGAATTAATATTGGTGAGGGGAAAATTTATAAAGTCCCTTTTGTAGTAGGGAACCAAGTTGATTTTGATGGTTTGCCAACCTTTATAAGTACTTGGGAAGTATCAGGTAGATCTTTACAGTCTTACTCTATTAAAAATGTGGTTTATAAAACTGTACCAGCTTCTTTTTTGGGAGAATTAAAATCATCAAAAATACCTTCAATTTTAAAGAAGCAAGTTGCTGTAAACAAAATAGGAAATAGCCATTTATTTTCTTTGAATCTGATTCCGATAATTAAAAATGGGAACAAAATTCAAGTTATAGAATCATTTGTTTTAAGTTATGAGTTAGGCAAAAGTACCGTTAGTAATAAGCAAACTGTTACTACAGTGGTAGAAAACTCGGTATTGTCTTCAGGAACTTGGTATAAGTTTTCAATTGATAAAACGGGGGTTTTTAAAATAGATAAGAATTTTTTGGAAGACTTAGGAATTAGTACTTCTGGTTTAGATCCAAAAAATATCAGAATTTTTGGTAATGGAGGGGCTATGCTTCCGTATTTGAATAGCGATTTTAGGTATGAGGATTTACAAGAGAATTCATTGTTTGTTGCGGGGGAGTCTGATGGAACTTTTAATGCCAATGATTATGTTTTGTTTTATGGAAAAGGACCTAATGATTGGATAACAACCACTGAGGCTTCAATAAAACATAGAATGAATATTTATTCTGATAAATCGTATTATTTTATTTCTGTAGATAATGGAGAGGGGAAAAGAATTTCAGCAGAGACAACTGTTTTAGATGTAGTTACTGATCCTGTTACAACTTATAAAGATTATCTGTTTTTTGAAGAAGAGCTAGAAAACATTTATGAATTAGGACAACAATGGTTTGGAGATAAGTTTAGAGGAAGCACACTTTCTAAAAGTTATTCTTTTAATTTTAATAATGTTGATATGACGAAAGATGTAACAGTACGTGTTCGTGGAGCTGCTGCTTCTTCTGTTACAACTGCACAAAATTTTAAAGTAAATGGGGGAAATGCTTTTGCATTAAGTTTTTTAGCAATTAGCAGTAATTCTTTTGTCACAGCTGATGATGCTATAAATGAGGTTCAAGTATCATTAAGTTCACCTGAAATAAACCTTAGCTTAACTTATGATAATGGAGGAGACTTTTCGGCAACTTCTTATTTAGATTATATTGAAATTATAGGAGATAAAAACTTGGTGGCTGATGGAAATCAATTTTCTTTTAGAAACTTTTTATCTAAAGAAGAAAATAAAGTACTTGAATACACTATTTCAAACAAAACAAATATTCAGCAACTTTGGGATGTTACAGATCATCTAAATCCTAAAAGTATAGCTAATACAGCCTCCGCAACTAATAATTATGTTTTTAAAGGAGGTTCAGGAGAGTTGAAAGAATATATCGTAGTATCGGATGCAGATTATTATTCTCCTAGTTTAGTTTCTGGTGGGGCTATTGAAAACCAAAACTTACATGCCTTAAAAGATATTCAATATGTTCTTGTAACAAATGATGAATTGGAAGCTCAGGCTCAAAGGTTGGCAGATCATCATTCTGCTAATTCTGGTTTGACAACAGCAGTTGTTACTTTAGAAAAAATATACAATGAGTTTGGTTCAGGGTCTCCCGATATTACTGCCATAAGAGATTTTGTCCGTTATTTATATACAAATGCTTCAGATGATGCTTCTCGTGTTAAATATTTATGTCTATTTGGTAATGCTTCTTTCGACTATAAGAACATACTAGGAAAAAATGAAAATATAGTCCCAGTATTTGAATCATATAGAAGTTTTAGTCTGGTTTATTCCTATGTAACAGATGATTTTTATGGTTTTATGGATCTTACTGAAGGAACAATGTTACCGTCTGTAGATAAACAAGATGTAGCTACAGGAAGAATACTTGTTGAAGATGTAAATGAGGCTAAAGTAGTTGTAGATAAAATTTTAAAATATTATAGTGCTGAAGCTTATGGAGATTGGAGGAATGAAATTACACTTATTTCTGATGACTTAAATAATGAATCAGAATACGTAATTCAGGAAGAAATGGAAAGTATTGCTGATGATATTAAAGCAAATAAGCCACACTATAATATAAAGAAATTATATGCAGATGCTTTCAAACAAGTAAAATCATCTGGAGGTGATTTTTACCCAGATATGAATTTAAAATTGGCAAATGCAATTGAAAAGGGTAGCCTTTTGGTTGATTATTTTGGTCATGGTAGTGAGACTGGTTGGTCTGGTGAACGACTTTTGAGAATCCCTGATTTTAAATCTTGGCAAAATATAAACAGACTTCCTTTAATAATTACTGTAACTTGTGATTTTTCTAGGTTTGATCATATGACAAAAAGTGAGTTGGCTGCTGGAGAACAAATAATGTTACATGCTACAGGTGGGGCAGGAAGTTTAATATCTACCACTAGAGAAGTGTTTATTAGCTATGGAAGAACTTTTAATAAAGTGTTAATTAAAGAACTACTAGATTTTGATAATGAGGATCTTTCCATTGCGGAAGCTTTAATGCGTACTAAAAACGTGGTTCCTTCTTCAAGTGCCCAACACTTTTTTATATTTTCTTTTGGAGATCCAGCAATGAAACTTAAAACAACGAAGCCAGAAATAAAATTAACGCATATTAATGATGTTGATATTTCTGTTGAAAGAGATACGTTAAAAGCTTTGTCACAGATTAAATTATCAGGAAAGGTTACAGATATTTCTGGAAATATATTAACAGGTTACAATGGGCGTGTTTCTGCCTCTGTTTTTGATAAGCCTATCGATAAACAAACGTTGGATAATGATGGTTTTGGATTGGTTATGACCTTTGATGTGCAAGATAGTAGAATTTTTAGAGGTTCAGCAGAAGTCAATAATGGTTTGTTTGATATAGAGTTCAGAGTTCCAAAAGATATAAAATTAGCTTTAGGAAAGTCTAAAATAAGTTTATATGCAGAAAACGGTATGCTTGATAAAGGAGGTGTAGATGTTGAGACTCTAATAGGAGGAATTGATGAAAATGCAGTGGAAGATTTGACAGGACCAGATATAGCCTTGTTTATGAATGATGAGTCCTTTGTTGATGGAGGAAATACAAATGCTTTTCCAAATTTAAAAGTTAAATTATCGGATGTTAATGGGATCAACACTTCTTCTAATTCAATTGGACATAATATTTCGGTTGTTATAGATGGAGATGTAAGTAATCCTATAATTTTAAATGAGTTTTACGAAACAGAATTAGGCGATTATACCAAAGGAAATATCTCATATACACTAAGAGGTTTAGAAGAAGGAGCGCATACTTTACAATTAAAAGCTTGGGACACCTATAATAATTCTTCAGAAAAGACGTTAACATTTAATGTTGTGAGTGATGATACTTTTTTAATTGAAAATGTGTTGAATTATCCAAACCCATTTATTAATTATACAGAGTTCTGGTTCAATCATAACAAGCCAAATGAAGTTTTGGATGTTGTTATTTATATTTTTACAGTATCTGGAAAATTGGTTAAAACAATCAATCAAGAAATACCTGCAACAGGAAGTGCATTGTCTCGTTCTGTGACTTGGGATGGCTTAGATGATTTTGGGCAAAAAGTAGGAAAGGGAGTTTATGTATACAATTTGATTGTAAAAACAAAATCGGGGATTTCTGCAGAAAAAAATGAAAAATTAGTAATATTGCAATAAATAGGGGATAAAAAACAATAAAAATGATGAAAAAAATAGCTATAGTTTTAGCTTTAATTTTAGGGGGAATAGGTTCAACAAGAGCGCAAAATGAGCCTAATCCAATTTCAACAGTAGCGCCACTTTTATTAATTAATTCTGATGCTCGTTCAGCAGGTATGGGAGATTTGGGAGTTGCTACTAGCTCAGATGCAAGTGCAATTTATCATAACTCTGCTAAAATGGCATTTAATACCTCACAATTTACATATGGTATTAATTATACGCCTTGGTTAAAGAATTTAGTTGATGGTCTTTTTGTGGGTGGAGGTTCTGTGATTAATAGAATAAATGAAAGAAGTGCTTGGGGAGCTAATATTCGTTATTTTTCTTTGGGAGAAATACGTTTGTTTAATGATCAAGCAGAGGCACAAGGAGTAGAAAAACCAAAGGAATTTACGATAGCAGGATCTTATGCTTTGAAGTTAAGTGATTATTATTCTATGGGGGTAGCTTTGCGTTATATTCGTTCAGATTTATCTATCAATGCTTCAAATGACGATATTTCCGCAATAAATGGTATAGGAGTTGATATTTCGGGTTACTATCAATCTAGAGAAAGAAATTACGGAGATTTTAATGGAAAATGGAGAGGTGGATTTAATATTTCCAACCTAGGACCAAAAGTGTCTTATACAACTGCAGGAGATAAAAACTTTATTCCTACGAGACTGAGATTAGGTGGAGGTTTTGACTTTATTATGGATGATTATAATACAATTTCTGTTACCCTAGAAACTTCAAAATTATTAGTTCCTACTCCTGGTGGTGATGCTGTTGATGCAGGTTGGGTTGAAGGAATTTTTAAATCTTTTAATGATGCGCCAGGAGGATCTAGCGAAGAGTTTAAAGAGTTTACCTATTCTTTAGGAGCAGAATATTTATATAACAATGCATTTGCTATTAGAGGAGGATATTTTCATGAAAGCGAATTGAAAGGAAATAGACAGCATTTTACCTTGGGAGGGGGTATTAAAGCACAATCTTTTAATATTGACTTGTCTTATTTAGTAAATGCTTCAGATGTAAACAATCCTTTAGAAAAAACACTGCGTTTTTCTATATCTTTTGATTTGGGAGATATTTACGAGAATTTTTAAAGTATAAAAAAACTTCAAAAAGATTAAAAAAATCTGTTACATTGCATGTAGCAGATTTTTTTATTAGACGTATGAAAGTAGACATTGAAAACAGAGAGGATATTTATAGTATAGTTTCACTTTTTTATTCTAAATTATTTGATGATGAAGAAATGTCCCCATTTTTTGTAGACTTTAGAGAGTCTTCTTCATTAGAAAAACACTTACATGTACTCGTTGATTTTTGGGATGGCGTTTTATTTGATTCAGGAACTTATAAAAGCAATGCAATTGCACCTCATTTAGAAAAAAATAAATCGATTCCGTTTGAAGATCGGCATTTTAAAAAATGGATGAAATTATTTAGCGAATCTGTAGATTTTCTTTTTGAAGGACAGTCGGCAGAAACAATAAAATCAAGAGCGCAGTCTATCGCTACAGTCATGCAGATTAAAATAATTCAACTTTCAAATAACCAATAGCATTTTGTAATTTCGCCGTTTTAAAATCTTTGAAAAAAGTAAGTTGAAAAGAATAAATATTAAGTTAGAATATATGGCAATACAATCAATAATTACTGGAACAGGAAGCTATATTCCTGAGGTAACTAAATTGAATAAAGATTTTTTAAAGAGTACTTTTTTAAATGAAGATGGCACTACATTTTCAAGTGAAAATGAAATCATTATTGAGAAATTCAAGGAAATTACAGGTATTGCTGAGCGTAGGTATGCATCAAAAGAGATGACGGCTTCTGATTTGGCATATATAGCGGCTCAAAACGCTATTGATGATGCGTTACTAGATAAAAATGATTTAGATTATATTATTGTTGCTCATAATTTTGGAGATATATCCCATGGCAGTATTCAAGGAGATACATTACCTAGTTTGGCTTCGAAAGTGAAAAATAAATTAAAAATTAGTAACTCCAGTTGTGTGGCTTACGATTTAATTTTTGGCTGTCCTGGTTGGGTTCAAGGTGTCATTCAAGCAGAAGCATTTATAAAATCTGGAATTGCAAAAAAAGTTTTAGTCATCGGTACAGAAACTTTATCTAGAGTAGTTGATGATTATGATAGAGATTCTATGATATATGCCGATGGTGCAGGAGCTTGTATTATTGAGGCAAAAGACACAAACGATGGTGCAGGTATACTAAGTCATGCAGCTCAAACTTTTACTGAAGAAGAAACAAATTATTTGTTTTTTGGAAAATCTTATAAAAAAGAATCTGGGAATACCTGCTATATTAAAATGCATGGTAGAAAAATTTATGAATTTGCTTTAAATAATGTGCCTTCTGCAATGAAGCTAGCTTTAGATAAAAGTGGTGTTTCAATTTCTGAAGTAAAAAAAATATTTATTCATCAGGCAAATGAAAAAATGGATGAGGCTATTGTAAAAAGATTTTTTCGTTTGTATAAAGCACCTATGCCCATTGGAGTGATGCCTATGTGTATTCATAAATTAGGAAATAGTTCAGTTGCTACTGTTCCTACTTTATTGGACTTGGTGATAAAAGGTAAAATGGAAAATCAAGAAGTTAATAAAGGAGATGTTGTTATTTTAGCTTCTGTAGGAGCGGGTATGAATATAAATGCGATTGTTTATAGGTATTAGCTTATTCAAAAAAATCTATTTCGAATAAATTGGCTAAATGTTTGGCAATTTTTTCTTTGACTTCGTTTTCGGGAATTGTTTTTCCTAATTCTGCTTGCATAGAGGTTACAGCTTTGTCTTTAATTCCGCATGGAATAATATTGTCAAAATATCCAAGATTTACATTTACATTTAAAGCAAAACCATGCATGCTAACCCATCGGCTAGAACGTACACCCATGGCACAAATTTTTCTGGCAAATGGAGTTCCAACATCAAACCAAACACCTGTTTCACCAGGACTTCTCTCTGCTTTAAGATTGTATTCCGCTAAAGTCAAAATAATTGCTTCCTCTAAAAAGCGCAAGTATTTATGAATATCTGTGAAAAAATTCTCTAAATCAAAAATAGGGTAACCCACAATTTGTCCAGGGCCATGATAGGTGATATCACCACCTCTATTGCTTTTGTAAAATGTAGCCCCTTTTTCTTCTAGTTGTTTTTCGTTTAAAAGTAAATTAGACAAATCACCACTTTTACCTAAGGTATAAACATGTGGATGTTCAACAAATAAAAAATAATTTGGAGTTGTCTTAGAGGTGTTTTCTTTACGATTAGCTACTTTGATGGCAATAATCCCTTGAAATAATTCATCTTGATATTCCCAAGCTTTTTTATAAGCTACATTTCCTAAATCTAACAGTTGAACTTTTTTATTCATTATTTCTTGTTGTTAATAATAAGTGCTGCAATTATTCCAGGAACCCAACCAGCAATTGTTAATATTAGTACAATCAAAATAGATCCACATCCTTTGTCGTAAACACCTAAAGGAGGGAAAAAAATACAAGCCAATGCTCTTAAAAAACTCATAGAAGATTTGTTTGAGGCAAAGGTCTGAAAAAAAACTCAATATTGATGAAATATGAAATTCAATTAAGATATTAATGTATTTTTGTTGCATAAATTATTTTTTATGTTCGTAGAAGTTTCTAATACCTCTAAATATTACGGAAATCAAAAAGCACTTGATGCTGTTTCTTTTAAAATTGAAAAAGGTGAGATTGTTGGTTTGCTAGGTCCAAATGGAGCTGGAAAATCTACACTGATGAAAATTTTAACAGGGTATATTGAAGCTTCTGATGGAGATGTTTTGATAGGGGACTTAAATATTTCAACGAATACTTTAGCTGCTCAAAAAAGTATTGGGTATTTACCAGAGCAAAATCCGTTATATAAAGAACTTTATGTAAGAGAGTACTTGCAGTTTATAGCTGAGGTACATGGAGTTTCTAAAGAAAAATCAGAAGAGGCTCTTGTAAAAGTTGGGTTATTATTAGAGGCAAATAAAAAAATCGTTGAATTGTCTAAAGGGTATCAGCAAAGAGTTGGTTTAGCTGCAGCTATTTTACATGATCCTGATGTTTTGATTTTAGATGAACCAACAACGGGTTTAGATCCTAGTCAGCTGTTAGA
>JBHOTE010000046.1:0-11524 GCA_042584125.1 Bacteroidota bacterium
GTTTAGTGCACCTCCTAGCCATAACATGGGTATGTGGAATTTTTTAGGACTGTTAAAAGCGCCTTTGTGTTTAGGCATTGGATGTCCGTGGTCTGCCATGATTACTATTAAAGTATTGTGCCACCAAGACTGTGTTTTAGCGAATTTAATAAAGGCGCCTATTGTTTTATCAGTATAGGCATGTGAGCTTCTAAATTTATCTGTTTTGGTTGCTTTTCCAAACTTATACTTGTCAGGAAACTCAAATGGTTCATGGCTTGATAGTGTAAATAGCGATTTGAAAAAGGGTTGTTTAGTTTCTTTACTTGCTAAATCTTTTGAAAATCGTTCAAATAACACGTGGTCGTGCGCTCCCCATTTCGAGTTGTGGTCTTTGCTATCAAAATCACTTTCATCTACAAAATGATTAACACCACCGGATCTTAGATAAGTTTTCATGTTTCCAAAGCTTAAATCTCCACCATGGTAAAATGAAGAATTGTAGCCTAGTTTTTCCATCTCCTTAAATAAAGAAGGTAGAGTTCTTGTTTTGCTTGGTGATTTAATGATACTTTTGTGTGCTTGTGGGTAATACCCGCTTAAAATAGCTACAAGTCCTTTGTCACTTCTGTCTCCATTGGCATAAAAGTTAGTGAAAAGCAATCCTTCCTTTGATAGTTGATTTAAATTTTCTGTAACATTGGGTTCTCCTCCTAATGAGCCAACAAGTTTAGCGGTTAAACTTTCCCATATAATTAAGATGACGTTAGGTTTGTCAGTGTTTAGGATGTTTTCAAATTTTGAAGTTGGTTTTTCTTTGTTGATTTTTTGATTTGCTTCTTGAATTATTTTATGCGCAGTTTCTAGCTTCATTAATTTAAACGGGTTGTTCATGTCGTAGCTGTTAGAACTAACGGCATTGGCAAAATTCCATGCAAAATTTATGGCTGCATGATTTGCGTACATTTTATCTGAAAAATATACATTGCTATGGTTTATAGGGGTGTTTTGAAGTCCACCTCTCATTACAATAACAAGTGATCCGGTGATAAGTAATAGGATTGGGAAGTTCCAAATTTTCTTTTGGTTGAAGTTTGAAAAGCTTTTGTTAATGGTTTTGTTGAAGAGGTAAGAAACAAGGTATGAGATTAGTAACCAAGCAATGATAGTTAGGTATAGCTCTCTTGTAGGAACTGAAGCTAACATTTCGCCAGGTGTGTTTATATAGGTTAAAGGAGTAGCGTCTAGTCTTACTCCCCATGGTCCGTAAAGAGCAAGGTCAAATAACAATAAAAGGTTCATCAAACAGATGAATGCGAAAGTGTATATTTTCAGTATGTATTTTATAAAGTTGTTGTTGATTAGGACGCTTATTGTAATTAGTAAAAAAGGAATAGCGGCTAAATAAGCACTAAAAGCTAAGTCTAATTTAAATCCGTAAACAGGAATTTTAAGAAGGGTAAACAGGTCTAGTTCTTTTGTTTTGGTTCCGTAAAAGCCTAGAAATATAAATCTAGAAACGATAAAAAACATTACCCAATTTCTGAAATATTTTAAATTGAATAATAACCTGTTTTTTAGTGACTGCATGTGCTTATTTTTTTGCAAATCTCGTTAAAAAAAATGAATGTGAAATGTAGGATGGAAAGTTCTGTAAAAAATTAAAGGACTGCTTTTGAAATTAAGCAGTCCTTTAAGGTGTAAATTGTATTATGATTTATGCGTCAATATTTGCGTATTTGGCATTTCTTTCAATAAAGTCTCTACGAGGTGGAACTTCGTCACCCATTAACATAGAGAAAACTCTATCGGCTTCAACATCGTTGTCAATTACAACTTGTCTTAATGTTCTGAATTCAGGATTCATGGTGGTGTCCCATAGTTGTTCTGCATTCATCTCTCCAAGACCCTTGTAACGTTGAATGTTTACTGAGCCACCCATTTTTTGAGCTATCAAATCACGTTGATTATCATCCCATGCGTATTCTCTTTTTTGTCCTTTTTTAACTAAGTATAATGGAGGAGTGGCAATGTAAACATATCCTTGCTCAACCATTTCTCTCATAAATCTAAAGAAGAAAGTTAGGATTAAGGTAGCAATATGGCTACCATCAACATCGGCATCACACATGATGACTACTTTGTGGTATCTTAATTTAGATAAGTTTAGGGCTTTGCTATCTTCTTCTGTTCCGATAGTTACTCCTAAAGCGGTAAACATATTTTTGATTTCTTCGTTTTCAAAAACTTTATGAACCATCGCTTTTTCGACATTTAAGATTTTTCCACGCAAAGGTAAAATTGCTTGGAAATTTCTGTCACGACCTTGTTTGGCTGTTCCACCTGCTGAATCTCCCTCGACTAAGAATATTTCACATTGTTCAGGGTCTGTTTCTGAACAGTCTGATAATTTCCCAGGAAGTCCGCCAATAGACATTACTGTTTTACGCTGTACCATTTCACGTGCTTTACGTGCGGCATGACGTGCTTGTGCGGCTAAAATTACTTTTTGAACAATAGTTTTGGCGTCATTTGGGTTTTCTTCCAAATAATCTGTCAGCATTTCAGAAACTGCTTGTGATACTGCAGCAGAAACTTCTCTGTTTCCTAATTTTGTTTTTGTTTGTCCTTCAAATTGTGGTTCTTGAACTTTAACAGAAATAATAGCAGTTAGTCCTTCGCGGAAATCATCACCTGCAATATCAAATTTTAAGTTTTTCAAGAGTCCAGAGCTATCGGCATACTTTTTTAGCGTTCCAGTTAATCCTCTTCTAAATCCTGATAAATGTGTTCCTCCTTCATGTGTATTGATGTTGTTTACATATGAGTGTAGGTTTTCAGCATAAGAGTTGTTGTAAACCATGGCAACTTCTACAGGAATTCCATTTTTTTCTCCTTCCATAGAAATTACGCCAGCGGTTAATTGCTCACGTGTGCTGTCTAAGTATTTTACGAATTCACTTAGTCCTTCTGTACTATGGAATGTTTCTTTGATATTGTTTCCTTCGTCGTCTTGGTTTCGTTTATCAGTTAAGTGGATGACGATTCCTTTGTTAAGGTAGGAGAGTTCTCTTAAACGTGCTGCTAAAGTGTCGTAATTGTATTCTGTTGTTTGTTGGAAAATAGATTTATCTGGAGTAAAAGTAACTTCAGTACCTCTAGTATCTGTGTCGCCTATAAGTTTTACAGGGTATAATGCTTTTCCTTTAGAATATTCTTGTTCGTAAATTTGTCCATTTCTAAAAACGGTAGCTCTTAAATGGTCAGACAGTGCATTTACACAAGATACACCCACACCGTGAAGCCCACCTGAAACCTTGTAAGAGTCTTTATCGAATTTCCCTCCAGCTCCAATTTTGGTCATTACAACTTCTAAGGCAGAAACACCTTCTTTTTTGTGCATGTCAACAGGAATACCACGCCCATCATCGCGTACGGTAATAGAATTGTCTTCGTTAATGAAAACATCGATATTATTACAGTGACCAGCTAAGGCTTCATCAATAGAGTTGTCAATTACTTCGTACACTAAATGGTGTAAACCTCTTACACCAACATCTCCGATATACATCGAAGGACGCATTCTAACATGTTCCATTCCCTCAAGGGCTTGGATACTATCTGCAGAATACTGTTGTTTGTCTTCTATATTACTCATTATATATTGTGTTATCGTTTTTTTTAATCGAACCAAACAAATATAATTAAATAAGAGGGTTTAAATGATTGGATGTTGAAAAAAACAAAAATTGTTAATAAAAATAAAAAGCTCTTAAATGGCTTAAAAACGCCTTTAAAGAGGGTTTTTGGTTTTTGTTCGTAGTTTTGAAAGGTAGATTTTTATTTTTGTCGTTAGAAGCGATAAAAATAAGTCTTTGTATTCTGTTGATATAGAGTAAAAAGGAAAATTTGGAAGAAATAAAGGTCGGTTTATTTCCTAGATATGACTTAAGTCATGTTACAAGAAGTAAATCAAAAGTATTTTTGCGGCGTGAATTTATAAGGATAAATTCTCAAAAATAAATATGAGTAATTAATAACAAAAAGATGAAAAATAAATTTAGTTTTTTCTTAGTATTCGTAATGTTTTCAGTAGTAGTTTCTTCTCAGGAAAAAGCACAAAAGCCAATTGTTAAATGGTCAATTACTTCACAGTTTTGGGCAAGGTATTCTGATTTAAACGCAGGAACAACTATAAATGGTGAAGCGAGTTCAAGTTTTACAGATGTGTCAATAAGAAGATTGAGGATACCTGTTTCTTCTCAAATAACTCCAAAAATATATGCTTATGCAATGTTTGGAGGAAATAACTTTAATAGTAAGTCTAAAAATTTTCCATTACAGGTATTGGATTTATATGCTGAATATGCGTTTTCTAAAAAGCTTGAGGTTGGTCTAGGTAAATCTGGATGGCAAGGTTTAAGTAGGTGGAATGTTCGTTCAAGTAAGTCTTTAATGGGGCTTGATTCTCCTTTGTTTTCTTTAGTTAATGTAAATAAAGATGATGATTTAGGGCGTAATTTAAGTGTTTGGTTTAAAGGTCAAGTAGCTAAATTTGATTATCGTTTGGTGGTTTCAAATCCTATTTCTGTAACAACAGCTCCTTCTGGAAAAGTAGATTATGCTAATAATAGACCGAGAAGAAGAGTTTCTTCTTATGTGAAGTATCAGTTTTTTGAAGAAGAATCAAATAAATCATCGTATCAAACAGGTACATATATCAATAAAAAGAAGGTTTTTAATATTGGTTTAGGAAGTCAATTTCAAGGAAAAGCTTTTGCTGATGGAGATGCAAAGCTACCAACTACTAATTTATATGATATGAAGACGTGGGCTGTGGATTCTTTCTTAAGTTTGCCATTAGAAGCAGATCATGGAATTACTGCTTATTTAGGGTATTATGATTTAGATTTTGGAAAAGATTATGTGAGAAATGTAGATGCTAATGGTTCTATGTTTGATAGTGCTTCTGGAACAACATTTAATGGAGATGGAAATGGATTTCCTTTAATGGGAACTGGTTCTACCTTGTATACTCAGTTTGGGTATGCGTTTCCTTTGAATGAAAAAGTAATTGCACAGCCGAATATAGCTGTTCAACACTCCAATTTTGATGCTTTAGACCAAGCAATGACAGTGTATGATTTTACAATTAATTTTTATTTAAACGGAATGGGGCATAGTAGTAAATTAAGTTTAGGTTATCAAAATAGACCAATATTTGATGCTGCTTCTTTAAAAGAAATTGATAGAAAAGGAATGGCAGTAATGCAATACCAAATAACAATAAAATAAGCGATTATCTTTTTATAAAAATAGCCAGACTTAGAGATGAGTCTGGTTTTTTTGTGCGTTGTGTTTTTTTTCTTTGAATGGACTTTTCTTCTTAGGTAGGATTTTCAGGGTTTTGCCTTCCAACTCCGCTAAAACTTTCGTAATTTTGCCAGCTTAAAAGTTTGACTTGTAAACTAAATAGATAAAGATGAGTAAAATTATGACAGTCGACATTTTGTCGAGTATTAAAGGAGCTAAGCCGTCAGAAGCGGTGAATCAATTATTTGATGTGATTAAAAATGCACATCCAACGAATAATAATGCTGCTAATAATGTCAATAATAATGCGGTTTTTTTAGAGAGTTTAAGAGAAGATGTAGTGATGGAAAGCTCTGCTGTTGAGAAACAAATAATCATAGAGAATTTTCCAAACGAGAAGGATGGATATTTAGTGGTTGCTAAAGTTATAGAAGATTAACATGGAGTCTCAGATAAAAAAGATACACCAACAATTGGTGTCTAAACAGATAACTTGTACAGCTTTGGTACAAGAGAAATTAGAATTACTGAAACAAAATACTTACAATACAGTTAATTCATTGTTAGATACTTTGGCGCTAGATTTGGCTGCTAAGGTTGATGCTAAAATTGCAAATAATGAAGAAATTGGATTGCTAGAAGGTATTCCTTTTGGGATAAAAGATGTGTATATGGTACAAGGTACTATTACAACAGCTAGTTCTGATTTGTTGAAAAATTATAAATCGGCTTATACCGCAACGGCTATTCAAAAATTACTAGATGCGGGTGCTATTCCTTTGGTAAAGGAAAATTGTGATAGTTTTGGACATGGTTCTTCTTCGGAGAATACTATTTTTGGAGCAGTTAAAAATGCAATCAACCCAGAGTTAGTAAGTGGAGGTTCTAGTGGAGGTTCTGCGGTAAATGTAGCTAAAGACTATACTGTTTTTTCTATTGGAGGTGATACAGGAGGATCTGTTCGTCAACCCGCAGGATACAATAATATATATGGTTTGAAACCTACCTACGGAAGAATTTCTCGTTATGGTTTGATGGCGTATGCATCTTCTACTGATTGTGTTGGGCCTTTGGCTAAATCTATTGAAGATATTCGAATTGTATTAAACGTAATGAGTGGGAAAGATGTAAAAGATCAGACGACTTATGTTTCCAAAGAAATAAAGGAAGAAAACATTACCGATATAAGTTCTGTAAAAACGGTAGGGTATTTCAAAAACTTTATAGAAAGTGAAGCGATTGATGCAGAAGTAAAGGCAGATTTCTTAGAAAGTATTGAAAAAATAAAAGCAAAAGGTATTGTTGTAAAGGAATTAGATTTCTTTAAATCGGATACTTTAGTTTCTACGTATTATACATTAGCAATGGCTGAAACAGCTTCTAATTTATCTCGTTTAGATGGAACAAACTATGGGAATAGAATAGAAGATAAAAATTTGAAAGAAACCTATGCGGTTACTCGTTCAGAGAATTTTTCTGAGGAAACAAAAAGAAGAATCGTTGGAGGAAATCAAGTATTGTCTCAAGGTTTTTCAGATGAAATTTATTTAAAAGGATTAGCGTTGAGAGATCAAATTTCTGATAATTTTGACAAAGATTTTGAAGAGGTTGATGTGATTTTATCACCAGTAACACCTGCAAGTCCACCTAAAATTGGCGATAGTTTAAAAGATCCTTTGGCAATGTACTTGTCAGATGCTTATACCGTAGGTTTTAGTTTGGGTCAACTACCTACGCTAACGGTTCCTCAAGGAACAACTACAGGTATGCAAGTTACAGCAGCCAAAAATAATGATGCTACGGTATTGAAGTTTGCTAACTTCTTAAAAGACACACTATAATGGAATTGGAACAGTTAAATGCAGCTATAAAGAAGCACGATTTAGAATTGGTAATCGGATTGGAAACACACGTTCGATTAAATACCAAAACAAAATTATTTTGTTCTTGTCCAAATCAAGAAATTGAAACACCAAATCAAAATATTTGTTCTGTTTGTACGGGGCAAATGGGAGTTTTACCCGCTATAAATAAGGAGGCTATTATAAAGGCAATTTATTTTGGTAAAGCAGTAGATTCATCGTTTGAGAATGAAGTGATTTCTTGGGACCGTAAACATTACGAATATCCGGATAACCCTAAAAATATTCAGATAACACAATTTCATAATCCAATTATTCCTGACGGTCAAGTTTCTTGTTACCGAAATGATGGATCACAGTTTACAGTAAACTTAACGCAGGTTCATATAGAGGAGGATGCGGCAAAATTGATGCATGAGAAAAAAGTGTCTTTAGTTGATTTTAATAAAGCGGGTGTTCCGTTAATTGAAATTGTAACAGAGCCTTGTATTCGTCATATTGAAGATGCGTCAACCTATGCACAATACATTCAGCGTATAGTTCAAAATTTAGGAATTTCTGAGGCGAACTTGGAAAAAGGAGAGTTTAAGTCGGATGTTTCTGTGTCTTTACGTAAAAGAAGAAGCTACGATTTAAACCCAAGAACTGAAATCAAAAACTTGAATTCGTTTAAGTTTATGGTAGATGCTTTGAAGGAAGAAATAGAAAAGCAATTCAATTATTATATAGAGCATAAAGAGTTTAGGCCAGATCAAACTACCGTTTTATGGGATGCTGATTTGAAGCAAACCAAAACAATGCGTAAAAAAGAATTTGAAGCGGATTATCGTTTTATTTCTGAGCCAGATTTACCTTTTGTAAGTATAAAAAATGAAATTAAAGCGATTACTGTTGATACCAGTGCTTTGCCATTTGCAGTAGAAACGGTGCTGATTAATGGAGGAGTTTTACCACAAGATGCAAAATTTTTTACAGCGGATGCTATTCGTTCTAAAGTTTTTATGGATATAAATAATGTGTTGAAAGACCCATCTTTTGTTGCCAAAACGTTGGTAAATAATATAAAACCTGAAGATTACGCTACGATTAATAGTATTGAAAGTTTAATTGAAATATTTCAATTATTTAAGGCTGAAAAAATTACTGCTGTTTTAGTTCAAAACGGAATTACTTCGTACTTAAAGGACAGAACTTTTGATTATAATAAGTATTTTGAAGACAATACAATTTCAGAAGATCAGATAAAAGCGGCTATTGAAAAAGTACTAGAGGAAAACGAAGCGATTGCAGAGGATATCAAAAATGGTAACCAAGGAAAAGCAGGGATACTTGTAGGAAAGGTTATTGCAATTATTGGAAAAGGTGCTTCTGGAAAAGTAATCCGTCAGGGGATTCTTGATGGAGTACAAGGTAACAATTCTGCCCTTCGAGAAGCTCAGGCTTCTGAATCCATAGAAGAAACCAATGTGAAAAACCAAGAGTTAAAGGCTAAAGAAGAAGAAGTTCTTCAGGAGATTCCTTTGGTGATTAAAAACGAATACAGAACTCATAAAATTTCTGAATTATCAGAAAACACAATTACAGAAAAAGTAACCTTAGCTGGTTGGGTAGCTAGTGTACGTGATCATGGAGAATTGATTTTTATTGATTTGCGTGATTCAAGTAATGAAATTTTACAAGTTCGCTTGAGTAGAGAATCTTTCCCTAATCTTGATGAATTGGTAAAGTTGAAGTCAGAATCTGTAATTACAGTGACTGGAATTGTAGTTCAACGTAAAGAAGATGATTATAATGCAGGTTTACGTTCAGGTAAAATTGAATTAGAAACTTCAGAGTTGGAGATTTTAAATTTATCAAAAACTTTGCCTTTCGAAATAAAAAGAGCTACACGTACAAGTGAAAACGTGCGTTTTCAATATAAGTTCTTAGATCATAGAAATGATGATGTAAGAAGAGCAGTGGTAAACAGGCATAGAGTTATTAAATTAATGCGTGATATTTTAGATGAACAAGAGTTCTTAGAGATTGAAACGCCAATTTTAACTGCGGGTACTGATGAAGGAGCGAGAGAGTTTATTGTTCCAACAAGAAAGCAAGCAGGTTTGTTTTATACCTTGCCACAAGCACCTCAGCAGTTTAAGCAAATGTTGATGGTAGGAGGTTTTGAAAAATATTTCCAAATAGCTCGTTGTTTCCGTGATGAAGATTCACGTGGTGATCGTCAGCCAGAATTTACACAGTTAGATATTGAAATGGCATACGCAAGTATGCAGCAAATTATCGACTTGAATACAACAATGTTCAATGAAATTGTTCGAAAGATCTATGGTAAAAAGTGGGTTTTAAAACCTTTTGAGGTAATTACATATAAAGATGCGATGGATAAATATGGTTGTGATAGACCAGATTTACGTTTCGGATTAGAAATGCAAGATATTACGGAGATTGTAAAAGATACAACTTTCCAAGTATTTAGTAAGCCAATTGATGAAGGAGGAATTGTAAAATGTATCAAGGTTTCAGCAAAAGAACAAGGCAACAAACGTATGTCTAAGGGTCAGATTGAAAACTTAACCGCTATTGCACAACAAAATGGATTGGGTGGTTTAGCGTACATTATTGTAAATGAAAACGATTTACAGTCGCCAATTATTAAATTTTTAGGAGCAGAAATTGCTGCTGGAATTATTAATGAAACCAATGCTCAAGTTGGAGATATTGTGTTTTTCTCTGCAGCTGATTACGCAACTGCAAACAAGGCCTTAGATGCCGTTCGTCAAGAAATGGGATCAATGTTAAAATTGATTAACCCTAAGGAATTACGTCCTGCTTGGGTAGTTGATTTCCCTATGTTTGAAAAAACAGATGAGGGTCGTTGGACATTTACACACAATCCATTCTCTATGCCAGCGATGTATGATTTAGATAAACATATGAATGGTAAAGATGAGGAAATTGGAAGTATTATTGCTCAGCAATACGATTTGATCTTAAATGGTTATGAAATTGGAGGAGGATCTGTTCGTGCCCACAAACCAGAAATTTTAGAAGCAACCTATAAAAATATGGGTTACGATAAAGAAGGCATGATGAGAAGTGTAGGAACGATGTATGAAGCATTCCATTATGGAGCACCACCGCACGGAGGTATTGCATGGGGAGTAGATAGATTGATGATGATTTTAGAGAAAAAAGCCTCTATACGCGAAGTAATGGCATTCCCTAAAACAGGAAGTTCAGAAGACCTATTGTTTAAGAGTCCATCTCAATTATCAGATAAAAAGGTAGAAGAGATGAATGTGAAAATTATGAGGAAATAATTTTGTGCTTAAAAAATTGGTCAATTTAAAAATGTGCCTTATTTTTGTGCTTCAATAGAATAAAATGAAAAATAATACAAAAAATACTTGGTGGTGGAACTCTCTTAATTCATAAGTGAGAAACTACTTGTATTTTGTGTTCAACATATAATAAAAGGCTTATCTCACGATAAGCCTTTTTTTGATTTATATCCCAAAAGGATGTTTAAAAATAATAGTTAAATGGAAAAAATAAAATTCAAATCAATTACAAAATCTCGTATTGCTGACACAGTAACTCCGGTGGGGTTGTATTTGAAATTTAGAGATAAATTTGCCAATACTTTGTTATTGGAAAGTTCTGATTATCATAGTAAAGAAGAAAGTTTTTCTTTTATATGTGTAGAGCCTGTGTTAACGGTGAAAGCAGAAAATCATTACTTGAATTTATCTTATAAAGGAAAGGAGTTAGCATCAAATAAATTAGAGAACACTAATTTTTATGATGTTTTTCAAGAGTATACTACTGCTATAGATTTAGATTGTGATCCTTCAATAAAAGGTTTTAACGGATTGTATGGGTATACAACCTATGACGGAGTTCAATATTTTGAAAACATTGAATTAAAATCAAAAGAAGCCCCTTCTGCAATTCCATTAATGCAGTATAGCTTTTTTAGATTTATTATTGCCATTAATCATTTTAATGACGAAATGATTATTATTGAAAACTTGGAAGAAAATGAAACTTCGAGAATTTCTGAAATTGAAGCAATTGTTTCCTCAAAAGCTTACAATACGCAAAGTTTTAATTTTGTGGGAAAAGAGACTTCTAATTGCACAGATGAAGATTTTAAAGGGTATGTAGCCAAAGGGAAACAACATTGTAAAAGAGGTGATGTTTTCCAGATTGTTTTGTCTAGACAATTTCAACAAAAATTTAAAGGAGATGAGTTTAATGTTTATAGAGCTTTACGTTCTATTAATCCATCACCTTATTTGTTTTACTTTGATTACGGAAATTTTAAACTAATGGGTTCTTCCCCAGAAGCACAAATTAAAGTAGGTGCT
>JBHOTE010000047.1:0-11415 GCA_042584125.1 Bacteroidota bacterium
TCATCAATCCAAATGTTTTTTGTCCAAACCCCTGTAATTCCATCTGCTTTTCATACCATTTTTGAATATACAGCATAACATCAGAAGTCTGGTCTATTAATGTTGATGTTACCTGATAATCAGTTGGTTTAAAAAACACCACATTTAAATGATATTGATTAGCTCTATTAACAGAATACGTTAGAGCAGGGCCATTACCTTTTCCGTTTCCTGGCTTAGCGAAAGTACCAGTTGTTTCATCTTGCATTTGAATTTGATCTTCCGAACAAGAAAAAGTTAAAAAAACACTTAATACAAGTAATAAATAATAACGATTTGATTTCATAAAAAATTGGTTTTAGTTAATAGTTTGGTTATTGACTATCAAGTTCCATTTTTTTACAAAATTTTTAGCAGGTATTTTAATCTAAAATAGTAGACATTTTAATCATCATACTCTTATTTTATTGAATTACAATTGATTAAACTCTAAACTCATTAATTGAAGCTAAAATAATTTTCATTTATATACCTAAAAATAACAGATAATATCCTATAATTTTAACCTAAAAAGGTTATGTAAATAAGCAATTCCGAGAAGACAATTATATAAAAACATAATCAACTAAATATCCTATTTAACTAAAACAGAACATGCTTCTTTTACACTAATAGTTTTAACAACCTAAGCTATTATTTTTCCATTTGAATACCTTTCTGCTACCAATTATAGATTACAGTTCCTAAAAAAATGATTATGCTAAAGAGCATACCCAATCAAAAGAAATGGTAAAAATATTTCTTTTAAGGAAAACTGAAATGCTTTTATTGTGGAACTATCTTTTTGGATACATAGATAGAAATACTTGAAATAAGAAAAACCAACATAATTCTTGTTGGTAGTATGATAAAAAAATCTAATATTTCACTTGAATTTGCAAGTGTTTAATTAAATTAAAGATTCAAATCTAGTAGAACAACCAAATAATGGTATAAATGAAAGAATGACTCAATTATGTAATTCAAAAGAAAGAATAATTGAGTCAATGTTAATGAATTACAACCTTTTTAATAAGTGTAACTCCAGAGGTATTAATCGAAATATAGTAAGTGAAATATCTCTTTGCCAAAAGGCATTTTTCATTACGCATTTTTTCTAAAGTACAAAAGTAAATATAAAGCTAACGGTGCACCCCAGTTTGCACCACGCTCAATAAAAGCAAGAATAGACTCTCCAGATATAGGTCTAATTAAAGCTGTTGCAAACGCCCATATGAATGCCCATAAAACTACATACTTATAGGGTTTTATCAACATCATAATTGCTACTATGATATCTAAAACACCAATTATCACTATTACCTCTTTTGCCATTTCGATACTAAACCCTACTGTATTTAAATACGTAAGCCAATGCACATTACCTAGTATGGCAAATGTACCGTGTCCAATAAAAGTTAAACTTATTACTATACGTAGCACCCACGCTACTGTTTTAATAATTCCAGCTCTATGTTGCATAAAATTTGATTTATTATGTTTTTGAATAAAAAATATTAATTTAGTTTTTTACTTATTTCTACAAACTCTTTTTTGTTTCCTTCATGGAAAGGCACTAAATAAAATGTGTAGGTATGTTTTTTATCGCCTTCTATTAAATACTTTTTTTGAGGTCTCCCCCCCCAGCTATTGTCGCCAGCCACACCTCGTTGGTCTAAATCTATATTTAGTTGCACAAGATTCTGTTCTTTAATATCAATGGTGTGTTTACTCTTATTCAGCTCAGGAATACCATCAATTCTATACGCTATGTCTACTTCAGCTGCATCACCATAGTTGATTCCTTCAGCAGTATCAAAATCTTCATTTAGCATATGCAAGGTACTTATACCTAGCCCTTGTAGTTTATCTTTAGAAACAACTAATAAACCTTCATTATTCTCGTTAGCTAAAGCTACCCAACGCACATCAGTTTTATATCCATTTTCCTGCGGACGAATATAGGGCACGTATTGATTAGCAACTGATGATTCATATAAATCTACAAATGCAGAAGCTTTTCGATCTTTATAGTTTTCCCATGGGCCTCTTCCGAAATAAGTCATATTTTTATATTCTTTTTGAATTTGCATTCTCATACCTATTCTAGGAATATCAGCTTTATAACTAGTTTCATTAAGCATATTTTCAATTTTAACAATACCATTACCATTAACGCTGTAGTTTGATAAATAGGTGGTTTCTACACCTGGTAATTGATAGGTAACATCTAGAGTTACTAAATTGCTTTCCGTTTGATTTACTTTTATATCGGTAACCTTTGAAAATAATGAGGCTTTTTTCCACTCTATATTATATCTATACATTTTGGATCCTGAATCATTATCTGTTACAGCACGCCAAAAATTTGGTTTTGGACCTTTACCATCTTTTAACAATTCTTTACCTTGAAATTTATAGGATGTTATTCGGCCAGATGATTTATTGAAAACCACATATACAACATCATTCTCAATAACAACACTATCCGCTTCTGTGATAACTTTAAGATCTGCTCCATTCTCTATGGAATGATTTTCTTTGATATAAAGCTTATCTAATCGTATTTGTTCTCGTGCTACTTGAAACCCTTTAGATAATACGCCCCAGTTGTCTTTGGTATTGGCTGAAAATTCTACAAAGTACTCTGTGTTTTTATGAAATTGAACACCATTTAAATTAACACGCACTAATTTACCAATATGTGGTTCAACAGTAATGTCTTCAAAATTAATTGTTTTTAAAACCTTTCCATCGGCCTTAATTTGTGCTACAATTTCAAACTGATTAAGATTGGTAAAATCATATAGATTCTCAACAAACACTCTCAATTCATTATGCTTATTTACACCTCGAGCTTTAAAGTTGATGAACTCATGTGCTTTTTTAACTTCATATAAAGCTGGTTGTGGTCTACGGTCTGGAAATACAATACCATTATTTAAAAACGTATTATCTGACGGCATATTTTCACCATAATCGCCTCCATAAGCATAGTATTTTTCACCTTTAGCATTGGTTTTCCAGATAGATTGATCTACCCAGTCCCAAATAAAACCACCTTGTAGATTATCATATTGTTCTATGATATCCCAATAATCTTGAAAATTACCGGTACTATTCCCCATAGCGTGGGCGTACTCACTAGGTATAAACGGCCTGTCTGTTTTGTACTTTCCTACTCGCTCAAACGATGCTGGTGTAGGATACTGAGGTGCAATGATATCTGTATTCCAATCCATATCTAAATAATCATAGCTTAAACCACCATCATGTGTTTTATATGGGCGTTCATATTGTACTGGGCGTTTAGATTTATCATTTGCCTTTATTGCTTTATAACCTTCATAAAAATTAATGCCGTTTCCGGCTTCATTACCCAACGACCAAATAATTACTGATGGGTGGTTTTTATCACGTTCAACCATACGCAACATTCTATCTACATGTTGGGTTTCCCAATCTTTATTCTTAGCCAAAGATTCTTTACCGTAATACATTCCATGCGACTCAATATTGGCTTCATCTACCACATAAATTCCGTGTTCATCACATAATTCATAGAATCTACTTCCTCTTGGGTAGTGACTCAATCTAACTGCATTTATATTATTTTCTTTCCACATGGTAATATCTTTCAGAATAAGTTCTTCAGACATTACATGGCCGGTTTTAGGGTCTGCTTCTTGGGTATTAACTCCTTTTAATGTAATATGTTGTCCATTAAGTTTTAATATACTTTGAATTATTTCAACACTTCTAAACCCAACTCTTCTTTGAGTAGTTTCAATAAGTTTTCCTTTTTTATTTTTTACTTCAATTTGAAGCGTATATAAGTTTGGATGCTCTGCCGACCATTGTTTTACTTTAGGAATTGTAGTATTGAATGTAATATTTAAAGTTTCATTTTTATTGATTTTTGCCTTTTTTACAGATTCAGAAATTACTTTTTCATCTTCTAGCAACCTGTAAAACACATTCAATTTTTGAGATTTATCTAAATGATTCTCCACGTCAATATCTAGACTTAACACACCATTTTCATAAGCTTTATCTAGGTTTGAAACAACTTCAAAATCTTTTATTCTTACTTTTGGTTGCGCATATAGAAATACACTTCGTTCTATACCACTTATTCTCCAAAAATCCTGACATTCTAAATAGGCTCCATCTGTCCATCTAAATACTTGTAAGGCAATCGTATTTTTCCCTGGTTTTACATATTTTGAAACATCAAACTCTGCTGGTAATTTACTTCCCTGTGAATATCCTACATACAGTCCGTTTACCCATACAAACCCACCAGATTTCATAGCTCCAATATGAAGAAATATTTCTTTACCATCCCAGTCAGGATTTAAATTAAAATCTTTTCTGTAAGATCCTACAGGATTGTAATCATGTGGTACTTTCCCTGGATATTTAGGTACTGATCTTGGATTCTTTGGGTATAAAAATTCAATATCTTTTGAAACCCTCGCTTTATTATCAGCAAAATCATATTGATGATTCACATATATAGGAATCCCATAACCTTCTACTTCCCAGTTAGATGGAACTTGAATATCGTCCCAAGAACTTACATCAAAACTCGGATTCATAAAAGTAATTGGTCTGTCTTTTGGAGCTCGTGTCCAATTAAATTTCCACATCCCATTTAAATCCAATTTAAACTTTGGAGTATTTGAATATCTTTCTTCTATAGACGAAAATGAAGTAAAAGTAGCATGAGCCGGCACTTTGTTTTCGCTGATAACATTAACGTTTTCAATATAATTCCAGATATCAATTTCTTGACTTTCTCCCAAAAACGCTGATAAAGCAGTTATTAATGTTATGACTATTTTTTTTATATTCATCTTATATTATTAAAAATACTATTCCTTAGCTATATTTCATTTTTAGAGAAACTAACTATAAGCCCTACTCCAAAAAGATATAATAATTATTAAAATTTAAAACTTAAAGTTCCTTCCTTATTAGGCACTACGTTCCTTTTGGTAACCCAAGTATTTGTGTCTGGCTCACCAACTTGAACCGTATAGGTTGCTGCAGCATCGAACACCTTTGCTGAAAAATTATTTTCATTTATCCTTAAAGAGTACACCAATTCGACTGTTTTCTCATTGATTATTTTTATTACTGGTTTAGCAAGTCCAACAATAGTTATTTTTGGCAAATATGCTTGAGCCTTTTTCCCAAAATTATCTTCTTGACTTACGGTAATTGGCCAACCTGGATATTGTTCTGCATCACCTAAATCTAAATTGGCGTTTCTTGGCCAGCATTCAAAAGTAATATTCCTACTATTTTTGTTAAGTTTTACAATACCATAACCTGTTGCTCTATCGTATAGACGTGATGGTTTTTCACCTGTAAACACGGGGTTAGACACTGCATGAACCGTCATCTTATTTCCAAACCCATCTTCAAATCCACCCGTATATTTTGGCATTTCTGGATTTCTATCAATTCCTTCATAAGAAGGGTACCAACGCCTTGGCCAATGATTTGAAATTGACGGAACACAAAATGCAAAGCCTGCATCGTTCAAATCATCTATACCATACTGAATTGCACTTCCCAAATGTTGATCTCCAGCTAAATGAAATGTAAAACCTTTTCGTATGATACTGACCGCTTTATTCCTTCCAGTTTGTGGCCAACCGTTAGAATCTAAATCAGAAACTGGTAAATCGTCCGGAGCATACTCTCCTTTGTGTAAAATTCTCAAATTGGGTACAATATTATCTGAGAACATATCCTTCTTTGGAAGTGTAGCTACGTTTGCAAAAATAGTTGCTGATAATAACATCTTCATTTCAGACTGATAGCTCCAATCAGAAACCCATTCATTCAAAAATAATAGCTGACGATCACCTAACATTTTAGCCCCTGGAACATCTCCATGTTTCTTCATGCTAAACGATCTATTTTGCGCCCAACCATTAAATATTCTTGCTTCTGGCAAAATATGTTTTGGTGCTGATTTAAATTTTCTATCCTCAAGTATAGCAAAACTAACGCCTCCATATACCATATCTGTATAATAGGTTCCAATGCCTTGCTCAACAGATGTTGGGTCGAACGGGTCTGGCAAATGACTGGTTTGTGTACGCTCTACCATTTTCACCCAACGAGGTGGCATTTTATAACCTCCAAAATCTTGTGCTTTACTCCCTTGACCTAAAGAATCTGGAATATCACGACCATTTTCCCCCCAAATATTACCATGATATACATCATGGTCATCAGTTATACTCACAGTAGGTCTACCTTTTAATAAATCTCTATACGCCCAACCATACATATACCATTTTCTTAAATAATCTAAAGTTGCTTTATCTACAGGTGAACGCTGTGCTCCAAATCCACCATTAGGCTCATAAATTTGATCGCCTGAAAAGAATAATACATCTGGGTTTTGCTTTTTAACGCGTTCTGTAATATCCGTATTCGGAAATCCTAATTGGTCATTTCCAGTAAACCCTGCAACAACTAATTCGTCTTTATCTGTTGGATCTTTTCTAATGGTTCCTATCCAATAAAATTCTTCTTTTTCTTCTTGTTTTCCTTTATCTATAGCATAGGATAATCGGTATGAAATGTCTTTTGTAACATCCCAATTTTCAATACTAAAAGTTGCTGTTCTAGCATCTTCATCAATGATAGTATCTGCAATGGTTTCCCAATTACCGTTAGTATTCGTTTGTAATTGTACTTTTTCGTTATTTAAAATAACAGGAGCCATTTGCGCCGTTAACTTAAGTTTCCCTCTACTTAAAGTGTATTGAGAAAACATGATTGGTCCAAATGCATAGTCATTATGCGTTTCAATTTTTGATCCTGAAAACTTCCAATTTTTAAAAGCAACACTTTTTTTATTTGGGTTTTTAGACTTAAAATTACTCATCAAAACCAAATCTCCAACCATTTGTTCAGCCAAAATACTGTCTTTGGATATTTCTGAAATTATACTTTTTGTAGTAACATCAATGATAGAAAGTGTTAAACTATATACATCACCATTTGGAGATACAACCAATTTTAGAGTAGAACCCTTTTTTATTGCAGATTTGACCTCTTCAATTTCTACGGTTTCATTTGGCAAACTTTCTATAAACAAGTTACCGCTTGTAGTTACACCAGCATTTAAGCCTTTTCCAAAAATAGCATTATCTCTGAAATCATTAAATTCACCTTTTGACCCTATACTAAAACCAACCCAGTTGGCACCTTTTATTGCAACTTCTGAGTTTAAAAGCCTTAGGTCTACTTGCATTGAAAAATCGCCTGTAGCTGAATTTAGTTTTTTTGTCAATACATGTACATTCCTATTAGGTTTGCTTACTAGACACTCTAATTCGCCATTTGAAACTTGCCAATCTTGAATTGGGTTAGACCAATATTCAGGACCTACCCATGTTCTTGACTCACTTGTGTTAAAATCACTTCGAAATGCATGATCATTAGATTTAGTTTCACAACTATAAATGATAGTTACAATAACGAAATATGCAATAGATTTTAATAATTTCATTTTTTTATTTTTTATTTTTTTTCAAATAGCCTTAAACAATATATACAACCATCGAAGACTTTAATAATCTTTTTTTGATTCAATTATTCTATCTTCAAATCTCCTTATTTTATTAAAAAAACCTATCGATTTTTTCATTAATAATGGGGTATGTATTTATCAAATTAGTTGGCATCAAGTAAATCTTTAACGTTATAAGTAAACTATATCTATTCAAATGGTAGTATAGCAAACTAAACTATTTTATATTACTTATTTTTTTCAAATTGATACATTTCTTGAGCAGTTCTGAATTTATTCTGCATCAAGTTTCTATGAATTTCAAAATCACGATTTTGCCAAAACTGTTTTTCCATCCATAAAGGAGTAACCTTATCTGCCTCCCATTGCCTGTATGCTTCATTAATTTTACGGAACGTTTGAGCTTTCGTTTTAGACAAATCAGTTGTCTCTCCCAAATCTGCACTTAAATTATACAAAACACCTCCATATTCATCATGATACACCAACTTATTATCTCCAATCCTTGCCGCACCAGAAGCGCCTTTCCTCCAAAATAATTGATCATGCGGTTCACCCTGTTGCTCTCCTGCTACATAAGATAATAAGTTTGCGCCATCTAATCCCCAAGATTCGTTTTCTATAATATTAGCAGCTGCTATTGAAGTTTTAAAAATATCTAAAGACGATGTTAACCCATCAAAGGTTTTATTCCCATCTACTTTACCATTCCAGCTTAGAAAAAAAGGCACTCTGTGTCCACCCTCATAATGATTCCCTTTAAACCCTTTTAATAGACCATTATCAGAATTATTAGTTGTAGCGCCTCCATTATCACTTAAAAAGAAAATAAGTGTATTTTCTAATACTCCTAATGTTTCCAATTTAGAAACTAGTTTACCAACATTTTCATCTAAAGACCATGTCATTGCTGCCAACATTTGGCGTGGATGCCCTTCAAACTTTTTCAAATCTTCTTTTTTCGCTTGCATTGGAGTGTGTACAGCGTTATAAGCCATGTACATAAAAAATGGATTACCCTTGTTTTCTTCCATAAATACTGTTGCCCTGTCCGTTAATACATCAGTCAAATAGCCATCAAAAACTACCCGCTCACCATTTTTTTGTAGCATCTGTTTTCTTGTTGGATTTTTAATTGGAAAATAGGACCTAGAACCTCCTAAAAACCCATAAAATTCATCAAACCCTCTATTATATGGGTAATCGTCTTCAAGACTCCCTAAATGCCATTTTCCAAGAGCTATTGTTTTGTAATCATTTTGTTTAAAAGCATCTGCGATGGTCGTCACATCTTTAACCAAACCTATTTCACCTGATTTTTTATCTCCAGTACCATTACACTCAAAACCAAATCGTTGTTGGTATTTTCCAGAAATCAACCCTGCTCTTGAAGGTGCGCATACATTAGAACTGGTATGTGCATCAGTAAAAACAACACCGCTTTTTGCCAACTTATCAATATTAGGTGTTTCTAACTCTTTACTACCCATAAACCCAAAATCTGCATAACCAGCGTCATCAATAAGAATTACAACAATATTGGGTTTGCTTTTATTCTGTTTTTTTTGTGATTGTTTATTGTTTTCACATCCTAAAAATAAAAATGCAATACTCCATATATATACAAATCTTTTCATCTTTTGTGACCTTATATTTTTTTATAAATATTTCATTAAACTTAATACTTTCTTCTAATTACTTCATAAACATACATCGCATCTGGAATTGTTGCTTTAGTCATTCCTGGACCTTCCATCTTTAAGTCTATGCTAGGCACTAAACTAGTATTTTGCTGATAAAATATACGAATTGGATGCAAACCTGCTTTTAAGTTTAATGTAGTTGCTTGTTCTGAACCAGAATAGTGAAAATCGTCATCTAATACATGAATATCATGTAACATCACATGACAATTGGATGCCGCTGTTAAATAGAATGTATAAGTACCATCGGTTGGTATATTTATAAAACCTTTATAATAATAGCCCGTATTTGATACTGTTCCTTGAGAACTTGCATCTATACCAATAGATGTTGTAGTACTGGCAGCCGTTAAATATTCAAAATCAGGTACCCAATTGTAAGCGCCTTGATACACTCTTTTTTCTAAACCTTTTACAAAGTTTTCAACTGAAACTCCAGGAATTAATACATCATCATAAGGTCGTGAGTAGTTGGCATGTTTTCTTCTTACTTGAAGCACTTTATCTTTCATTTGCTGCTGTAAGTTACTCATACTTGGTGCTAAATTTATACTTTCTCGCTCATCAGTAACCACATTATAAATTTCAAAATCATCAGTATGATTTGTAATATTATAACGTACACCTTTATAATCTCCAATTCTAACAACCTGCATTTGCTTTCTTATTCTTCCTTGTTTCGAGCTTTCAAAATCTGGATAGCTAGGTGTTGATCCATTAAAATTATACTCATGATAAGTATAGCCCCTGTCTACTTGGTTCGCATTGTCTTGCTTAAGAGCAGGCATTAACGACACCCCATCGGTATAGGCAGGAACAGGAACATTTGCCAAATCTGCAAAAGTAGCCAACCAATCCCATTGACCAGAAGGCAAAGTCATTTCCGAATTTGCTGGAATAACTCCTGGGTATCTACAAATAGTTGGTTCTTTAATTCCTCCTTCCCACATATCACGCTTAACACCATTAAGGTTTCCATAAGACTGAAATGATTTTGGATCCCCTCCATTTTCATGATGCGGGCCATTGTCTGAAGAAAATACAATTAGGGTTTCATCATCAATATTTAAATCTTGTAACAACTTAATGAGATCCTTTACAGCACTATCTACACGTCTAATCATAGTGGCATGCTTTTTTTCGTTAAGTGTCCAACTTTTAGTTGCATAATCTGGGTGAATAAACGAATCAGCAGTTCCAGAGGCTGTATTTACCCATGGTATTGGAGAGTTTTCACCTGTCCATTGCAATCCTCCCGTTAACCCTCCTCCAGTTGGATATGCCTGTGTTGGCACTTGCAATATGGAATGCGGCACATCGTAAGCTAAATATAAAAAGAAAGGTTGTTCTGGACGTGTTGCTTCGTGTGTTGTTATCCACTGTTTTGATTTGGCGGTAAACACATCCGTGGTATACGTTAATTCTGTTCCCGTAAGTATTTTTGTATAACCATCTGTAAAATAAGCATTTTTGATTGTTGTACCATTCACAGGATAGTGATGATGTCCTTGCCTATGATATAAATACCCATAAAACTGGTCGAACCCGCGTTTTAAGGGGTGAGCTGGTAAATCTACAGGTTCTGGGGTTGATTTACTTCCTGCTAGACCCGCTTTACCAATATGCAAAGTACGGTACCCTGCTTTAGAAAGCAGTTGTGCCATGGTTAAACCATCTACCATAGCTTTATCAAATGAATTATTTCTTACATCTGAATGTCCTTGGTGCAAGCCCTCAAGTAATGATGCTCTTGCAGGTGCACAAACAGGTGCTGCTGTATAATGATGCGTAAGCATAGCGCCTTCATTTGCAAAATTATCAATATTAGGGGTTAACATTTTTTTATCGTCGGATCTTTGGTTTTGCCAAAAGTTACCTAAATCGCCATAGCCCAAATCATCTAAATAAATATAAATAATATTCGGTCCACTATTTGAAACCGGTATATCCGAATAATCCTTATTTCCATTAGCATCTGTTTGTGCATTTATGCTCAAACCAAAAATTAGCGCAAACACCTTTAAAGTAGATAATCTATTCAACTTTAATTTATAAATAATTGTGTTTATCATTGCATCAAAAAAAATTAAGCATCTTTTCTCTCTATATACCCCCGCATTCTTCTTTTAATTT
>JBHOTE010000048.1:0-10833 GCA_042584125.1 Bacteroidota bacterium
ACAAATTGACACTATATAATTTACCAGAATAGTTGTTCTAATTTTTGTAAAAAGTTGTAATTAAAAAAAGAACGGAGTATAACTCAAACCTATTCCAATAGTTGGCTGTAATCTTATATCATAACCTGCAAAAACAGAAACTCCAAAACGTTTGATTGGTACCGTTGTTACTTGAGAGGAAATACCAGTAGTTTGTATGTATCGGTTTGAATTGGTAACATCGGTTGTTAGCGTTGTTTTAAAATAAGATCTCTTTTCTCCTATTACGATTCTTTGGGTATTTGGTATTCGTAAATCCCTTATCCAAACACCTAGTTGAGTAACTTCTCCGCTAAAACTATAATCTGGAGTAGATAACTTAAATTCTTTTTTAAAATCAAAAGGTACCGGAACTTCGAAAGGAACTAGAACACTGTCAATTCTTACTTCTGTTTTTATCCTTACAGCTGCTTTTACCTTCTTGAATTTTTTAACCAATAAGTGTAAAGAATCATCTTTTACCCAAAGCTGTTTTTTTAATTCTTTTTTAGATACTTGTAATGATTTTATTGAAGCTACTTGTTGTCCGTTTTTTAACTTATAGGTTAAAATTTCACTTTGTTGAGCGGCTAAATTAGATTCAACTCTATCATGGTAATTAGAGGCATTGATTTTCTCTCGTATCAACCAAACTAACACAAGGACCAGCGTTGCTAATAGTATGTTTTTGTAGTTTTTCATAATAAAAAGGTTAAAGAGATTACAATTAGGTAAGACAGAACAGCAGACAATTGTGTTTGTTTTAATGTCAAATTGTATTTTGGTTTCCTCTGATGACAAGCAAATAAGCGAATCGGTTCAAACCATTTTATAACCTTATCAAATCTTGGAGACTTATTAGAAAAACAATAATCTTTCAAAGTCTTAAGGACATAATACACATAAAGTTTCTTATCAATTATATCCATTCCGTTCCCTGCTAACCAACCAAAAACAAATATTTGCCAGTTGTCATGCCAAAAAAACGTTGAAAAAGTAAAGAGAGCCAATGGGCCTTCCCATAAAAATGCTTTTAGATTGTTTCCGTAATTCTTTTCACCTAACAAATCCATAGGACCATGAAGCAAAAATGAAAAAACACTACCAAAAACCAAAGCCAAAATCAAGGTGTGAAAATCTAAACTGAATGTTTGGGCCACAACAAATAAAGTTGTTATTACTATACTGCCTTTTGCCCCGTGAACTGATGCGTACATCTTATTTAGTATTTAGCCATTTGTATTCATTCTTTACTTCAAAAGAAGGACATTCTTTGATTCTTTCCCATGATTCGATTTTTCCGTTTCCGTTTTGGTCTGGACTAAAATCTCTATGACCAAGTATCTCAACCTTTGTGCTATCTCCACCGTTTAAATCAATCCACTGTAAAGCTTCTGTTATATTTTTAGTTAATGAGTCTTTTTGAGCATTGGTTCTAGTATCCATTGCTTTCTTATAGTCTTTTGGGTCTACTCCTCCTATATAAGAGATATGAATACACTCATGATTGTGATTTTTCACACCATTGGTAACTCTTCCAAATGGATATAAAGTATGCGTTTTACCATTCTGTTTTATTACCCTATGATAACCTCCTGTTCTCCATCCTTTAGATTTCCAAAAAGCCTTTATTGATTTTATGTTACCGAATCCTGCAGTACAATGAATAACTATAAATCTTACATTTTTAGCCTCCATATTAATCTTTTATTTCGCTTTTAATATTTTTCACCGTTGTAAACACATTGCTTATTTTTTTCGCAACATCAAATCCCATTCTCTTGAAGTTTTCAAAGACTATCGAGTAAAACTCCACCAAACACCAAAAAAAGATTACAACCAGAGTAATTGATAATTCCAAATCAGAAAATGAAAGATTAAAAGGCTTCAGCTTAAATACTTTTTGAGCTTGATCAATAGCTAATATCGAGCATACATAAAGAAGTATTTTAAACCCTGACTTTTTCAATTTCTCAGAAGAAATAAGACTTTGCTCTTTAATTTTAGGATCATTTTTTTCAGCCTTACTTTTCTCAAACCAAGCTGCCAGTATTCCTGTAGCAAAATCACTCAACATTAGCCAAAACAAAAGCCATACAGCCTGTTGCATTTGAGTTAACACAGGTAAACTTATCAGTATTGGAGCTGATAGTACTAAGCCTTTTTTTGACATCATCGCCTCACAGACAATGAATGATTTTTTAATATATGACGATAGGATTATTAATGACTGTTCTTTCATTTTCAATTATTTATTCAAAAATGAATAATTCATGAAACAATGAAAAAGTATTCAAGCTTCTATTTCCGTAGTGTCTATTATTTTTAATGTTGGAGGACTTTTATACTTATACCTCCATTAAGAATTATTGTTCTAACTCATATATTGAAGCTGCCAGTAGACACCATCCCATACACACATAAAGCAATCTCCATCAGAAATAGCTTGAGAAGCCACAATAGCACCTCTTACTAAGCTGTTTCCGTTTCCGTATATAGTAACAGCTCCTTCTAGTCTCTTGATGTAATGTGTTAGCCCAATTGTAGGATTGGCAGGCATGTAGATAGAAAGGCTAGACGAGTTGTAGCACGAAATCCAAACAGTTGATTTCCCAATCGTATAAGTGGTAATTCCTGAAGCAACCGATACTGTTGATACGCTTAATCCGTAAGCAAATAGATCTATAAAATAACCACCATAAGAAGGAGCTGGGTTTGAAGCTGAATTAGAAGCTCTACCAAAAACACCAGCTAAAAAATTATTGTCAAAAAGGTCTTTTGTTACGTTCCCAAATCCTAGACCTCCAACAGATGCTTTTGCTGTTATTCCGCTAGATCCTGGCAATACTTGAACGTTTCCTCCATTCGCAAAAACCCCATCACCATTTATATATGAATCACCTCCTGAAGTGTCTCGAATTCTAATTTCTCCTGTTACAGAATCTAATTCTATGACAGGACTCGCACCCCCAGCTGCTGATTTCAATAAGCCATCACTTAATATCCAATCACCAATAAAAGCATCATCAATAAGCGCATCCGTAATAACTGCATTTGTAATGTTTGCATCATCAATTTTTGCATTGGTCACTTTTAGATCTATTCCATCCCACTCAACAAAATTTACAGCATCACCCATTCTAAACTTATTCCCTTCCAAGTCAAAGAAGTTCAAACCATCATAACTTTGTATTTTACCTGAAGTTATTGTGCCTCCATTTATAAAAGTCATACCTTTTGTAAAATCAAAATCTCTACGACCAGCTGCTACATTATAAAGCACTCCCAAATTGAAAAGGTAATATCCTGCAATTTCTTCTGTCTTTTTTGGAGTTGTTGAAACGTACCAATCCCCTGTCAGTGCCGTTTTAGAACACTTTGCATATACATAATAATGATTAGCTGCTATCAAAGTACTAAAAACTCCTGAGTTCATTTCCCACACATAACCAAGTCCATCAATTTCAACTTCATAATGCACCAATTGACCTGCTGAAAGATTTAACTTTGAAGGATCCCCTGTTACATTCATTTCTATAGAAACACCGTTCAATCCAAAATTTTGAGACTTAGATCCCACAGAGAGCATTGCCGTTTCTATCGAAAGAGGTTTGATATTCTCAACATCAAAATAGCCATCAGGATCATACACTAAACCTTGCAGCTCTCGTGTACGGTTTACCGCTTGTCTTGTGCGCTCAATTGCCGTTCTGTCAACTTGTTTTGTAATGACTTTGTTCTCAATAGTCTTCTTGATCAAACGCTCTTGTACGGTATATGGAATTATATCAGAGATTAAAGCTGTTACCTTGTCAGAGTTTGCAAGTGGATATGATATTTGAGAAACTCGAATATTCTTGTCAACACCTAAGTCAGCATCAATCAAATTAATGGTGTCGGCTACTTTTAAATCAATTCCATTGTCTCTTATATACTTCTCGTCAATTGTCAGTCCGTATGTGACTCTTGGTGTTGAATTCTCGTCTAAATACTCTTGTGTTTTAGCTTGTAAATCGGTTTCTGCTACATCAATATATGATTGTGGCATCTTTATATCAACCAAAGTATAAGTATCGCCAATTGCAGGCTTATTCAATGCGCTTGGAAGCTTGTAATCGTTTTCTTCCGTGAATTCTATCAGTGTAAATTCCTTATTTGAATGATCGTATCGAAACTCAAATTCGTAGCCAGACAAAGCTCCAGTTTTAAATACAATTTTTTGTGGTACTCCTTTCAGTAAATAATCGTTGATATCAAAATCAATTGAAGTATCAATAAGCTTGTAAATATTACCAGCATCAATTCCCGAAACAATTCCAGTACGCTGTGGAAAAACAGTATCATCTGTAAATATTCCTTCTCGAACACCGTACAAACCTGTATTTGCTTCCAATTTCAAAACATCAAAAACAAGTCTTTTTTTGCCTGATCTATAATCGTAATTTAGATTTTTAGCAGCACCAAATCCATAAACACGAGTCACTACATTGGCATCATCAATCCTTCCTCTAGTTAAAGAATACAAGCCGTTTCCACGTCCATACTCAAAATTCAAAGCAGTCGCAACACCAATTGACTTCACCATTGTAATTGCCTTATTGTCTAGCTTCCATTCTAGTTCAAATTCTTTAGCAATGGTGTTTAAAGCGTTCCTGCAATTTTGAGACGAATAAGTAATTGTTTTGCTTTCAGTTACAGCAACGGTGTCTGTTGTCCATCCAGCATCAGTAGAATTGATATTAGTAAGCAATAAATTCAAATGATCTTCAGCATTTCCATGATATGAAAAATCAGCAGATCCTTCATCCATAAAAAGCTTATTGAAAAGGTTGTAAACAACTCCTTCAAACGTTACCGTATATTCATAACTGATATTTGAAAGTTTCTTAAACGGTGGTATTTGGTTGATGTAAAAAGAAGACCCAAGCCATTCAATATAATCACCAATTTGAACCGCCAAAGGTGCAACCGTAAAAAATGAAGACGTGATTTTATGCTCACCCATGATTTTATGAGTGAACATTGTTTTTTCGTCAATCGACACGTTGGCGACTTCTACTGCATTTCTAAGAATAGATAGGTTCATATTTTAAACTAGTTTACTTTTGTTGTAGTCAACTCCAATGACCTCTGTCTGCCAATTGTGATTTCCCTCAACAGGTTGTGCTCCGTGAAGATTTACAGGGATTTCACAATGTCCATTTTCATCAGATTCTAAACCTCTGAAATTAAAGTCTAATTGCCACATTCCTGTTGGCTCTGATTCAGTTATTACAACATCGGTTTCAACTTCCACACCATCAACAATCTCAGTTTCATAAACCGCTTTTGTCATTTCAGGCTTTACTCCGAATATTTCGTGTGGATAGTCTTCTGTTTTTGAATCAGCAATGATATTATCTATTGCTGATTTTGTTCCTGTTATTTTAAGTAGTTTGTTCATTTTTTATGAGTTTATTTTTATTAAATTAGTATTGGCAAAAACCTGAGAACTATCAGACGGAGTTGTAGTTTTTAATATTTTTAACGTGTTTACAATAAAAGATGTATCTACACCGCTCCAATCTGCAACTCTAACACCATCCACATAAGCACCACCGTCAGGTACTTTATTTCCGTATATTATCTTATAAGTATGCTTATTCTTTATTGAATCTACTGCTGAACTAGAACCCCACGCAACCAAAGAAGAACCGTCTTTGAAAATTCTAAATGTTATGTGATTGTTAATTACATAACTTTTGTAAAATTCCAGCTTATTGGATTCGGTGTCATCGCTCAAAGAAAACGTTTCAGTTAAACCTGTTCCTAATTCTTCTAAAAAAGCCGTGGTAATCTCAAATTCTCCTTTATTACTATTAATATACTTACTAATATCAGGAGTTTTTACACCTGTTGCTCCTAAGCGAACTCCTGTAGAACCATTTAAAGTTCTTATATATGATGTCGCTCTAGAACCTTCTTCCATTTGAAAGCCAAATTGACCCCACTTAATAACACCTGTTGAGTTAGATATGTTGTAAATTATGACTCTAGAATTTCCTATGCTTTCTCTTTCTAAATTCTCTATTTTAATTCTAAACCAACCGTTCCCAACGTCTTCTATGGTTGTTTGACTTGAAAAAGCACCAGCCACAACAATTCCCGACTCTATGTTAATATCAACAAACGGACCACCTACCATATTATTTACACTTATTCTTAATGTATTATATCCACTAACATGTTTAAGATATCCACTAACGCTTACGTGTGTTGGTGAAACGTTCTGAACAAGATAAGACTTACCTGCGCTTGCTCCATCCGTTTCTAGAGTGTCAGCTTTAACACCAAATATAGGGGAATCTATATCTTCACTTACTACAGATAATGGCGCAGCATTGAGCGTCCACATATTCATATCTTCACTCCAAGGAATCAAGTTCTCTCCTAAAGGCTCTTCGCTCAAAACCATTTCCCCATTATCATTTAAGCTAAAAGCAGGTTCATAAGGTAAAACCTCGTAAACATATCCTCTTCTGTCTATTGCAGTTCTTCCACTTGCTCTTCCGTTAAATAGAGCTACTTTTTCAATAACTCCTGTTTGATTGTCTTCGACCAAAAGAATTGTACCACCTTGTGTAGATGGTGCAAATACCTCAGGTTCTAATTTTATTGTATATCCCATTTTATCTAAATGTATAATTGTTAATTGATTGTTTTACTTCTTCTACAGTTGTTGCTGTAGAGTCGAAAGAGTCTACTAAATCAACGCTTAAATAGACTGACTTACCCTTGTATTTGTTCGTTCCTGTAGAGTGTCCTAAGTAACCTAATTCGTTTGGTGAGTATGGGTTTGCTACGCCATTACGATAAGTAATAACACCATCTGTTTTTAATGTGTTTCCATCAGAATTAGAAAGTAGTTTTTGTTCTCTTACTATACCACTTGGATTAGGCATTAGTACGCTTGAATTAACAATGTCTGAGCCTCCTTTTTGAAGTATAACATTTAATGTGTCGCCAACGCTTGAGTTCCTTAATATTACTTTGGATTGATTTCCATCTGATAACATAGCGTCTTTATTGCTACCTCCATCAACATCAATAATTCCTTTATGTACAAACAGAAAGTTCTCGCTGTTTATCCTTGATGAATTATCCCATGTTGTAACATTGTCTGAATTAGCATTTAACAATAAAGCAGGGTATCCTAAACTCCAGTCAATTGCAGGCTCATTAATAGCTGCTGTTTGTTGAACTCCATGTTTATCAATGTAATTCTGAGTAGCTGTATTTACATATCCGAAATCAGCCGCAGTAATATCAGGAATTGCAGTTCCTATTTTTCCATCTCCTTTTCCATATCCAAATGTGGATTTAAAAGGAGTTCTTAAATTGTCTTCAATTAAGTTATCTAATTGAACCAACCTCTCTACTTCAAAACCATCTACTACACCTCTTTTAGCGTGAGTAAAAGCATCTGAGCTAGTCAGTAGGAGATTATGCCTTTCATCTGCTTCTACCTGACTTATTTTAGCACCAATAGCTGCCAATAAAGCTGCTTCCGTTAAACCATCTTCGGTATCTTCAGCGGCCATCCAAGCAGCAATTTCCTGTAAGGTATTATACGCCTCAGGAGCACCATTTATTAAATTAGCAATAGCAGTGTCCGTGTACCCATTTGCATTAGTTTCTGCATTTGCAATAGCAGTAACTAAAGAAACTAACTCGGTTAAAGTATCGGCTGGTAAATTGTCAACCTTTGCTTTTAATGCATTGGTAAATTGTTTAGTATCCACTCCATCTACTAAATCATCTGTATTAAATAAACCGATTATATCTTCTATGTTGATATGATCAGCATTGTCGTTATCAACGTTTCCAATCATTAATTTGTCAGTTTTCTTCAAACCAACTCGATAAACCATATTGTCCCAAAATTTCTTTATGCTCATAATTGCTTTTTTATAGTGTTATTGTATTTCCTTGTTTGTCAGTAATCTCATTTCCATGATTATCCGTAAGTATAAATCCTTCCTCGTAAAGGCTTGTTTCATCATTCACCATAAGTTCAATGCTTAATTCTGCAACCGTTTCTTTGATGTTTTTCACTTTAAATCCATCAATAGCCCAAATTTTACGGCCCGTGCCGTCAATGTTTATATCGTGCAAACCTTCACTTGCCAATTGTTTGTGAATAATCTCTATGTTTCCTTTTATTTCTGTGAAGTTTTCCCCTTGAAAAACAAGTCCAAATTTTATTTTTTGAAACTTTGTTTTTGTCAGTTCATAACCTTCTTTTCCATAAACAGAAACATTTTGTTTCTTTTGTCCTGGTCTATTCATGTTATCATTTACAGATGTCACGAATGCGTTAAGTGTTTTAAAGGAAATTCCATCAATTCCATAATCTCGGTAATCAGTTGTAACCGGTAATACAGGAGTTGGAATTGTAACAATTGGTTCTTGAAACTTTATAATAATTTTACACCATCCATCAGTTAAATAATCAACCTTAATTTCTTCTTTTACATATACTTGAAATGTTCCGTAAGGAGTTTCAAGTGGCATTAACTCGGTAAAGGAATTTAATAGCGAATAAAATCCAAGACCTTGCAATTTGTAAATAGCCTCATGTTTATTGTCGGCTTTTAAAAGTCCAAAGAATGCAATTTCACGACCTGAAAAGAATATTTCAGCGGCTGAAACATAAGGTTCAACTCCATGATGATCTCCCCAACTATGAAATGTTTTTCCTATTCTCTTAGGCATATCCAAAACACCTGTTACAGCAATGTTGCTGTTTGGTGCTTGACTTGCTATAAAGCCATAGTCTGAAAGTAATATGTTGTTTAATTTATACATTAATACCCATAATCTCTTGTTGTTGAACTTGGTGTTGTGTTTTCAATTAGTGTTTCTGTTTTTGAAATAAGAGTGTCTAATCTGGAAACGGTATTAGCTGTATTAACAACTATCTCTGATAAATGACGTTCACTATCCTTTGCGTAATTATTGGTTGATATTACAATAGTTGCTTCCTGTTCGGCTAATGCCAGTAACCTTTTACCATTATCAAAAGAACCACGAAACAATCCTTCAAGCACACTTCCTGTTTCTTCTGTAATCTCTCTTCTTACTGCTCCTGATAATCCTTTTTGTTTGCTACTTCCAAAATCAAAACCTAAATCTCCTGTTGTTTTTTTAATTGCTTCCCAATATTGTTCAGTATTTTTTGCATTTTCTTCAGTCCAAGCTCTTAATTCCGCTAAATCTTGGTCCGTAAAATCAGCAACCCCAACACCTGCTTGAAGTGCTTCCAATTTTTTTTGTTCTCGCTCTAAACTTCTTTTTAATTCAGCAATTCTTTCCTTTTCCGCCAAAGCTTGTTGCTTTGTCATTCCTGAAGGAGTGTTTTTGTAATTGTAATCAGAAATTTCGTATTCTTTCTTTATCTCTCTTACTTTTTCTTCTTGGTCGAGTGCCAAGGAAGCATCGGTATCATAGAGTTCTGCAAATTTGTCGAGAAACTCCTTCGATAGCGACTCAAGGTGTTCCTTTTTAAAAGTTTCAAGAATAGCATTGCCAACTATATCTTCAAAAGCATTAGCGAAAGATTGGATTGCACTTTCACCATCCTTCAAGCCTTCAAAAACATTATCAGCAAGCGTATCTCTTGTTGTATTTGTTACAAATGAATCATACTCTTCTTTTAGTTCAATGATTTCCTGTTTTGCAGCTTTAGCTTGTTCTTGAAATTCTTCAATCTTTGCTTGATCTGTTCCAGAACCAGTTCCTTTTTTCCAAGCTTTAACACCTAATATCTTAACTTGTTTCCTTGCTTTTGATTCAGCCTCTTCTGCTGCTGCTAAGTCTTTTTCTTTTTGCTTTATGTTATCTAAATACTTGAGCTTCTCTTTAGCTTGATTGACACCTACAGTATTCTTGATATTGTTTGAAATCTGTAAGGATACTTTTTCTAAGTCTTTGATTGCTTCTTCAAATTTAGCTGTATCAGAAACAACCTCAACAGAAATTGCACTACTCAAAACAGAAAGAGAACCGCCTATAATATCACCTGATGCTATCTGACCTATTCCACCTGCCACCCCTGATAATTGACCTAACAATGCAGCTGTTTCTTCATCTCCAAATTTTGAAAACAAATCAGCTGCTCCTGACAAACCAGATGAAACCTGATCCATAACTCCTGCTAAAGCATCACCAAAAGATTCTGCAATACCTAACAGGTCATCTTTTAAACCATTAATGACCTTTTGAGTTTCAACAGTAGCTTTACCTCCAGAAACAGCAGCTTCTTTTTTGGCTAATTCCTCAGCATCCTTTAATTGTTTTTCTTTGTCTTTTTTATTTTTAGCAATATCTTTAAGCCTCAATAAACCAATAAGGTCAAAACTTGTTCTTTCAATTTTAAGAATCTTGGAAGCCACACCTTTGGCATTGTCAATTTCCTCTTTCTTAAATCGAACCTTAATTGCTAACTTTTCTCTTTCAACTTTATTAGTACTATTTAAAAGATCATTCTCAAGTTTCAACAGTTCTCTATTTAAAAAACCAATTGACTTCACGTAGGGCTTAGCTAAGTCTACATCTTGAATTTGAACCCCAGAAGCTTTTCCTTTAATTGCTACCGCTTTTTCTCTTGGAGTAACAGCTCCTGCTTCAATCAACTGAATTCTTTCAGCATTGGTTTTTGCTGCAGCAAGTTTTTTATTCAAAAACTCCTGGTAACTATCGTATTGTAACTTATTAGAAGCTTTAAATTTTGAAGCTCCTGCTACAAAACCATTTTGAAAAAGGCTTGTGTAAGAA
>JBHOTE010000049.1:0-10321 GCA_042584125.1 Bacteroidota bacterium
GCTATAGCCTCTTTCAAAACGAAATAAGTATCATTCAAAGTATTTCCTTGAGGAACATTCCCTAAGTCAACAATATTTAGTCCCCAATTCCCTGGGAAAAGTTTGTAAAAACACTCTCGAACACTTGATAATCCATAACCCGTTGTATCATTATTAACAGCAGCTCTACCTTCTACAACACCTAGTATGGCAACAGAAACATTACTAATGTCTGGCAAGCCTTTCTCTTCAGTATGAATTTGAATAGTGTGTGCTAACGATTGCTCTGAATACGAATTAATCGTTTCCAGAACTTCATTTTCTAGGGGTATTAAAAAATCTAAGTTCATTTACTAAATGTAAGTTGATAGGACTACTTACTTTTTCTTTGCTACTGTTTTTTTGGCTGCAGGCTTTTTCTTAGCAGCCGTTTTTTTGGCTGGAGCCTTCTTTCTTGTATTTTTCTTAGGTGTTTTTGCTTCAATAATAGCTTGCACCTCCTCCAAGGTCATATTTTTAGCATCCGTAGTTTTTGGCAATTCAATTTTCAGTTTTCCTTTAATTATATTAAAACGTCCCCATCTGGCTTTCTCTAAACGAATACCTTCTTCTTCCCAGTTATGAATTACCTTTTCAATTTCTTTACGTTTTTTATCTTCAATTAATTCTACGATATTATCATACGTTAAATTGTCATAATCGTATTTTTTATTGACATTGATAAAAATACTATTCCATTTAATAAATGGACCAAACCTACCAACTCCTTTTTGAACAGGTAAGTTTTCGTATTCAGCAATTGGCGCATCGGCTTTTTGCTTGGCAACAATCAATTCCGTAGCTCTAGTTAAATCAACTGCCATAGGGTCTTCACCTCTATCCAAAGAAACATACATCGTTCCAAATTTAATATAAGGTCCAAATCGTCCATTAGAAACAACAACATCTTCACCTTCATATACGCCTAAGTTTTTAGGAAGCAAAAACAATTCTAAAGCCTCTTCTAAAGTAATAGTTCCTAACGTTTGTTCTTTTAATAAAGAGGCAAATAACTTCTCTTCATCTTCAGGGTCTCCAATTTGAGCCATTGGTCCAAATTTCCCTAAACGAACCAAGATAGTTCTTCCTGTCTCAGGATGTTTTCCTAAAATTCTTTCTCCACTTTCTCTATCTGCATTTTCAGATACATCTTGAACCGTAGGATGAAAAGCTTTATAAAAATCTTTAATCATTGCAATCCAATCTTGATCTCCTTCTGAAATATCATCAAAATCTGCTTCTACTTTAGCTGTAAATCCGAAGTCTAAAATATTAGAAAAATTAGCAACTAAGAAATCGTTTACGATGTTACCTATATCTGTTGGAACCAACTTTCCTTTATCAGATCCCACACGCTCCACAAGGTTATTATTAGTAACCTTTCCAGATTTTAAAACAAATTGTTCATATTCTCTTTCAACTCCATCTATCTCTCCCTTCTGAATATAACCTCTTCTTTGAACTGTTGAAATGGTTGGTGCATAAGTAGATGGTCTACCGATACCTAGCTCTTCCAAACGTTTTACCAAAGCAGCCTCAGTAAATCTGTAAGGTGGACTTGTAAATCTTTGGGTAGCTGTAATAAACTCATAATCTAAAGCTTCACCTTTCGATAATTGAGGTAGCATTCCTGCTTGTTCTTCTTCTTCATTATCATTGCCTTCTAAATACACTTTTAAAAACCCTTCAAACTTGATCATCTCTCCATTTGCAGAAAAAATCTTATCGTTTTTTGTGTTCTCTATTTTCACATTTGTTCTTTCTAGCTGAGCATCACTCATTTGAGATGCCAAAGTTCTCTTCCATATTAAATCATACAGGCGATCTTGATCATGCTCTACATTCACAGAATGACGTTTCATATCCGTAGGACGAATCGCCTCATGAGCTTCTTGCGCTCCTTTAGATTTTGTTTTAAAAACTCGTGGTTTGCTATATTCTGACCCGTAATAATTTGTAATCTCTTCTTCTGCTTCTTTTCTAGCATCATCAGACAAATTCAAACTATCTGTTCTCATATATGTAATCAAACCTGCCTCATACAATCGTTGTGCAACTTGCATTGTTCTAGCAACTGAATACCCCAATTTTCTTGAAGCTTCTTGCTGTAAAGTTGACGTTGTAAATGGTGGAGCTGGTGATTTTTTTGCTGGCTTCTTTTGTAAATCAGCTATAGAAAAATTGGCTTCAGCAGCAGATTTTAAAAACTGCTCTGCCTCTTCTCTTGAATCAAAATTTTTGGGAATTGTTGCTTTGAATTTTTTCCCTTCACTATTCAAAAACTCAGCTACTACTTTATAATGTGCTGAAGTTTCAAATTCAAGAATACTTCTTTCTCTTTCAACAATTAACCTAACCGCTACAGATTGAACTCTACCAGCAGAGAGTCCTCCTTTTACTTTTCTCCACAATACTGGAGATAATTCATATCCTACCAAACGATCTAATACTCTTCTTGCTTGTTGAGCATTTACCATGTCGTAATTAATATCTCTAGGGTTCTCAACAGCTTTTAAGATCGCTTTTTTCGTAATCTCATGAAAAACAATACGTTTTGTATTGTCAGAATTTAATTTAAGTTGTTCTTGTAAATGCCATGCAATTGCTTCTCCCTCTCGATCCTCATCACTTGCTAACCATACAGTATCCGCTTTTTTCGCCAAACTCGCTAGTTTTTTTACAACTGCTTTTTTATCATCCGAAACAATATAGCTAGGCATAAAATCTCCTTCCACATCAATCCCTAGTTCACTCGAAGGCAAATCTGCAATATGCCCAAAACTGGACTCTACCTGGAAATCTTTTCCCAAAAATTTCTCAATTGTTTTTGCTTTTGCTGGTGACTCAACTATTACTAAATTCTTTGCCATAAATTGCTTCGTAAATATTTTTTGAACGTCCTACAAAAGTGGTTTCCCTATAAAAACTAGTAAAACTACTCCTGTTTTGCTGTATGCAAAAGTAGAGAGTTTTTTTAAATTTCATATTTTACTTTCAAATAAATTAAATTATTTATTATTTCTTCACTTAATTTTAACCATTTATTTTCTGCCATAATGTCACTTTTTACATTTTTGATTGTATCTTTGCAGTCCAATTTTTACACTACATGGAGACGGAAAAAATCATAGACGCCAATAAACAAGGTCACCCTTTACTAACAGATAATATTAAAGGAAATACCAAAAAACTTTATATAGAAAGCTACGGCTGTCAAATGAATTTAAATGATAGTGAGATTGTTGCTTCTATATTATCAGAAAACAATTTCAACACAACACAATTTATAGAAGAAGCTGATTTAGTTTTGGTAAACACCTGTTCTATTAGAGATAAAGCAGAACAAACCATTAGAAAAAGACTTCAAAAATACAATTCTATAAAAAAAATAAACCCTTCAATGAAAGTTGGTGTTTTAGGTTGTATGGCGGAGCGTTTAAAATCTAAATTTTTAGACGAAGAAAAAATTGTTGACTTAGTGGTTGGGCCTGATGCATATAAAGACTTACCTAATTTATTAGAAGAAGTTAATGAAGGTAGAGATGCTGTAAACGTGGTACTCTCAAAAGACGAAACCTATGGTGATGTTTCTCCCGTGAGATTAAATTCTAATGGAGTTTCAGCATTTGTTTCGATTACAAGAGGTTGCGATAATATGTGTACGTTTTGTGTAGTTCCTTTTACCAGAGGAAGAGAAAGAAGTAGAGATCCACAAAGTATTATTGAAGAAATACAAGACTTAAAGGATAAAAATTTTAAAGAAATCACTTTACTTGGCCAAAATGTGGACAGCTACCTTTGGTATGGTGGTGGATTGAAAAAAGATTTTGAAAAAGCTTCAGATATTGCAAAAGCAACAGCTGTTGGTTTTGCCAATTTATTAGATTTGGTAGCCACTACTTTTCCAACTTTAAGAGTTCGTTTTTTTACAAGTAACCCACAAGATTTAGAACTTGAGGTTTTACATGTAATTGCTAAACACCCTAATATTTGTAGATACTTACATTTACCTGTTCAATCAGGAAGCAGCTCTGTTTTAAAAAGAATGAACAGACAGCACACGAGAGAAGAATACATGGAATTAATTGACAATATCAAAAAAATTATTCCAGGAGTTGCTATTTCTCAAGACATGATTATTGGATTCTGTGGAGAAACAGAAGAAGAACATCAAGAAACTTTGAGCATGATGGAGTATGTAGGCTATGATTATGGATTTATGTATGCCTATTCCGAAAGACCGGGAACTTTGGCCGCAAAAAAACAGGAGGATGATGTACCTGAAAAAACAAAGAAAAGAAGATTAAATGAGGTCATTGCCGTACAAAGAAGATTAAGCAGTGAGCACACCGAAAGATATATGGGAAAAACCATGGAGGTTTTAATTGAGGGGACTTCAAAAAAATCTGACAAACATTGGATGGCAAGGAACACTCAAAACTATGTTGCTGTATTCCCTAAAGGAAATGAGAAAGTTGGTGATTATGTAATGGTAAAAATTGAAGAATGTACTTCTGCAACATTAATTGGTAAAGCTGTGAGCGAACCTCAAGAAATACCTTTTGTAGTTTAACACAATAAAGAGCAAAAAATATGGAAGGACTAACAAGCATCAAACAACGTTTTGAAATCATTGGAAACAATGAAAAATTAAATCGTTCACTTGAAAAAGCTATTCGAGTAGCACCCACAGATATTTCCGTTCTTGTAACCGGTGAAAGTGGTGTTGGAAAAGAAACAATTCCTAAAATAATACACCAATTATCGCACAGAAAACACGCAAATTATATTGCCGTAAACTGTGGCGCCATACCCGAAGGAACCATAGATAGTGAACTTTTCGGTCATGAAAAAGGTGCATTTACGGGAGCAACAACTACCCGAAAAGGCTATTTTGAAGTTGCCGATGGCGGAACTATTTTTTTAGATGAAGTTGGTGAACTTCCTTTAACCACACAAGTAAGATTGTTACGTGTTTTAGAAAATGGCGAATTCATCAAAGTAGGTTCTTCAAATGTTCAAAAAACAGATGTTCGAATTGTAGCTGCTACAAATTTAAAAATGCAGCAAGCCATACAAAAAGGAAAATTCAGAGAAGACTTGTACTACAGACTTAGTACAATTGAATTAGAATTACCTCCATTAAGAAATAGAGAAAATGATATTCATTTATTATTTAGAAAATTTGCTTCAGATTTTGCTCAAAAATATAGAATGCCTACGGTAAGACTAACAGAGTCTGCAGTAAACCTTTTAATCAATTACAACTTCCCAGGAAACATTCGACAACTCAAAAACATTGCCGAACAAATTTCCGTTATTGAAGAAAGCAGACTCATAGACTCTGACAAATTAATTCAATACTTACCAAATTACAATAACTTACCAGCCATTGTAAAATCTGACGATAGCAATTCTAAATCTTTTGCTGAAGATCGAGACTTAATTTACAAGGCCATGTATGAAATGCGTAAAGACATCAACGACCTTAAAAAACTAACACTAGATTTATTAAATAATGAAAATAGTGACCAGGTTATTCAAAAGAACAGGCATCTCATAGATAAAATCCAAGAAGAAGATCAAGATTTCTCATCCTCAAGCAATGTTGAACTTATCCAAATTCAACAACCAAATCCGGCTGTTCAAAGCAACTACGAATATGCAGAAACAATTGAAGAAGACGAATCGCTTTCTTTACATGAGAAAGAAATTGAAATGATAAAAAAATCATTAGAAAAAAATCAAAACAAAAGAAAACTCGCTGCAAAAGAATTAGGAATTTCTGAACGTACACTTTACAGAAAAATTAAACAGTACGATCTTTAAAATTATATCACAATAATTGTAATATTGTAAAATCAAAAGTTTTAAAATGAAAATTAAAGTCGCATTATTTTTAAGCCTTAGCTTACTACTAAGCACAATAAGCTGTGGTATTTATAGCTTCACTGGTGGTAATACAGGTAATGCCAAAACAATTCAGATTGATTATTTTCCAAACAATGCCCCTTTAATTGAACCTGGTTTAAGCCAAACCTTTACACAATCTCTTCAAGATTTATTTGTGAGACAAACAAACTTAAGTTTAGTTAAAACAAAAGGAGATTTATTTTTTGAAGGTGAAGTAACAAATTATTCTATCAGTCCAATGACTGCAACCGCAGATCAAACAGCTGCTGAAAACAGACTAACCATTGTTGTTAATGTTCGTTTTTACAATAGTTTAGATGAGAAAAAGAATTTTGAGAAAAAATTCACCCATTTCTTTGACTACCCAGCAAATGATATTTTAAGTGGAAGTAGTTTAGACGCTGCTTTAGAAGAAATTTTTGAAAGAATTACACAAGATATATTTAATGCTTCTGTTGCAAACTGGTAAAAATGGAAAAAAATATTTTTTTAAATCTTGGCGAACCCTCTCAATATATTTCAGAAAATTATATTGAGGAACTTGAAAACATCACCCAGGAATTTCCATACTTCCAATTTGCGAAAGCCGTTTACTTAAAAGGATTAAAACAAAACAATAATTTTAAGTATAATAAAGTTTTAAAAGAAACTGCTGCACTCACTACTGATCGAGCTGTTTTATTTGATTACATTACTGATTTTGAAACGAAGGCAAAAAATATTCCTTTCAAAAAAACAGAAGAAAACATTAATAAATCAATAGAAAACACTGAGGAGGTTGAAAAAAATATTGGAATTGGAAAACCATTAGAGTTTACAAAAAACGAAACACATTCTTTTACTGAATGGCTACAACTTAGCACCCCAAAACCTATCCAAAGAAAAGAAACAACAGATGCTAACAACCTAACAAATAAACTAGATTTAATTGATCTATTTATTGAAAACAACCCAAGCATTCAACCTGTTGAAAAAGAGGCTAAACCTTCAAACGAAAAGAATATAATTCTTGAAAACAGCGGAATTATGACCGAAACTTTAGCCAAAGTATATTTAGAGCAAAAAAAATATTCAAACGCGATCAAAGCTTATGAAATTTTAATTTTGAAATATCCAGAAAAAAGTGGTTTCTTTGCAGACCAAATTAAGAATATAGAATACCTTAAAAAAAATAAATCATGACATATACACTATTCCTTAGCTTAATACTTATTGTAGCCGTATTATTAATTTTATTAATAATGGTACAAAATCCTAAAGGCGGTGGACTTTCATCTTCATTCGGAGGAGGAGGATCTCAATCTATGGGAGGTGTTCAAAGCACAAATAATTTCTTAGACAAAGGAACTTGGACATTAGCAATAACATTAATGGCTTTGATTTTATTATCAAACTTTGCAATTCCAAGAGAAGGAAATTCTGAAAATTCTCAAATCGAAAATAAAATTAACGACAGAGAAATTTCTGAAGAAGCTCCTGCTCAACTTCCACAATTAAAAGAACAAGCAACAGAAGAAGCTGCTGAATAATACATCAACTCAATGTTGACAGTAAAAATGCCAAGGTAAATGACACCTTGGCATTTTTTTTTACAATTTGTCAGAATGTTTGAATTGGCACACTTTTAGACAATTGCAATACATAACAAATAAAAATTTACTTTTAAAATATAACGATAATGAGCAACGTAAACATTAGACCACTAGCAGACAGAGTGCTTGTAGAGCCAAAAGCAGCTGAAACTACAACTGCATCAGGATTAATTATTCCAGATTCAGCCAAAGAAAAACCATCTGAAGGAACTGTTATAGCAGTTGGAAATGGAACAAAAGATGAGCCTTTAACTGTAAAGGTTGGTGACACCGTTTTATACGGTAAGTATGCAGGTACTGAATTAAAACTAGACGGTACTGATTATTTAATCATGAGAGAGAGCGATATCTTCGCAATCGTATAATGAGCTTTCTTTTATTGTTAACTTTTTAGATTTTTAAAAAGAATCTAAACCCAAGTTAGCGGATAAAGTTTTATGATAAAAATACAAATAACAAATTTTACACAATTAATTTTTAGCAAACAACAACGTGTAGTCTGCTAAAATAAAAACATAAAAACATGGCAAAAAAAATTGAATTCGATATTGACGCTAGAGACGGACTTAAAAGAGGTGTAGATGCTTTAGCAAATGCTGTAAAAGTAACTTTAGGACCTAAAGGACGTAATGTAGTAATAGAAAAATCATTTGGTGGACCTGCTATCACAAAAGATGGTGTGAGTGTTGCTAAAGAAATTGAACTAGAAGACCCTATTGAAAACATGGGTGCTCAAATGGTTAAAGAAGTGGCTTCTAAAACCAACGATCTGGCAGGAGATGGTACTACTACGGCTACCGTTTTAGCACAAGCTATTGTAAAAGAAGGATTAAAAAACGTTGCTGCTGGAGCAAATCCTTTAGATCTTAAAAAAGGAATTGACAAAGCTGTATCTGAAATTGTTTCGGACCTACAAAAACAATCAGTTGTAGTTGGAAACGAATCAGACAAAATAAAACAAGTGGCTTCTATTTCTGCTAATAATGATGAAACTATTGGAGACTTAATAGCTGAAGCATTTGTAAAAGTTGGAAAAGAAGGAGTAATTACTGTTGAAGAAGCAAAAGGAAGAGATACTTATGTTGACATTGTTGAAGGTATGCAATTTGACAGAGGGTACTTATCTCCTTACTTTGTAACTAACACAGAAAAAATGTTAGCTGATTTAGAAAATCCTTATATCTTATTATTTGAAAAGAAAATATCATCTTTAAAAGAATTATTACCTGTTTTAGAGCCTATTTCACAATCAGGAAAACCTTTATTGATTATTGCTGAAGATGTTGATGGTGAAGCATTAGCTACATTGGTAATGAACAAACTTCGTGGAGCCTTAAAAATTGCAGCTGTAAAAGCACCAGGTTTTGGAGATAGAAGAAAAGCAATGCTTGAAGATATTGCAATTTTAACTGGTGGTGTTGTAATTTCTGAAGAAAGAGGATTAACTTTAGAAGCTACTACACTTGATATGTTAGGAACTGCTGAAAGAGTTACGATTGATAAAGACAATACTACCATTGTAAATGGAGCTGGTGAAACAGAAGCTATTACGACAAGAGTTGGACAAATCAAATCTCAAATTGAAAGTACAACTTCAGATTATGACAAAGAAAAACTACAAGAACGTTTGGCTAAATTAGCTGGAGGTGTTGCTGTTTTATATGTAGGTGCTGCAAGTGAAATTGAAATGAAAGAGAAAAAAGACAGAGTAGATGATGCTTTACATGCAACACGTGCTGCTGTTGAAGAAGGAATTGTTGCTGGTGGTGGTGTTGCACTGGTAAGAGCAAAAGCTAGCCTATCCGCTATTTCTACAGAAAATGCCGATGAAGTAACTGGAATAAATATTTTAGATAGAGCTATTGAAGAGCCTCTAAGACAAATTGTACAAAATGCAGGTGGAGAAGGATCTGTTGTTGTTTCTAAGGTATTAGAAGGAAAAGGAGATTACGGATTCAATGCCAAAACTGGAGAATATGTTCAAATGCTAGCAGCGGGTATTATTGATCCTACTAAAGTAACTCGTGTTGCCTTAGAAAACGCCGCTTCTGTGGCAGGAATGATTTTAACTACTGCATGTACGCTTACTGAAATCAAAACGAATACGGGTAATGATCATCCACAAGCACCAGCTGGAATGCCAGGAATGATGTAGAATTTACAGTTTATTTATATATAAAATGCTTTCGATTTACTTCGGAAGCATTTTTTATTTTCACCAATAAAGATTAGAATTATTGTCCATAAAAAATATCATTCAGATATTGTATTAGATTCAATCTCTAATTAAAAATAAATTCTCATTCAAATTAAACCCTTTTACAATTACCAAGTCAATAGTTTGTTAAAATGTAATATTGCGCTATTTCTATGAACAAACTGTATCTAGAAACAATCTCTCTTACCTCTTATAAAACAAAAGCAAAATTAATCTCCATCTTAAACAAATAATGCAATTATTCATTCCTCAAATCTCCGTATTAAAATTAATTTTCATTTTTTTATACTCAGCTCATCGGTAATTGCGCAAACAGGAAAAATAACGGGAACTGTTATAAATCCGCAAAACGAACCTTTAGAATTTGTATCTGTTGCACTACTTCATCCTAAAGACTCAACAATGATTAATTTTACAACTACAGATGTTAAGGGATTCTTTGAAATAACCGAAAACTCAAAAGACACTTTACTAGTACAATTATTTTCTACAGGATATAAAGCCCATTTTCAACAAGTAGTAAAAAGCAAAGACCCTGTTAATTTTAAAACAATCATCTTAGAGGAAAATATTGATTTAC
>JBHOTE010000050.1:0-10209 GCA_042584125.1 Bacteroidota bacterium
GAGTTTTTTGGAGGAGACCCTTCTATGGTATTAAAAAACCTACCTGCAGATGCCATTGCAAAAATTGAAGTTATAGACAAAAAAAGTGACGAATCTGAACTAACAGGAGTAGAAGACGGAAACAAACGAGTAGTCATAAATTTCTCCTTAAAAAAGAATAAGAAAAAAAGAGGTTTTGGAAAAATAGCTACAGGAATAGGATTGGAAAATAGATATTTCACCAACCTAAACTACAATAAATTTGATGCTAAAACACAATTCTCTGCCATTGGTAAATTTAACAATATCAATGTTACAGGCTCTAGTATTCAAAGCTTTTTAAACAACTCTGACGGCCTTGCAGACGAATCAGACGACAACGATTCACCAACTAGAGTAAAAAACTTGAGTGGTTATTTACAAACCGAGCTAGCTGCATTGCACTATGGACATGAATTTCAAAAAAGAGAATCATTCAACACTGACTACTCCTACTCTGCCTCAGAAAATTACGGAGCCTCAAGTGCTAAAAGAACAACATACAACCCTAAATCTGCATTTAATTCCACCAACGAAAAACAATACCATAACACAAATAAAAGCCAACAATTAAATTTTAATTATAAAAACCAATCAAAAAAAACTAGCAGTCTTTTTATAAAAGGTGGTTACAGTAACACAAACTCTAACTATTTATTAAAAAGAAATGACTCAATATTTAATACCCTAAAAGAAGTCAGAACTTACACCTTTTCTGACTCTAAACTTGAAAGAATTCAAAACTCTGCAGACATTAAGGCTACTTATTATAAAAAACTAGACAGCTTAGGCAAGAGTTTTAACTTAGGAATCTCAAATAATCTAAGCAAACAAAACACCGTAAACAATCAAGACACAGAGCGTCTATATAATTACAACACAGATTATCCCATTTTAAGACTAACCAAAGTTGAAAGAGATGACGAAACCCTTAACAACAACTTGAGGTTATCTGTAAAATACACGCAACCCCTATACAACGATTATTATTTTAAAGTAGAAGGAGTCGTAAATATTAAAACATCCAGAGAAAACATCAACCAAAATAAAACAGAAACTGAAAACAGCATCGAAAATAAATTTCCATTAATCTTTGACCAGGACTTTAACGAACATCGATATAGCACAAACTTATTACATACTTACAACACAAAAACTGTAAATTATTTTTCTGGTGTTGAATTGTTAGAACTAGATAGAAATTTTGGTTTGGCAGAAGAAATAAAATTCAATAAATCGCAATTTTATGTAAACCCCAAAATATGGATTCAACTAACTCCCAAAAGAGGAAAAAAATACAATTTCAGCTACAATAAAAATATTACTAGTCCAAAAAACTCACAAATAACAGCTGTAATCAATGATGTTAACCCAAATTATATCAGAAAAGGAAACCCCGATTTAAAAACTGAAAAATCAAATAATTTTTCATTTAGATCTGTAATTAACAACTTCAAATCGTCTCTAATATTTGTAACAAAACTTTCATACAAACACACCGATGATGCGATTATACAAACCATAGAAACAGATGAGGAATTTGAATACATAAGAACTAGAAATTACACAAACAAAGGCACTAAAGAAAGTGGATCCGCATTTATTTCAGTAAGCAAAAAAATAAACAAAATTGGGTTAAGAACTAATTTAAAACTAAGAGGAGGATACAATAATTACAATGCTTTAGTAAACAGAAAAAACAATGATGTGTTTTCACACAACTACAAAGTAGACTTGTCTATTGAAAACTTCGACAAAAATATATTTGACGTAAAAATTGGCGCTAGTTACAGTTTGAATAACACTAAATTTTCTTTAGACGAAAATGAAACACCAGACACAAAAACAGAAACACTAAACTTGAATCGCAAATTTATAAAGCAACATTATTTTGCAATGATAGACACTAAAGTCTCCAAAAGACTAAACATCAATTCACAACTTGATTACAATTTACTTTCCGATAATCAATTTATCTCTAACCAAAAAATACCACTTTGGAACGCTGCCATCTCATATGCTTTAACAAATAATAAAAGAAGTATTGCAAAATTAGTACTAATTGATTTATTGAATAAAAATGTGGATATAACAAGAAGAAGTTCCCTAAATTATTTTGAAGAAACTACAAATCAAAGTTTAGGTCGTTATATTGTTTTAAGCTATACTTATCGCTTAAACGGAGGTAACAAAAAGAAATCAAATAAAAAGAAACGCTTAAAAAACTCATAGCTTTGGTTCAACTCCGGTTAGTTTTTCATAATATAGAGCAGCTAACAGTAATAACAGAAACAACGGATGAACAATAAATCTTCTAATATAAAAAGGCAACAAATAACCGTATTCAAAATTACTTTCTAGCAATAGGTAATACACAAAGCCCAATACAAAAAAGGCCAAAACATAAAGTTTTGAAGCTAAAACTACAAAACCTAATTTCTCAAAAGAAACATACACAATAGCCAAAGAAATAATTGAATTTATTACAAACCGAAAACCCAAATTCAAAAAAAGTGGTGACATTTCATATACAGGCATACTTGTATACAAATAATCATTTCTAAAATACTCTATAAAAGGATCATAAAACAAGTTCTCTTCAAAAGCTCTTATCAAGACTAATAAAAAAAATAAAACGAACAACAGTGGAAACTTATATCTTTTTCGCATCTCTTATTTTTTTATAGTTAGAAAAAACATTTACCCAAATTACCCATAGTAAAAACACCATTCCATAGATAATACTAGGAAAAACAAGGTTATGTAATAATTCCTGTTCATCTGGCCATTTATACAAAGCCATTGTTAAAAATGCTATTCTTAAAATATTGACCAAATAAATAAGTAAACTTCCAATTATAGCGTATAAAACAGTTGCCACAAATGAACCTGGGAAAGCAATAATAAAAGCGATGAAAAGAATAATCAAACTTATTGAATTACAGCCTTCAATAACCCTAGCTGTATAAACATTATTCACTAAAAGTTTGACTGAAAGCTCCATATCATGTGGCTCTGTCCTAACATTATAACCTAGAAAATTGAGCGTATTTTTGGTTTGTTCAGCTACACTATTTGTAATTGGTGAACATACAAACACAGGCGTTTTTTCTTGTGTTCTGTTTAAATAAACCGAATAAAAAGCAAACAACACAAAATAAGTTGTAAAAAATTTCAATAAAAAAAAACGAATACTCTTACGTTTACTCATGTAGTTCATTTTAATGCTCAGAACACTAAAGTAACAATTTTATTTATCATTTTAGGGTTTTCATTCTGCCTTATAAAAACAACAAACTAACACCCTGAAATTTAATTGATTTTGATATTAAATTTATGTTGTGAAAGCATTACATAATTAGTAACTTTGCACAAAATTTTACAACACATAAAATGAGCACTAGCAAAACAGCAAAATCTGCCTTAATTTCAGTTTTCCACAAAGATGGTTTAGAACCTATTGTAAAGAAATTAAACGAGTTAAATATCACTATTTACACTACTGGAGGAACAGAAACTTTTATCAAAGATCTAGGAATCGATGTAGTTCGTGTAGAAGATTTAACTTCTTACCCTTCTATTTTAGGAGGTCGAGTTAAAACTTTACATCCAAAAGTTTTTGGAGGAATTTTAAACAGACGAGATAACGAAGGAGATCAAAAACAAATTGAAGAATTTGAAATTCCTGAAATTGACATTGTAATTGTGGATTTATATCCTTTTGAAAAAACAGTTGCTAGTGGTGCTTCTGAAGAAGATATTATTGAAAAAATTGATATAGGAGGTATTTCATTAATTCGTGCAGCTGCAAAAAACTTTAAAGATGTTATTTGTGTTTCATCTATGAGTCAATACGATAACTTCTTAGAAATTATCACAAAAAACAACGGAGCTACAACTTTAGCGGAACGTAAATCTTTTTCTGCAAAATCTTTTGCCGTTTCTAGTCATTACGATACAGCAATTTTTAACTACTTAAACGAAGAAGAACCTACTTTTAGACAAAGTTTTGATATTTCTAAACAATTACGTTACGGAGAAAACCCACACCAAAGAGGTTTCTTTTATGGAGATTTAGATCAATTATTTGACCAACTACACGGAAAAGAATTATCATTTAACAACTTGTTAGATGTTGACGCTGCAGTAAACTTAATTAGAGAGTTTAAAAACGAAGCCCCAACATTTGCTATCTTAAAGCATAACAATGCTTGTGGTTTTGCTCAAAGAGAAACTTTAGTGCAAGCGTATGTAGATGCTTTAGCCGGTGACCCAACTTCTGCTTTTGGTGGTGTGTTAATCGCTAATAAAGAAATTGACAAAGCAACCGCTGAGGAAATTCATAGTTTGTTCTGTGAAGTTGTAATTGCCCCTTCTTACTCAGAAGAAGCTTTACAAATACTAAAGGGAAAGAAAAACAGAATTATCTTAGTTCAAAAAGATGTTGAATTACCTGCTATCAGTTATAGAACAGCTTTAAATGGTGTTTTAGCTCAAGACCCAAATAACGTTACAGATACAAAAGAAGGTTTAGTAAACGTAACGAATAGATTGGTTTCTGACGAACAAATTGAAGATTTATTATTCGCTTCTAAAATATGCAAGCACACTAAATCTAACACAATTATTTTAGTCAAAAACAAACAATTATGTGCTGGAGGTACTGGGCAAACATCTCGTGTTGATGCTTTAGAACAAGCTATCGTTAAAGCAAAAACTTTTGGATTCGACTTAAACGGAGCGGTTATGGCAAGTGATGCATTCTTCCCATTCCCTGACTGTGTTGAGATTGCTGGACATGCAGGAATTGATGCTGTTATTCAACCAGGTGGATCTATAAAAGACCAATTGTCTATTGACTATTGTAACGAAAAGAATATTGGAATGGTTTTCACAGGAACTCGCCATTTTAAACATTAATTCACTAAATTTGAGAGATGTATTTAACTTTAAGGTTAAATACATCTTTTTTAAACTAACTTAACACACCAAAAAAAACTATGGGTTTTTTTGATTTCATGATTGAAGATGTTGCTATTGATTTAGGAACAGCAAACACACTAATCATTCATAATGGAAAAGTTGTCATTGACAGTCCTTCAATCGTAGCTAGAGATAGAACTACGGGGAAAATTATTGCTACTGGACAGAAAGCCAGTTTAATGCAAGGTAAAACCCATGAAAACATAAAAACTATTCGTCCCTTAAAAGATGGAGTTATTGCAGACTTCCAGGCTTCTGAGGAAATGATTAAGGAATTCATTAAAAGTATTCCTTCTATAAAAAAGAGATTATTCCCACCTGCATTACGTATGGTTATTTGTATTCCTTCAGGAATTACAGAAGTAGAAAAACGTGCTGTACGTGATTCTGCAATGCATATGAATGCTAAAGAAATCTATTTAATTTACGAACCAATGGCTGCTGCTATCGGTGTTGGGATTGATATTATGGAACCAAAAGGAAACATGATTATTGACATAGGTGGTGGAACAACAGAAATTGCTGTAATTGCATTAGCCGGTATTGTTTGCGATAAATCTGTAAAAGTTGCAGGTGACTTATTCACAAGTGATATCACATATTATATGCGTACCCAACATAATTTATTTGTTGGAGAAACTACGGCTGAAAAAATTAAAATTCAAATAGGCGCTGCTACAGAAGATTTAGACACTCCTCCGGACGATATGCTAGTTCAAGGTCGTGATTTATTAAGCGGAAAGCCTAAACAAGTACAGGTATCTTATCGCGAAATTGCGAAAGCATTAGACAAATCTATTTTACGTATTGAAGATGCTGTAATGGAAACTTTATCAAAAACTCCTCCAGAACTAGCAGCAGATATTTACAATACCGGAATTTATTTAGCTGGTGGTGGATCTATGCTAAGAGGACTAGACAAACGTTTGTCTAAAAAAACTGATTTACCAGTTTACATTGCTGAAGACCCATTAAGAGCAGTTGTTAGAGGGACTGGAATTGCTTTGAAAAAAATAGATACTTATAAGAGTGTGTTGCTGAAATAAGTTTTATAATTTTAGAGACTACGGTCATTAATAAATAACTAAACTTAGTTTTCAACCTTAAAACATTTGAAGACATAAAAAAATAGACTCAAACAATAATGCAACATATTGCATACTTTATACAAAAATACAAATACTTCTTGCTTTTTTTATTGCTAGAAGTATTTGCTTTTTTACTGACTATACAATCTAAAACTTACCATAAAAGTCAATTTATTAATTCTGCAAATGCTATTACAGGAGGTTTTTTTAAAGGATCCAATTCCTTTTTTGAATACACATCGTTAAAAAAAGAAAACCTACGATTAGCAGAAGAAAATACAGCTCTAAGAAACGAACTAGCAAAAGTTGAACTTAACGCGCTACCTTCTCATTTAGATTCTACTATACCAACTAATGTTTTCATTGCAGCTAAAGTAATTAACAACAATTTCAAAAAAAGGAACAACATAATTACTATCAACAAAGGAACTTCTGATGGAATTACAATTGACATGGGCGTAATCACTAGTACTGGTATTATTGGTGTTGTTAATAATATTTCTGACAATTACGCTACTGTACTTTCTATCTTAAACAGTAAATCTAAAATAAACGTAAAGCTTAAAAACAATCATTATTTTGGAACATTAGAATGGGACGGAAAAAATTATAGATATTCACAACTAAAAGACATTCAACGCCAAGCTCCTATACAAATAGGAGATACCATTGTTAGTGGAGGTAAATCTATTTTATTTCCTGAAGGAATCCCTATTGGACGAATTTCAGATTTCAAAATAAACAATAAAAAATATGGAAATATTCAGATAGAACTTTTCACTGATATGAGTAATTTGGGATATGTCCATATTATAAAGAACAAAGACAAAGAAGAAATCGAAAATTTAGAAAAACAAAATGACTAGAGAAACCTTATCTATTGCTATTCGATTTATTTTTCTTTTACTGTTACAAGTATTAGTCTTAAATAATATTGATTTCTTTGGATACATAAACCCAAATCTTTATATACTATTTGTGTTTTTATACCCTTTAGAACAAAAAAGAACAAACTTCCTATTACTAGCATTTCTTTTAGGTTTGTGTGTAGATTTCTTCTCTAACTCAGGAGGTATACACGCAGCAGCTACCGTATTTATAGCCTACATTAGACTTTATGTTTTAAAATTAGTTCTAAACAAATCAGACATAGACTACAAACTTTTCAAACTAGGATCTCAACAACTAGCCAAAATAATTGTTTTCATATCTGTACTTACTTTTGCGCATCATTTTATAATGTTTTACTTAGATTATTTCAGCTTTAAAAACATCAATACCATCGCATATAAATCACTAACAACAAGTATATTTACAATCATTTTAAGTATCTTGAGCATTGTGCTTACTACGAAGAAAGAACAGTCTAATTTTTAAAAATTACAATTTGTGAAACGAGGATATCTATTATCTTTTTTTATCCTTTTAACTGCTGGAATATTTATCACCAAGTTATTTTTTTTACAGGTAATTGGTCATGAAAAAAGTGCCAATTCTCTTCAAAGTTCTACTGTCAAGAAAATATATGACTATCCAGAAAGGGGCTATATATTAGACAGAAATGGAATACTGTTAGTTACCGACAAACAGTCGTACAACTTAATGATTATTCCACAAGAAGTACAACCTCTAGACACCCTAGAATTTTGCAAACTAATAGGAATAGACAAACTATCATTCAAAAAAAGATACGAAAAAGCAAAGCATTGGTCACCTCGTTTACCCTCCGTATTCTTAGCACATATTTCCAAAGAGAATTATGCCTATTTACAAGAAAAAATGTACAAATACGAAGGGTTTTATATCGATAAAAAATCATTGAGATATTACCCCATAAATTCTGCCGCAAACATTTTAGGATATGTTAACGAAGTAAACGATGAAACAGCAAAAAAGAATCCATACTATCAGGCTGGGGAGCTAATAGGAACAACAGGTGTTGAAAAACAGTATGAAAACTTGTTAAGAGGTATAAAAGGTGTAAAATACATGCAAAGAGACCGATTTAATAAAATAACTGGTTCTTATAAAAATGGAATGTATGATACGCTTCCTATTCCTGGTCAAGACCTAACATTAACAATTGACAGTGAACTACAACAGTACGGAGAAAAACTATTACAAGGAAAAAGAGGTGGAATTGTAGCAATAGAACCTAGTACCGGAGAAATTTTAACTTTGATTACAGCACCTAGTTACAATCCAAACCATATGGTTGGTAGATTGAGATCCAAATACTCTGTACAGTTTTTTGGAGACACAATTAACAAACCCATGTATGATAGATGCTTACTTGCTCAATACGCACCTGGTTCTCCTTTTAAAATGATACAAGGTTTGGTAGGATTACAAGAAAATGTAATCACTCCTGAAACACCTTTTTGGTGTCATCACGGTTACCGATATGGAGCTGGAGCGAGTGCTTTTATGGGATGTCATTGTGATATTGTAAATTCTCCTATTAAACTGCAAAGAGGAATCGCCAAATCTTGTAATAGTTATTTTTGTAATGTCTACAGAAGAATTATAGAAAAATACCCAACTGCTTCAGAAGGCATGAATGTCTGGAGCAAACATGTAAAAAGCTTTGGATTAGGAAACTTTTTAGGATATGATTTACCACAAGGTCAACCCGGATTAATTCCTAATGCGGCTATGTATAACCGATGGTACCCTGATGGAAGATGGAGAGCAACCTATACCATTTCAAATGCCATTGGACAAGGCCAAATTTTAACAACTCCTATTCAACTTGCAAACATGACTGCAGCAATTGCTAATAGAGGTTTTTATTACAAGCCACATGTTTTAAAAAAGCAAAATGGCAAAGAAATTACTGATAGCATATATACCACAGTACGCAATACCACTATTGATAAAAAACATTTTATACCGGTTATAGAAGGTATGCACGACGTGTTCAAATCGGGAACCGCTAAACATGTTCGTTTAAAAAACATTGAAATTTGCGGAAAAACAGGAACAGCAGAAAATTTTGTAAGAGTAAACGATACTAAAATACAATTTGAAGACCATTCAATATTTGTTGCTTTTGCTCCCAAGAAAAACCCAAAAATTGCCATCGCTGTTTATATTGAAAACGGAGGATTCGGTTCTACAATAGCAGCACCAATTACTAGTTTAATGATTGAAAAATATTTAACTAGAAAAACCACTAATAAATGGTATGAAGAACGTATGTTCAATACGAGTCTAGAAGAAGTCTATGCCAGACAACTAAAAATAATGCAAGGAAAAAGTGAGAGCTCAGAAGAATAACATATTTTTTGGAATCGACCTCACATTGGTCTTCCTATACCTGCTATTAGTCCTTTTTGGATGGATGAATATTTACGCTGCCTCTATTTCTGATGAGCAACTTAATCTATTTGATTTTTCTACAAAATATGGCAAACAAATGCTTTGGATAGGATTGAGTTTTGTCTTAATTATTGGAATCCTATTTATTGATGCAAAAACCTATGAAAAATTTTCATCTCTAATTTATATCCTCTCTTTATTGTCACTCGCCGGTCTTTTTGTTTTTGGTAAAAAAATTAATGGGGCCACATCCTGGTATGATTTAGGCGCTACGAGTTTACAACCTTCAGAATTTGCTAAATTTGCCACCGTACTAGCTATAGCAAGATTATTAAGTGACAAACAGTACGATTTGAAACTCGTCAAAAATCAAATTAAAGCTTTTGTAATAATATTTTTTCCTGCAATTTTAATAACCCTCCAACCAGACCCAGGTTCTGCGTTAGTTTACGCTTCCTTCTTTTTTGTTTTATATAGAGAAGGTTTGCCTATTTATTATATAGCTATTGGAATAGTAGCGATTGTTCTTTTTGTTTTAACACTTGCATTTGGGTTTAATATTGTATTATTATTCTCGTACCTTTTAATTATTCTATTTGTACTCTATGTTCAATTTTACAGGAAAATTTCATTAAAATTTCATTGGAGTAAAATCTTCAGCTTATTTGCTATTGTTGGTTTGTTTATTTTCAGCGTTGATTATGTTTACAATAATATTTTTGAACAACGTCATAGAGATCGCTTTAATATATTATTAGGAAAAAACACAGACACAAAAGGTGTTGGTTACAATACTAAC
>JBHOTE010000051.1:0-9967 GCA_042584125.1 Bacteroidota bacterium
AGTTCAGAAGATATTTTATTTTGAATTAATGGGAGCAAACCTTACAATCTGCTTTGTCTTTATGTTCTCCTTTTAAATGACCATTTTCATCAAGCGTATAATCACAGCAAGCAATAAAGCCATTTTTTAAAGCTTCTCGACCTCTTAAAATCCTTGATTTTGCTGCAGATAAACTAATTTGTAATTGGTCAGCAACCGCTTGTTGTTTCAATCCTTTTACTTCACTTAGCAGTAAGGCTTCTTTATAGTTTTTTGGCAAGTTCAATATCAAAGGGAGTAAACAGTCTTTAGCTTCATGTTCTGCTTCTTTAGTGTTGTCAGGAGCATCAATTAATTCATTTGATCTATTTGTCGTTTTTTTTCTAAAATAATCATTTATGGAGTTGTTACAAATAGTGAAAATCCAAGATTTTAATCGGTCTTTTTTTTGAAGTTTTCCTTTTTGTAAGTGAATCTTAATAAAAACTTCTTGTAAAATATCATCAGCAATCATAGGATCTTTGACTTTGCTAAGAATAAATTTTAGCAAAGCATTTGAAAAGTCATCCCATATTTTTTTAGTATCCATAATGTGTTGGTCATGTTAAAATTACCTGTAGCATTTAGAACCTGTTTTAAGGTTTTGAAACACTACAGGTAGTTAATTTAGCAGTTGCAATTAGTACAAGTACATGTTTCGCAAGAACAGTTGCTACATTGTCCGTTTTTACATGCTTCACAGTCGCATGTGCAATTAGTATCTCTCATAATTTTAAAATTTATAGGTTAAAGTTATTCATAAGACGTAGGAGTTCCAAAAAAGATGCAGATTAAAGCAAAATATTTTTAGATTAAAAAAGGAGTTCTTGTAGAAAGCTTATTTTTGCTGAAGATTAAATTTTTATAAAATGATAAAGAAAATAATTTTACTGCTTTTGGTTGTACAAGTATCAGCTTGTGCAGAATTGCATACAATAGTTAAAAACTTACCAATTTCTACAGAAACTGTTTTGACAAACACTCAAATTGGAAACGGTTTGAAAGAGGCATTAAATAATGGTATTCAGCACCAGGTTAGTAAATTAACTGAAGAGAACGGGTTTTATAAAAATGAGGCCGTTAAGATTTTATTACCAGCAGAATTACAAAAAGTTGATAAAACTTTGCGTGACATTGGTTTGGGAAGTTTGGCTGATGAAGGCTTGAAATTATTGAATAAAGCGGCAGAAGATGCAGTAAAAGAAGCCACACCTATTTTTATAGCTGCTATTAAAGATATGAGCTTTACCGATGTTAAATCTGTTTTGCTTGGAAGTGAAAATGCAGCAACTACTTATTTGCAAAATAAAACATCTGCCGATTTGATGGCTAAATTTAATCCGGTGATAAAAAAATCATTTGATAAAGTTGGAGCGGATCAAATTTGGACCAATCTTATAAATAAATACAATAACATTCCGTTTGTGAAAAATGTAAATCCAAATTTAACAGATTATGTGGCTCAGGAAGCTTTAAAGGGGGTGTTTACAATGATTGCTGTGGAAGAGAAAGGTATTCGTGAAAAAGTGCAATTACGTACCTCAGTACTATTGCAAAAGGTTTTTGCCTTACAAGATAAAAAATAATCAATGTCTAGTTATAATCCAGCACCCTTAGAAGAAGATGATTATTATTGGAATGAACAGGGATATAGAGTATTTACTGAAAAATATCATTTAAAAAGAGGGTATTGTTGCAAGAGTGGTTGTAAACATTGCCCATACCATTACGATAAAAAGACAGATTCTTTTAAGCAATAATATACATGAACCAGCAATTTATAGATACGATATTAAAAGTTACTGGCGCAAACAATTATTTTGAAATAGAAATAATTCAAAGTTTGTGGAGTGGTTATGGAAAAATTGTTCGTATTGGTTTGGAGGGTTCTGTACATAAAACGCTTGTACTAAAACATGTGCGGTTGCCAAAAAACGAGAACCATCCTAGAGGTTGGAATACGAATCTCTCTCATAACAGAAAAATTAAATCTTACAAAGTAGAAAGTAAGTTTTATGAAAATTATGCTTCAAATTTAAAAATGGCAAAAATTCCTAACTGTTTGGTTATTGATTTTTTTGAAGATGAGGTATTGATTGTTTTGGAAGATTTAGATTCTATAGGTTATCCTGCTAGAAAGCATGCGGTAAACTGGGAAGAAATAAAATTATGCTTGCAATGGCTAGCTTATTTTCATGCTACGTATTTAAATATTTCTCCGAAAGGTTTATGGGAAATAGGAACTTATTGGCATTTGGATACTAGGCCTGAAGAATTGGAAGTTTTGGACGACTTGCAGTTAAAAGAAAAAGCTTCAGCAATTGATATGCTTTTAAATAAATCTACTTATAAAACCTTAGTGCATGGCGATGCTAAATTGGCTAATTTTTGTTTTTCTGAAGATGGGAAAAAAGTAGCTGCAGTAGATTTTCAATATGTTGGAGGTGGCTGTGGAATGAAGGACGTAGCTTATTTTATAGGTAGTTGTTTGAATGAAGAGGATTGTGAAAAATTGGAACAACAGATTTTGGATTATTATTTTGAACAATTGAAAATTGCCCTTGCTGAAATTGGTAGAAACAACTTGTTGAAGACTATTAATTTTAAGGAACTTGAAAAAGAATGGCGAAATTTATATCCTGTGGCTTGGACAGATTTTCATCGATTTATAAAAGGATGGAGTCCTGGACATTGGAAAATTAATTCTTATAGTGAAAGAGTTGCGAAGGAGCTAATTAAAAATTTGAGCTAAAATCCTTCAAATACTCCCAATCCAAATAAGGCAAAATCATATTTTACAGGATCATTGGGGTCTAGTCTTCTTAAAGCCGTATCTAATTCTAAAAGTGCTTTTCCGTCGTTTTGTTTGCGTTTTAAAATATTTAATTTTCTTGCTACGTTACCAGAATGAACATCTAAAGGACAAGAAAGTAAAGCAGGAGAGATGCTTTTCCAAATTCCGAGATCTACGCACAAGTTGTCTTGTCGTACCATCCAGCGTAAATACATATTTATTCTTTTGGCAGCAGAACCTTTTAAGGGGTCAGAAATATGTTTGGTTGTTCTTTGTTGATGGGGGATTTCAAAAAATATTTTTTTGAATTCATGAATTGCAGGTTGTAAAGAATTTTCTGATTTGTGTTTTGAAAAAATGGCTTCTAAGCCTTTATGATTCGTATAAATATTTTTTAAGGATTGAATAAAAAATTTAAAATCTTCTAAGTTGAAGGTTCTGTGAACAAAATGCTCAAACTTATCTAAGTCATCATTTGTGTGATTCATGACAAAGTCATAAGGAGAGTTTCCTAAGAAATCCATCATTTTATGACTGTTTTTAATAATCATCGGTCTTTTTCCCCAGGCAATGGTTGCCGCTAAAAAGCCCGAAATTTCAATGTCTTCTTTTAAATTATATAAATGCGGAATTTGAACAGGATCCGAATCTATAAAATCTAACGTATTGTATTGAATAACTTTACTGTCTAGAAATTCTTTTAGTTCTGATTTATTCATGTTAATGTTTTATGTAAAATCTTGTAGCCTAATCCTGTTAAATTTCATGGACGGAGCTTGTCGAAGCATATAGCTTAAGCTTGTCTAATTTCTGACCCGAACTTATCTAGTTTCGTGGACTGAGCTTGTCGAAGTACGTAGGCTGAGCTTGTCGAAGTACGTAGGCTGAGCTTGTCGAAGTACGTAGGCTGAGCTTGTCGAAGCCTCATAATTACTCTGCTTACCCGTGGATAGATTCTTTATTGGCTAATTTTTTCATGATTTCAGCTTCATAAACTAATAAATCATCCCACATTTTATCTACTTCTTCTCTTACACCAAAATCTCTAGCAAAGGTCAAAAATAAAATATAATGATTGGCTTCAGAAACCATTAGATCATGGTAGAACTTAGATAATTCAGGATCCGTTAAGTTTTCTGATAACAAACGGAAACGTTCACAACTTCTAGCCTCAATCAATGCAGAATATAACAATCGGTGAATTAGGTTGCTTAATTTACTTCCTCCTTTAGGGAAAAATTTCATCAATTCCACCACATATTCATCACTTCGATTTGGTCCTAAAACAATACCACGTGCTATTAGTTTGTCATGTACCATTTTAAAATGACTCATTTCTTCTTTAACTAAAGCTACCATTGCTGTAACAAGTTCCGAACGTTCTGGAAAGCTAAGAATAAATGAAATAGCAGTAGATGCTGCCTTTTGCTCACAATAGGCATGATCAATTAAAATTTCTTCAATGTTTTTTTCTGCAATATTAACCCATCTTGGGTCGGTTGGTAATTTTAAACCAAGCATAACTGAATTCATAATTGTTGTATTTAGGTTCTATTAAATAGAATTATTTTTTTCTATAAGTTTTATTAATCGTGTTGCAAAATCTCCCATGGCTTTTATTTCTTTCACACTCGCTAAACGTTCTTTATTTACTACTAATAAGCCATTTGGCGAAGATTCAATATGATAATAGGTATTGCTTTCAAAAAATAAAACCAATTCGTCTGTAAAGAATTTTTCAATCTCCTTTTTGTCGCTTCCATATAAGAAAAATCGTTTAGAAAAATCAGGATGTCCTTCAATGTCAATATCGTTATAGCCTGCTAAATGATAAATATATTCAAACATTCCTTCTTTATCTAAGGTGAAAAGAGGTGGTGGTGTGTCTAAACGAATGTGAATCATAGTACTTCTAATCACTTGCTTGGCGATAAATTCTCCTTCTGTATAAATTACATCAAACAGCGTACAGTTTTTATTGGTTAAAACATTTTTAATTTTATTAATATTCTTGGTTTTGAAATAACTGAATTCACTCAAAAAGGCAAAAGGTTTTTTTCGTATTGCTCTGTATGTCCAATGAAAATCTCGGGCAATTCTTTTAAGCGTTTTCTGTCTTTTGGTCAAGTTTCTTGAAGCCATTCTCTTGGTAGCACTAATTCTTCTTAGCGCAAAAGGGTGTCCAGAATGGGCGCCATGTAGGTCTAGTCCAATAACTTCAAAATGTCCTCCTTTGGTACTAAAGGATTGGATGTAATTATTTAAATTTTCCATAACAGTATGGTCTACAAATGAGCATCTTGAAAAATCTACAATAACATCTTGACTTTCGGGTATTTGATCTAATTTAGATTTTAATTTAGAATAATTTAAAAAGCTACAAAAATTGACAACACTTACATAGTAATTTTCCTTTTCGTCGGCTTCTTTAAACATTAAAACATTTGGTTTTAATACGTTTCTTGTAAAAAATAAAATGCTTTTATTTAAAAGGATGTGTATGATAAAAGTAATTACTATTCCAGAAATAATTCCTGTAATTAAATTGGTGAAAATAGTTACTAATAAAGTCGTTAAAAAGATGATTAACTGTTCTTTTCCAATTTTAATAATTTTAGCAATATTCCTAGGAGCAGCTAGTTTATAACCGGTAAACACCAAAATAGCCGCTAATGCAGGTAAAGGAATCATGCGTAACTGATTTTGGAAAAGAAGTACAAAGATCAATAAGAAGAGTGCGTGAAAAAAATTAGCCGAACGGTTAGAAGCACCGTTGTTTACGTTGACAGAGCTCCTTGCAATTACAGTAACTACATTTAAACCGCCTAAAAAACCACTGATAGCACTTGCGATCCCTAAAGCTTTTAAATCTTTATTGATGTTGGATCTTCGTAGTAAAGGGTCTAGTTTATCAACAGCTTTGATACTTAACAACGATTCAATACTAGAAATCAAAGTAATGGCAATTACCACATTGATAAAGTCCATTTCAAATATTTTACCAAAATCAGGGAAGGCTAGGTTTGATAAGACATTCTCAGGAATAGTGATTAATAAATTTTTATCAATAGGATATTCATAGGGTGAAATTAGATTGAAATAATAGCTCAAACCTACGGTGGAAACTACAATCCACATAGGAGCAGGGATCAGTTGAAAAGCACGATTCCTTATTTTAGGGTAGTAAATCATTAATAACAAACTAATAATTCCTACTTCACCTGCTGTAAAGGTTGATTTGTCTGATGTTGTTACAAAATTAAGAAGGGTTTCAGGAATTTTCAAAAGTAATTCAACGGTGTTCCCTTGTACAGAGACATATCCAAACATGACATGAAATTGCTTGGCAAATATTCCAACACCAATGGCGGCTAGCATCCCTTGTATGGCAGAAGATGGAAAAAAATCACTTAAGATTCCCATTCTTAAAAAACCTAAAATAAGCATTAGAATTCCTGAAATAACAATAGCTGCAAGTGTGTATAAAAATCCTTGATGAATATCTCCTAAAGCTAAAGTAGTAATTGCGCTGAGTAATACAACTACCAATCCGTTACCCGGACCTGTAACGGTAACATTAGAACCTCCAAGTATAGCGACCATTACCCCACCAATTACGGCAGATATAATTCCTGCAATAGGAGGTGCGTCTGAGGCTATTGCTAATCCTAGGCCTAGTGGTAAGGCAATTAATGAAACTACAAATCCAGAAAATATATTCTTAGGTAAGTCTCCCGTAAATGTTTTTAAAGCTGATTGTTTTTTTACCATTTATTATTTTACAATTAATACGTCAGTAGGTAGCTCTGACAAAATATATTCAATATCATGTGGGAAAATACGGTCTAATAAGGTTGTTTTGTTGGGAGCATTCATAATTAAAAGGTCAGCTCTAACAACTCTAGCATAGTGCCCAATTGAATATCCTCTTTTTCCAAAAATACTCTGTGATTTTACAGTAATTCCTTCTTTTTTTTCGGGTTCAATAGATTTTAAAATATCTTTTACACGAATGTCTTCTCTGTTTTTCAATCGTTCTTTGACAATATTCGCTCTTCTTAAAGAAATATCATCGTTTACTTTTACATGAATTTCACTCTGTGTAATTTCCTCTACAATAGTAATTTTTTTACAACCCAATCCTTGAGCAACATAAAATGATGTGTCAATAGTTTCTGCAGTTTTAGGATCTTTCAATCCGTTTACTACAATATGTTTACATGGAACACGAACAATAGAGTGTTTAATAAGCAGTAGTACAGAACAAGGTGCCATTCTTGTTAGTTTTCTGGCGATAGATCCCACATAATATTTGTAAATATTTTCTTTTTGAAGTGCTCCTAAAATTAGCAAGTCTACATTTTCTTTTTTACAAACATCCAAAATAACTTCTACAGGTGCTCCTGTTTGAAACAAGACTTTTACGTTATTTTGTGGTTTTGGAGCCTCTGCAAGAATATCTTGTAGGATACTTTCTTTTTCTTTGTTTTTATCGCCCACATGAACACAAACTAACTGTGCATTGTACATGTTTGAAAGACGAATGGCTTCAAAAATATTTTGCTTTAGGTTTGGTGAAAAAGCGATACCTATTAAAATTTTATTAAACTGGTGCAAATGGCTACAAATTTATTAGGTGAACAATATATTAAAAAAAAGGGTTTTAGGGAAAGTAGAATCTTACAAAACATTTTTTAATAATTCTATGCTTGGGTTCAATTCTTTAAGTTTTTCATATTTTTCTTGAGGTGTATATACAAATTTTTTCACCTCTGTTTCTTGAACATCAATCTCTAAATCAAGACTGTAGTTGTTTAAATTTTCTCTTAAATGTTTTAAGAGCTTGGGCTTTAATCTATTTAGTTGTTCCGCCATTAAATTATTTGGCAATGTGTATTTAATAGATAAGTTAGTCAATACAGGTTTTGAAGCTCTTAAAATAGAAGCTAAACTTTTGTCGCCTCTTTTAATTAGCAATTCAGCATATCCATTCCATAGATCCAAAAATGTACTTTCAGCAAAATTATCTTTTGGAAGCGTGTTTCTGTCAATTTCTTCCTCACCTACTTGAGCAACTACTTCAACTTTTTGTGTTAAGCTTTTTAACGATAGGGCAGAAGCACGTTTTCTAGAAGTACGTAAAGGAGCATTTGCTTTTTTAGCTTCTGGCTCTGTTATTTTTACAGTAGGCTTTGTTACTGGTTTTGCAGGTGTGACTATTTTTTTAGGAACAACTTCTATTTGTTCTTTTACTATAGAAGTCCTGAAAAATGAAGCTGGTATTATGTAGTTGCTACTTTTTTTTTTTCTGCCTCGAAGGTTATAGATGCAATTTGCATAAGAGTCAGTTCAACCAATAATCGCTGATTTTTACTGGTCTTATATTTGAGGTCACACTCATTTGCTTTTTCTATGGCTTGTAATAAAAAAGGCAAAGAAGCGGCACTTGCCTGAGTTAAATATTGTTTTTTAGCATTGTCGCCAACCTCTAAAAGAGGAATTGTTTCAGCATCTTTTGCTACCAATAAATCTCTAAAGTGAGAAGCCAATCCGTTAATGAAATGGTGTCCTTCAAAACCTTTGCTTAAAACATTGTTGAATTCTAATAAAACCTGAGGAATATTATTTTTAAGCGCCAAATCGGTTACTTTAAAATAAACGTCATAATCTAAAACATTTAAATTTTCTGTAACGGCTTCACGTGTCAAGTCTTTTCCAGAAAAACTAATAACTCTATCAAAAATAGACAAGGCATCACGCATGGCACCATCAGCCTTTTGAGCAATAATATGCAAAGCGTCATCATTAGCATTGATACCTTCTTTTTCTGCAATTTTTTTTAAATGATTTTTTGCATCTAAAACACCAATTCTTTTAAAATCAAAAATCTGGCAACGAGATAGAATCGTTGGTATAATTTTATGTTTTTCAGTAGTGGCTAAAATAAAAATTGCATGTGCTGGCGGTTCTTCTAAAGTCTTTAAAAATGCATTAAAGGCAGCCTGTGATAGCATGTGAACCTCATCAATAATATAGACTTTGTATTTTCCTGTTTGTGGTGGAATACGTACTTGATCTGTAAGTGAGCGAATGTCATCAACTGAGTTGTTAGAAGCGGCATCTAGTTCAAAAATATTAAAAGCAAAATCTTCATCTTCATGAAGGCCTTCTTCATCATTTATTTTTTTTGCAAGAATACGTGCACAACTGGTTTTACCAACTCCTCTAGGTCCCGTAAACAATAATGCTTGTGCTAAATGATTGTTTTTTATGGCATTCTCTAAAGTATTTGTAATGGCTTGTTGCCCTACAACATCCTCAAAAATTTGAGGGCGGTACTTTCGAGCTGATACGATAAATGGTTCCATGGATTGTTAAAAAAATGAATCACAAATGTAGGGATAACAAAAAGGAATACCAATAAAAATTTTTAAGAAAAAAAGAGATGAGTGTGATGTCCTTCGGTAAGTTCGGGAATCAACGGAATTAATTTTTTTGGAACAAAATATCCGAAGTAGATACAAGTAGGCTGAGCTTGTCGAGAAAGTAGGCTGAGCTTGTCGAGAAAGTAGGCTGAGCTTGTCGAAGCCTAATTAAATAATCTCGTAAATTTTTTTGGTAAGTCAGCTGTTTGTAAAATGATTTCTTTGGTAAAAGGATGTGTGAATTCTAAGGAAAAAGCATGAAGATAGAGCCCGTTGCCAAATAATGTTTTATCGGATACGGCATATTCTTTGTCGCCTAAAATGGGATTTCCAATAGAGGAAAGGTGAATTCTTAATTGGTGTTTTCTTCCTGTTTTGGGTTTTAATTCTACCAAATTCAAAAAATCAAATCTTTCAGAAATTAAACTTTTTTTTACTTCAAAATGGGTTGTTGAAATTTTATTGTCAATAGGAGTGTTAATAACACCGGTCTTTTTTTGTTTATTGATCGTAACGGCGAAATAAGATTTTTTTATTTCTTTTTTTTCAAAAAGTTGGTTTAATTCTATTACAGCAGCCGTAGTTTTTCCAATTAACAAAACGCCACTTGTAGGGTGGTCTAGTCTGTGTATCGGTTCTGGATGTAGTAAAGCGTCCTTTTGAGTACTCGGTGTTAAATTACTTCTTAAGGCGTTTTCTAACGTCCATTTTTTATTGCCACTAACTGTAA
>JBHOTE010000052.1:0-9580 GCA_042584125.1 Bacteroidota bacterium
AGAATATGCATTGTTATGAAAAACTATCCCCACTTAATGACTTTATTCTGGTTGACCTTCTTTTTGTTGAGTGTAACAAAAGGTATTTCACAAAATAGCAAATTCTTCTCAATAGCAATTGATCCTAAAATGATGCTGAAAGGTCCTTACCCAACGAGTAAAAACGGGGAGTTGGATTTGTTAGTTCGTATAGGAAAAATACACGATGAGCATCATGAATATGGTTTCTTATTTGAGACTTTTCCAGCAACCAAATATACAGGATATGGAGGTTTTTATTATTATACGTACTTAATTAAAAATAAACGTAAGGGGTTTAATAGCTGGGAGTTTGCTACAGGACCAGAAATAGGATTGATTCATAGAAACTTGAATGGTGATAAACATATGTCGAGTTTGTTTTTAGCACTTAATGGAGAAACGCGCTATTTTTTTAGTAGTAAATGGGGTATTTTGTTCCAAGCGAATTTAAGGATTCGTTCAGATTTAAAAGAGATTTACGGGGAGGATAACATATTTAGATTCAATGGTGCTATTGGTTTAATTTGTCATTGGTAAATTTTAAAAATATTACGGGGGTAATATTGGCCTTCTGCCTAAAAGTATTTAGGTGGGGGGCTTTTTTATGTTTATACTGCGTATCTTTGTGCCCTTAATTAGACAAAGAAATGAATTATTTATCGGTTGAAAATATCTCCAAAGCTTATGGAGAACGTGTGTTGTTTGAAAATATTTCTTTTGGAATTAACAAAGGACAGAAAGTGGCATTTGTTGCTAAAAATGGAACAGGTAAAACATCTATTTTAAATATTATTACGGGTAGAGATGCTTCTGATACGGGTCAGGTGGTTATGAGAAAGGATCTTCATATGGCTTACTTAGCACAAAATGATGAGTTTGACCCTAATTTAACAATTGAAGAGGTTGTTTTTAGCTCAGACAACCCAACCTTAAAAGTGATTCAAGACTATGAAAAAGCAATAGAAAATCCAGAAGATGCAGATGCTTATCAGAGAGCTTTTGAACAAATGGATCAATACGATGCATGGGATTTTGAGTCACAATACAAGCAAATTTTATCTAAATTAAAATTTGATGACATTCATTTAAAAGTTGGAAAACTTTCTGGTGGACAAAGAAAACGTTTAGGTTTAGCAACGGTATTAATAAATAAACCAGATTTATTAATTTTAGATGAACCTACCAATCATTTGGATCTAGAAATGATTGAATGGTTAGAAGCCTTTTTCAAAAAAGAAAAAATGACTTTGTTTATGGTTACGCATGATCGCTATTTTCTAGAAAGAGTTTGTAATGAAATTATAGAATTAGATGGTGGTGAACTATACCGTTACAAAGGAAGTTATTCATATTATTTAGAAAAAAAAGAAGAGCGAATAGCTTTAGAACAGGTGGTTCAAGAAAAGGCAAAAAATTTGTTTAAAAAGGAGTTGGATTGGATGAGAAGACAACCCAAAGCACGTACTACCAAGTCTAAATCTCGTATTGATGATTTTTACGAAATAAAAGAAAAAGCCCATAACAGAAGAATTGAACATAAAGTTCAATTAGAAATAAGTATGGAGCGTTTGGGAAGTAAAATTTTAGAATTGCATAAGGTGTATAAATCTTGGGGCGATTTAAAAATTATGGACAATTTCGACTATGTTTTTAAACGAGGAGAGCGAGTTGGAATTATTGGGAAAAACGGAACAGGGAAATCCAGTTTCTTAAATTTAATTACCCATAAAGAACCCGTAGATCAAGGTAAAGTAATTTTGGGTGAAACGGTAAAATACGGTTATTACACGCAAAACGGAATACAAGCCAAAGAAGGTCAAAAAGTAATTGAAGTCATTAAAGAATTTGGTGATTATATTCCCTTGGCTAAAGGAAATAAAATTTCTGCTGGTCAGTTGTTAGAACGTTTTTTATTCGACAGAAAAAGACAATATGATTTTGTTGAAAAATTAAGTGGAGGTGAGCGTAAAAGATTGTTTTTATGTGCAGTTTTAATCCAGAATCCTAATTTTTTAATTTTAGATGAGCCTACCAATGATTTGGATATTGTAACCTTAAATGTGTTGGAGAACTTTTTGTTAGATTTTCCAGGAAACTTAATTGTAGTATCACACGATAGATATTTTATGGATAAAATTGTGGATTCTTTATTTGTGTTTAGAGGACATGGAGTTATTGAGAATTTCCCAGGGAATTACTCCGACTTTAGAGCTTACGAAGATTCTAAACCTAGAGAAGGTGGTCAGAAAAAAGAGGTGATAAAAGCCATAGAAAAACCAGTTGAACAACCTAAGAAAAAAGGACAACTTAGTTATAATGAAAAACGAGAATTCGGAACTTTAGAAACAGACATCGCTAAGTTAGAACGAAAAAAAGAAACCATTGAAGCACAGTTTGCCAACGGCGAAGTTGCTGATGACAAAATCAATGAAGTTTCCATAAAGCTTCAAAAAATTATTGAAGATATAGATTTCAAAGAAGAACGATGGTTTGAACTTTCTGCCAAATTGGAAGGGGAGGGTTAGTTTGCAGTGATGACTAAAGGTGTTTATTTTTCAATCTCTTAAAAATACTCAATGTTGAGTATATTTAAGGAGGTTTTAATCATTTATATTTAAGGTTTTTAATATAAATTCAAAAAAGGAATGTAAATTATTAAATATGAAAAAAAAATATTTTGTGTTAATAGCTATTATGAGTTTGTCTTTTTTGAATGCACAAAGTTCTAAAAGTTTTGATAAAACAACTTCTTTTATTTTATTAAAACAACGTTCTACAAATTGGAGTTCACAATCTTATTTAGGGTCTATTGAAACAGATGCAGATATGTTTTCTGCTCTTGAGTTCTCAGCAAATGTCTATAAAAAACTTAGTATAGGAGGTATAATTAATTTTTCGAATAAAACCAATGATTTTTCTAACTATGCGTTAAAACTGGCATATGGAAATATTGGGTTTTCTTATGAAAAAGGAAAGATTACGGGAGCTATTTCTCCTGGTCAATTAAATGACATTTCAAATTATAACGAAGATGAAAATTTTCAAGGTTCTTTTGAGTATTTTGCTGTTTATAACTTTGGCCTTGATGGGGCTTTAAGATTAGGTGTTGGTTATTTAAATTTTGTGTCTCCAACAGATACAAGTATAAACTATACTACAAATAATTCGTTTGACTATGGCTCAGATTTTTTAAATGACCATACGTTTACCTATATAGATCCAGCAACAAAAAATTCTATTTTTGGTTTCTATGCATCTATCGATACATTTACCTCTGCAATTTCCAATGGAAATATATTTACTAGAAAGAAAAAAGGAATTTATTTTTATCCTACTTTATTTATCGGGGCTTCTCGAACAAAATCTTCTAGTTTTAGAACAGTTCAAATAGAAAATTTTATTAGTTCAGAAATAGGTACAAATATTTCTTTAAAGTACAAAGACCAATGGGGGGTTGGAGCAGACATGAGACAGGAGTTGGGGTATCATTTCACAGGTGATTTTAAGAACTTGGATATGAAATATGGAATTGCTCTAGGTGCTGATTTTTGTATAAACTATAGATTTCAGTTTAGTGGAGGAGATGATATTGAAGACTTAACTCCAGCGACAGATAATCCTTTGTATTATTATTGGGGGCCCTTTATTAGAGGTGGAATTGTATTTTAAAGACTCTTATAAATAAATTTTATACACAGAGTTTCCTAAAAATACTGAGAAGGGAAAAGACATCGTATTATTGCAGGATTACCAAAATAAAAAGATAAAATAGGAAGTCTTAATTTGTATTAAAAAACGTAAAAGAAGTACTGATTTTAAGGCTTAATTGAATTATTATCAAGTCGCTCCTTCGTGTTTTTACCTGCTTTAAATTAGCAGTATAATATACTCATTAGTGAGTATATCATTCATGTAGATAAACTTATATATTTGATTTAACTATAAACAAAGCAAGATTTTATATAGTCTTTATTTAATTTATCTTAATTATTACGTATGAAAAACTTTACCACCAAAGTACTGTTATTATTTATTTTTGTTTCTACTATTTCAAATGCTCAAAGAAAAAGAGATGTAGAAAATGAAGAATATCATCGAAGTTCTCTTCATACAATATTATTAGAAACTGATGATTTCCCAAATGGAGGAAAAGATATTGTAATTAGTGCTTACCGTAAGTTTCCATTTCCAGATAAATACAACAACCATAAGCTTGAAAACGATCATTTTCTTGCAAATAACTATTTGGGAGCAAAAGCACTAGAAAGAGTTGCGAAAGAGGTCAAAAAGAAAAAACGATCCGTTTTAGGAACTGCCTTTTTGGGAGCTAGGAAGCCTAAGAAAGTAAAAGTTTCAAACGAAGAGACTCCGGAAATAATAGAAAAGTATTTTAAGGAAAACAAAATAGCCAACCAAATGGTTGCAAAGTGGTTCAATAGAGATAGTTCGGGAGGTTTTGATGTGAGTTTAATTTCTCAGAGAGGAAACTACGATGCAACCCAAATGGATAAGGAAATTGCAGAAAGTACAGTACGAGGAATAAAGGCTATTTCAGATGCTGGCGAGCAATTGATTCCAAATACTTTCGTGGTGGTTTCAAAATTAAAATACATAAGTAACGAAACAGCAGCATTAGCATCTTATTTAATTGCATCACAAGCAGCAGCAAAGCTTCCAAGTATTGGTGCTACAATTGCGCAAAAAATAGCTGATAAGGCCTATGAAAAATCGCGACAAGGATATTCAGTTTGGACGGAGTCGTTTTTATACAAATTGAAATGGGATAATGATATTGCCACTAAATTTTATAGTGATTATTGGATTAACAAGGGAGAAGTAAACAAAGAGAAAAAAGAGGCTTTTGATAATTCTGAGTTATTTGATTTTGAACTAATAGGTAGTGAATCTTCTAAAAATATTATTTTATTTACAGGTGGAAAAACAACCAATACCAAAGAGAAAATAATTACGAAAGCTACGGTTAGAAATATTGAAAAAGTATTTGCAAAACTTCAGAAAGAATATGATGTTTTTAAAACCAAAACACCAATTATTAGTACGGATCCTATTGTAGCAAAAATTGGATTAAAGGAAGGAATTACAAGTAAATCTTCCTTTGAGGCTCTTGAAAAAAGAGTAGATGAGACAACCAAAGAAATTAGTTATGTAAGAATTGGCTTACTAAAAGTTAATAAAAAGAAGATTTGGGACAATCAGTTTGAAGCGGACGAAGATGATAAAAATAAAAATGCTAAATTAGAAGGGACACATTTTAAAGGATGTAAAAAATGTTATCCTGGAGTATTAATTAGACAAATCAAATAATAAAATCATGAAAAAAACACTTTTATTTTTAGTTGTTTTATGTTTTTCTGTAACAGCAAATGCACAACTTTTTAAAAGCAGTAAGAAGAAAGCAAATGAACAAACGAAGCTATGGCGGTATGAAACGATATGCTCTGGTGTAGGAGTCCAAGGTACAGTATTACTGAAGGTATACTCATATTCAAAAAAGCCAAGAATTTCAAAAGAACAATCCAAAAAAAATGCAGTACACGCTGTAATTTTTAAAGGATTTGTTGGTGGAAACGGGTGTAGATCTCAAAAATCTTTGGCAAGAGGAAATGCCATAGAGATTGAAAATAAAGTTTATTTTGATACCTTTTTTGCCGATGGTGGTGATTACCTGAGATATGTAAACTTAACAAATGATGGTAGGGTTGCAGCGGGTGATGTTCAAAAGGTTTCTAGAAGAGAATACAAAGTAGGTGTAGTTGTTTCCGTAAACAAAGCAGATCTTAGAAAAAGATTGGAAAGAGACGGTATAATTAAAAGTTTATCACACGGATTTTAAAATAAGATATTATGAAAAAAATCACTTATTTATTCATTTTATTGCTATCTGCTGCAACAGTGGTTTCATGTGGAACAACCAAAAAAGCTACAACAAACTTAGGGAGCAGTTCTTTTAGTGTTCGTTGCTTAGGGAGCAGTGCAGATGGAAAATTGAAACTAAGGTCTTGGGCCAATGGTAAAACTACCCAAGAGGCAATTTTGAATGCTAAGAAGAAAGCGGTAAGAGAATTATTGTTTAAAGGAATTAAAAGTGGAGAATCAAGCTGTGGTTTTGCTCCAATGCTGTTAACTGTGAATGCTGCGAAGAAATATGAAGATTATTTCAACAGTTTTTTTGCAGATAATGGTTCGTTCCAAATTTTTGTTGAGTTGGTTGAGAATAATATGACCACAGCTAAAAAATCACAAAAATTAGAAAAATCAAAATCGAAAATTAATGTTCAAAGCTCACCTGGCGTAGCACATGCTATTGACGTTCTTGTGAACAAAGGAGCACTTAAAAATCATTTAAAATCAGAAGGAATTCTAAAATAAGAAAGATGAAAAATATTTTAACAGCAATATTGTTTTTAATCGTAACCTCTGTTTTTTCACAAGCGAAAAAACCGACAATTATGATTGTACCAAGTGATATTTGGTGTAATGAAAATGGATATATGATGGAATTCGATAATCAGGGAACCATTACAAAAGTTCCGAATTATCAAAAAGCACTTCAAGAAAATGTTAACCTTGGATTTGTTATTAGTAAAATAAATGGACTGATGGCTGAAAGAGGATTTCCGTTAAAAAATATGGAATCTGTATTAAAGTCTCTAAAAGCAAGTAGTGCAGAAGATGCCATGTTAACTTCTAAAACTTCAGGTGCAGATATTATTGAATCTCCCATTGATAAATTGAAAAAGGTGGCCAAAGCAGACATAATTATGCAACTGACATGGACTACCAATGCTTTAGGACCAAAGAGACAAATAACCTTCAATTTACAAGGTTTAGATGCGTATACTGATAAACAAATAGCTACAGCGGCAGGAACAGGAGAGCCTTCAATGGCATTAGCCGACCCAGTACTTTTAGAGGAGGCTGTGCTTTCTCACTTGGATAATTTCAACAATACCTTGCAAAACTATTTTGAAGATTTATTTGCCAATGGTAGAGAGGTAGTTATTGAAATAAAAAGATGGAGTGATTGGGAAAATGATTTGGAAAGTGAATTTGGACCAGATGCTGACGAATTAGGTTTACTTATTGAAGACTGGATGGCTGATAATACAGTTGAAGGTAGATTTAATACTACAGATGCTACGGAGAACAGGATTTTGTTCGAACAAGTAAGAATACCAATGTTTTACGAAAGAAATGGAAGACAAAGAGCTCTGGATACAAGAGGGTTTGCTTCAAATTTGAGTAAATATTTAAGAAAGGCACCTTTTAATATTACAAGTAAAGTGGTAACAAAAGGATTGGGAAAAGCGTTAATTATTTTGGGAGGTAAATAAAATTAAAGGTTACATCATGAAAAATTATTTTAAACAAATATTGGTTTTACTTTTTGTGTGTTCTGGAGTTTTGGCTCAAAACTCACAAAAGAAATCAGATGATTTAGGAAGGATTAAATTGAACGTTTATATTCCTGAACAAGTGGAGGCAATTCCTACAATTGCGCAAAGGCAGTTGGTTACCAAGATGAATCAGATTACGACAAAAAATGGTTTGGGAGGGTCTGTTGTAAATCCTAGGTTTATTATTGCTTCAAAAATAGATGTTTTAACAAAGGATATAACACCTACAGCACCACCTATGACTGCTTTAACATTAGGTATTTCATTTTATGTAGGAGATGGTTTTGACGGTGTTTTGTTTGGTAGTGAATATGTTGAAGTGAAAGGTGTGGGGAGTAATAAAACCAAAGCCTATATAAGTGCAATTAGAAATATTCGATCAAATTCACCAATATTTAAAAAATTGGTGGAAAATGGAAAAGTGAAAATCCTAGAATATTACAATAGCAAATGTGATTTTATTCTTCAAAAAGCCAAAACACTTACAGCACAAGGAAAACATGATGAAGCCATTTACGAATTGACTTCCATTCCGGAAGCTTGTAAAGAGTGTTATATAAAATCGATGAACGCGATTGGACCTATTTATCAAAAGAAAATTGATGATGAAGCAAAGGTTAAACTTCAAAAATGTATTGGTATTTGGAGTCACTCTCAAAGTGTTGAAGGTGGGCAACAAATTGCAGAAATATTGTCAACTATTAATCCGAATGCAAAAAGTTTTGATAAGGTAATTTCATTATATGCTCGTGTTGAAAAAAGAGTAAAAGAGTTGGATAAACGAGAATTGGATTTCAAATTAAAAAAAATAGAGCAAGAGAGCGAAAGAATAAAAGCAGCAAGGGATATTGGAGTTGCTTATGGGCAAAACCAACCTACACATATTTACAAACGAGCACGTAGCTGGTGGTAATAAAGAATTATTATGAATATTAACTAAAAACCAATTATGAAAAAAGTAGTATTAGTAGTATTGTTAGTAGTGTCAAGTTTAAGCTATGTAAATGCACAAGATGTAACCTACGGAGTAAAGGTAGGTGCAAATTTTTCGAACTTTAACGGAGATAGTATGGATACTGATATGATTACCAGAATGCATGCAGCTGTAACAGGTGATATTGCTTTATCAGATTCATTTAGCTTGCAACCAGAATTAATGTATTCGGCAGAAGGTGTAAAAGCCAAAACAGGAGGTTTCGAGAATAAATTGAATTATTTAAGAATTCCTTTAATGTTGAAATATTATGTGTCTAGTGGATTTAGCATTGATGCTGGTCCACAAGTAGGTTTCCTAGTTTCAGCTGAAGATCAGGATGGAACGGACATAAAGGATGGAATGGAAAGTATAGATTTTGGCTTTAACATAGGTAGTACCTATTTATTGGATAGTGGAGTAAATATTTCAGTAAGATATAATATTGGAATTACTGATGTTGTTGATGGCTCTGATGCTAAAAATGGGGTATTTCAGCTTTCTTTAGGCTATGTTTTTCAATAAGAGATGAACATAAACAAAGTTGTTTTCATTGCTTTTCGATTCATCTTAGGAATGTCATTTCTAATATCGGGAATTGGAAAGTCTTTTGACTCTAAGGCTTTTTCAATACTTATTTCAGAATATGGGTTTGGAATTTATTCATTTTTAGGTCCAATACTTATTGTTTTTGAAATAGCTTTAGGTTTATTGATTATAGCAGGATATAGGCAAAGAAAAATAGCTATACTCAGTTTAAATGTATTGGTGTTTTTTACAATAGTTTATACATATGCTTATTTGTTTAAAGGGGTAAAGAATTGTGGTTGTTTAGGGAGTTTGGAAATTTCAACGAGTCCATTATTTTTTTATATCAAAAACTTAGTGCTTATTCTTTTTAGTTGGATTTTGTTGTTAAACAATAATAAAATTCTAGGTTTAAAGTCTAAATACAGTACGCATATTTTTTATATGATTCTTGTAATATTAGCCTTCATAACAGGTTTTTCTTATAAGAATCCTGTTTTCAGAAAAGCAATTGTAGCGCCAAAAATTTTTAAAGGGTTAAATGTTGATGATTCAGATTTAAGAGGATTAGTTAATGTCCACAAAGATTCAACCTATATGCTTTTTTTGTACAGTTATAAGTGTAATTTTTGCATTAATT
>JBHOTE010000053.1:0-9374 GCA_042584125.1 Bacteroidota bacterium
GTTAACGCTAAAATAAATATGAAAAATAATTAATCAAGTCATCTATAAAAATCCTTTTACCTAGAAAACATCCTATATATTCTCTGTTTCTGAAATCTAAAAAGAAAAAATAAACGCTAAAGATCTATTGAAAATTTTAATAAATACCTAATATTCCAAGAAAGCTAAATAGCTATGAGTAACAAAAAGGGAACAAAAATTTAAGATTGACGGCAAATTACACATTCTTATAGAATATGTAATGAAATAAAAAAGGGGCTTACAATTAATGTAACCCCCTTTTAAATTATATATAAGTTTCTTATGCTAAAAAAGCTGTTACATTTTCTTCTATTCTAGTTAAAACCTCAGAAACATCTCCTTTTACAAACTTCTCTCCAGTAATTTGCTCATACAACTCTATATATCTATTAGAAATTTCCTCAATTTTCTCATCCGTAATTTCAGGTACTTGCTGTCCTTCTTTACCTTGAAAACCATTTTCTATCAACCACTCTCTTACGAACTCTTTAGATAATTGTTTTTGTTTTTGATCTTTTGATTGAATTTCTTCATAACCTTCAGCATAAAAATAACGAGAAGAGTCTGGTGTATGAATTTCATCAATTACGACTATCTTACCTTCTTTAGTTTTTCCAAACTCATATTTAGTATCTACCAATATTAAGCCTTGCTTTGCAGCAATTTCAGTACCTCTTTCAAATAAAGCATAAGTATAAGCTTCTAATTGTTCGTAATCCTGTTGCGATACTATTCCTTTTGCTAAAATATCTTCTCTTGAAATATCTTCATCATGATCTCCAATAGCGGCTTTTGTAGAAGGCGTTATAATAGGAGTTTCAAATTTTTGATTTTCAATCATTCCATCAGGCATTGCTACTCCGCACAGAACACGTTTACCAGACTTATACTCTCTCCAAGCATGGCCGGTCAAATACCCTCTAATAACCATTTCAACCTTAAAGGTATCACACATATGACCAATAGTTACATTAGGATCTGGACTAGAAACAACCCAATTAGGCACTATATCACTTGTTGCCTCTAACATTTTAGCAGCAATTTGATTCAATATCTGTCCTTTAAATGGTATTTGTCTTGGCATAATAACATCAAAAGCAGAAAGCCTATCTGTTGCTACCATTACCAAAAGGTTATCATTTATATTGTAAACTTCACGAACTTTTCCTTTATAAATGTTTTTTTGCTTTGGAAAACTGAAATTTGTATCGTTTATCGTTGTACTCATTATATACTATTATTAAGTGTCTTTAAATACCATTATTAAGGTTGAGCAAAAGTAATAAAATAATCACACTTTAATCTACCTCAATACTTTTATAAGCCTTGATTATTTCCTTGACCAATCTATGACGAACCACATCTTTATCATCTAAAAACACATTGGCAATTCCTTTTACTTCTTTTAAAGCTAATAATGATTCTTTTAAACCAGACACTTGTTTTCTTGGTAAGTCAATTTGCCCTGGATCTCCTGTTATAATAAACTTTGCTCTTTTCCCCATACGTGTCAAGAACATTTTCATCTGAGCGTGTGTTGTATTCTGAGCCTCATCTAATATAACAAAGGCATTATCTAATGTCCTACCTCTCATAAATGCCAAAGGTGCAATTTGAATCACTCCTTTTTCTAAATGCGATTCTAATCTCTCATGAGGGATCATATCTCTAAGTGCATCATATAAAGGCTGCATATAAGGATCTAATTTATCTTTTAAATCTCCAGGTAAAAAACCCAAATTTTCCCCTGACTCTACCGCTGGTCTAGTCAAAATTATCCTTTTAACTTCTTTCTCTTTTAACGCCTTTACCGCAAGGGCTACCGCTGTATAAGTCTTTCCAGTTCCGGCAGGTCCAATTGCAAATAGCATGTCGTTTTTTTGCATTTTTTCTACCATTTTGCGTTGATTTTCAGTTTGTGCTTTGATCAACTTTCCACCCACTCCATGGACCAAAACTCCATCAGTCTTAGCTCCCGTATTTTCAGATTTTCCTGTAGAAGTCATTAATTGTTCAATAGAATGATCATCTAGCTTATTGTATTTTTGAAAATATTTGATTAACATTTCCATACGTTTTTCAAATTCATCTAAAACCAAAGGTTCTCCATAAGCTTTTATTTCCAGCCCTCTTGCTACAATTTTGAGCTTTGGGAAATAATCTTTCACCAATTTAATGGTACTATTTTGAGCTCCAAAAAAATCTTTTGGATTAATTTCTTCTAAAAGTATACTGCGTTCGTTCAAATGTGAAGTATTAAATATTTATTCTTTTTATAGAAATTTAAAAGTACTAATAAAAATCAATACAAAACACTACAAATATGGAGAAAAAAATGGTTTATTAAATTCTAATAATCGCTATTGGTTAGCCATATTTATTTCACTAAATTTGCTCAACAATAGGATTAAATTATTAAAATTTTCTACCCAATAAAGAAGTAAATATTTAGATGCCCATAATAACCTTAACCACAGACTTTGGAACCAAAGATCACTTTGTAGGAGCTGTAAAAGGGGCTATCTACAGTACGGTTCCCGATGCTCGAATCGTAGATATTTCACATGAAATTTCTCCGTTTAACATTACAGAAACATCCTACATTTTAAAAAATGTATATAAAAATTTCCCTGAAGGAACGATACATATTGTGGGGGTTGATTCGGAATTAAACCAAGACAACAAGCATATTGCTCTATTACTGAATGGTCATTATTTTGTTTGTCCAGATAATGGAATTATATCAATGATTGCAGCCGAAATAAATCCTTCTAAGTTGGTGGAAATAAATATTCATGACCGAGTAGAAACTAGTTTTTCTGTTTTAGATGTATTTGTTCAAGTTGCTGCACACATTGCCAGGGGTGGAACTTTAGAAGTTATCGGTAAACCGATGCACGACTTTAAACGTCTTATTGAATTGCAACCTCAAATTTCAACAGAGCAAAATAAAATTATTGGTAACGTTATTTATATTGACAATTACGGAAACATTATTAGTAATATTACAGAAAAACTATTTAAAGAAATTGGAAAAGGCCGTTCATTTAAATTAAAAGCAAGTAGATACGAATTTAAAAAAATTCATTATAAATACAGTGACATTGTTGATTTCAATCTCCCAACTCATCAAAGACAAAGTGATGGAAGTAGATTAGCTATATTTAATTCTGCAGGATTTATTGAAATTGCTATTTATAAAAGTAATCTTAAAACCGTTGGTGGCGCTTCTAGTCTTTTAGGTTTAGATTACAGAGACAGTATTACAATTGAGTTCATATAATAATTTTACACCTAACTTCTAAAATTCAATTTTCATGTTTGCCATAATAAAGAAAGAATTGCGGTTGTTTTTTGGAACCACAATTGGATATTTTGTAGTCGGAAGTTATTTATTGATCAATGGATTATTGTTGTGGTTTTTAGATAATGATTCGAATATATTAAATGCAGGATTTGCCGATTTAACTAGTTTTTTCATTACTACACCATGGCTCTTTAGTATACTTATCCCTGCATTAGCAATGAAAAGCTTTTCTGAAGAAATAAACTCAGGAACCATTGAGATACTGAAAACAAAACCTATTAGTAATTTACAATTAATAGCAGGAAAATATTTAGCTATTTTAACGATTGCTCTAATTGCATTAATTCCAACTTTTATATATCCTCTTAGTCTTTATCAATTAGCAACTCCTGTTGGGAATATTGACTTAGGTGTAATTATCGGTTCTTATATAGGTCTTGGATTTGTTGCAAGTGCTTTTACAGCAATCAGCTTATGGGTTTCCACTTTTTCTAATAGTACATTGATTGTTTTACTAGGAGCTATAGCTAGTTGTTTTTTTATGTATTATGGGTTTTATTCAATTTCCAATTTCTTTGGAAGCAATGAATATTTCATTATTCAACTAGGAATGCATACGCATTTTGAAAGTATCGCTCGTGGAGTAATTGACAGTATTGACCTTATTTATTTTATAAGTGTTGCCCTAATTTTTATTACTCTGTCCTATACAAGAATAGCTTCTAAGAAAAACTGGAAACCATTTATTTATATTTGCTCAGGGATTTTATTACTGCAAATTTCTACTTCAAAATTTTCAAAAAGATTTGACTTAAGTTCTGACCATAGATACACACTATCTGAAACTTCAAAAAAAATTATAAAGCCTTTACATGAACAAATCGTAATTCGTGTTTATTTGGAAGGAACATTTCCTATAGAATTTAAAAGATTACAATTAGAAACACAACAGTTGCTAAGAGAGCTTAAAGCTGAAAATAAAAATTTAAGGGTTTTGTTTATAGACCCAAAAAACGACTTAACTAAACTTATAAAAAAGGGCTTAGAACCTAGTAAACTTACTGTTAAAGAAAACGGTGTAGTTACTGAGCGTATTATTTTGCCATGGGCCACTATTCAATATAAAAACCGAATTGAAAACATTAACTTATTAAAAGACAGCTCTCCAAATACAAATCAGGAAGAACAGCTAGAAAATTCCATACAAAATTTAGAATTTGCCTTTTCAAATGCACTAAAAAACATAAGTTCAACTAAAAACAAAAGCATTGCTGTACTTACAGGTAATGGAGAATTGGATGACCTTAAATTATATAGTTTCTTAAAAAGTTTATCTAAACAATATCACTTAGGAAAGTTTACGCTAGATTCAGTACACAAATCACCGATACAATCTTTAGAACAGCTACAAAAATTCGACTTGGCTATTGTTGCCAAACCAACAGAGATATTTTCTGAGGAAGAAAAATATTTATTGGACCAGTATCTATTAAATGGCGGAAATACCATATGGATGATAGACCATGTCTATGCAGAAATGGACAGTTTATTTAAAGGTGGGAAAACTTTAGCCTATACAAGAGATTTAAATTTAGATGATTTCTTTTTTAGATATGGTGCAAGAGTCAACCACAATATTGTAAAAGACTTGTATTCTGCCAAAATTTCTTTAGCGACTGGTAACACAGGAAACAAAACTAATTTTCAGAACTTTTTATGGTTTTACCATCCCGTTGTTCAATTAAAAAATGAACATCCCATTGTAAATAATTTAGGCGGAATAAAATTGCAATTCCCTTCAACAATTGACACCTTAAAAAACAACATCCAAAAAACCATTTTGTTGGAAAGCTCTGAGTTAACAAGAATTGTAGAAACTCCTAATTTTATAGACTTAAAATCGGTTGCTGAAAAACCAAACCCGAAAATTTATTCAAAAGGCAAACAGATTTTTGGGGTTTTATTTGAAGGCGAATTTCCTTCTGCATATAAAGATAGGCAGAAACCTATTCACTTATTAAATGCAAAAGAAACCGGGCTACCTAGTAAAATGATATTAATTTCCGACGGTGATATTGCTGTAAACCAAACTCACAATGGAACTCCGTTAGAACTAGGTATTGACAAATGGACTCAAGAGGAATTTAGCAACAAGGAGTTTTTACAAAATGCTATTGATTATTTATTAGACGACACAGGATTAATTCAGTTGCGTTCTAAAAAAATAGTACTTAAGACATTAAACAAATCTTTAATCTCTCAAAACAGATTTTACTGGCAGGTATTCAACATATTTACGCCTATTGTTGCTTTAGCTGTTTTCGGTTTTGGATTTATTTATTACAGGAAGAAGAAGTATCAAAAATAATAAAATATAAGCCTCAATTTAATTACATTTGCACACGATAAAAGTTAATTTCAAAAGTGTTTTACAAATTGTAAGCACATAATGTAAAAATTGACCTATACTTTTATAAGTAAACTGCTATTTAAACTTTGGTTTGAACCCCAGTTTATGTCAACAAAAAAATATTATAATAGCACATTTTTTGTTGATGACTTATAAAACTACTAGCACACATGGCGGAATTGGTAGACGCGCGGGCTTGAGGGGCTCGTGTCCGAAAGGACGTGGAAGTTCGAGTCTTCTTGTGTGCACTACAAAACTCAGTAAAACCCTTAGTTTTATTGAGTTTCTTCAACGAAAATCACAGCTATAGCTTGTTTTCTTCAATTTTCATAGGTCAATAATAGGGTAATAGATGTCAATGTATTACTTTTGATTTACACAAAAGTTTACACATGGGAACCCTTAGTTATTACATTCGTCCAAGCTCTAAAAATAAAACAATAGCTACGATTAATTTAAGTTACTCCTGGGAAAAGAAAAGCCCTCCTTTTAGAAAATCCCTAAAACTGAGCATTCCTGTAAAATCATGGGATGAAAAAAAACAACGATTAAAGAACATATCTGAAGTTTTTAAGTATCGGGATTCGTTTAATGAAAAACTAGATGTTCAAGAAAAATTTTTCGAAGATCTTGAAAAAGACATTATAGCAAATGACTTATCTCTATCGAAAGAATTAATCAATAAAAAATATAATGACTTTTTAATTGGAAAAACAGAGATTGCTGAAAATCTAAATACTTTGTTTCTTGACGAGCTGCAAAAATACATTGATGAACTACCCTATATTGTAAATCGTATAACAAAAAAACCTGTCTCTAATAGAACGATTCAAAGTTTTAAAACAACCAAAAGTTACCTTTTAAAATTCGAGAAACATAAAAATAAAAAACTAAAATTTGAAGATGTAGGTTTAGATTTTCATTCAGATTTTATGTCATTCTTGAAAAGCGAACATAATTTAGCTCCTAATACAATTGGCGGTTATGTAAAACATATTAAAACTTTTTGCAATCAATCAGCACGAAAATTTAATGTAAACCCAGAATCGTTGACTTCTGATTTTTTTGTTCTTAAAGAAGAAACAGAATCTATCATATTAAATGAAGAAGAAATTGATTTAGTTTTTAATCATGACTTTTCAGACAATAAACGATATGAAAACGTAAGGGATTGGCAAATCATCGGCTTATGGACAGGATTAAGAGTAAGCGACTGGTTAAAAGTTGAAAATATAAAAGATGGATTTGTAACTATCAAAATGCAAAAAGGAAAAGGTGGTGAAGTTGTTATTCCTATACATTGGCAAATTGAAGAAATTATAAAAAAAAGAGGTTTTCCAAAACCTGTTTCTGACGTTGAATTTAATCGTGTTGTAAAATGGTTGTGTAAAGATGTCGGATTAACTAAAAAAGTTTTTGGATCCCGAAGAAACCCAGAAACTAACAGAAAAGAAACCGGATCTTTTTCTAAGCACCTATTAATTGGATCCCATACTTGTAGAAGGTCGTTTGCAACAAATTTATATAATTCGGACTTCCCTACTCTATCTATAATGAAAATTACCGGGCACACAACAGAATCAAGTTTTCTGAAGTATATAAAGGTAACTCCAAAAGAACATGCTCAAAAACTAAAAAGACACTGGGATTTAAAATACTCTAAAAAATAAAAAAACCACTCTAATTAAAGAGTGGTTAAAATTGCTATGAAAAAGAGCCTTTCGGCTTGTATTGTAAATATAGGGAAAATTATTTAATTAATTTACTAAACCTCTCTCCTTTATACACCACTTTTTCTTCAATCGTTTCAGTAAACACGAATTCTGACTTTGAATACATCTTTTTAGAAAACGACCTTATAATAGGGTTGGGCTTCTCAAATAATGCTTCTTTATTTGATACATCCGGCTTTCTGTAAACAACATCAGCATGCCCCGGATTATAAGTACCTTCTATCTTTATTCCATCGTTTTTAAATGGCAATATTTCAAACTTCTCGTTTAAAGGGGTGGCTACTATTTTTACATCTAGTAAATCTGACTCAGTTCCAGTGCTTGCTAATGAAGAAATAAACTCTTCTCTTACAGTTTGAAAATCAGACTTTTTAAAAATAAGAAAGCCTACTAACTTTTGACTAGGTATACTAGAGCCATAGCCAACACATTTATCTTCATCAGAATATTTTTCACGCTGCAAAGAGGCTCCGCTTTTATATGGTTCAAGCAAAAAACCTGGTATAATTTTTTCTAACGTGAGTACTTTCTTTTTAAACGACTTCAAAAAAACGAACCTTACTAAAATTTCATCTTCAGTGAGTAGTTCAGAAACGTAGTCATCCGGATTCAATTTAGTGATCGTTAAAAAAGTTTTCAAGCTCTTTATGTAATTTATTAATCTGACTAATTGAATCCTCAACTTCTTGAACATTAACAACATCTTTCCCATTTAACTCATAAAAATACCCCATGCAATTATTACCAATTTCTAAAGAAAACTCATCAGAACTATTTTCCAGACTCCAATCGACAACAACTGTTCCGTAATCGGTTGAGTAAATATTGTTATTTGAAATTTTAACCAATATCGATTCCGGAAGCTTCTCTAACACATTAACAGCGGTTGAACAAACTCTAGAACTTAATTCGTTATCCTCAGATAAATTTATAATAAGTTTAGTTAAATTATTTAAGACATCAAAAGAGCCGAACTGAGAAACTAAATAAGTATTATTAAGTTCATCAGAGTCCACATCATAGTCTTCATAATCAACATACTCCGTATAACTTGGAGAGGTTAATTGGGGGTTGTGTTCATTAATTGATTTTTCGTAAGAAGTATAATCAATAGAACTACAAACTAATAAAGTAGAAATACTTAGCATATTATTTTATTTAACAAAATGAATACTTTTTTTACATTTCGATGAAAGAACACTGTCTATGAAATTCTTGTGCTCTGAATGAGCATTATCAAATAATGAAATTAAATCAGATGTATTGTTATTGTTTATTTTCTTAAATCCATTTAACTTAATTACAAACTGATGTAAAACATGAACACGTTTTATGTCATTATTAAACACCATTTCTGTTTTTTCTTCAGTTTTTAAATTTTTACTTCCCCCTTGAGAAATCAATGTAAGAGTTCCATTAACAGAGTTTAGAAATTTTTGTGTAATCAATTCTGACTCAGTATTAAATATCTCCTTTACAGGGATAGGTCCCGATTCCTCCCACTTAAACACATCAACATAAGTGAAGCCAATAGCACTTACATATGGACCTAGAAAGGATGCAGCTTCAAGCATAGTAGACAATTGCTCTTCTTTAAATGCACTCCAACGGGTATATTTTTTTGTAGAAATAGTAATGACGCTTCTATTTGACTCAGGTACATTATCTAACTTAAAAATATCTTTTACGCCCCCTGTCTCTTCAATCTTCTCAAAAACAAATCCTGTTATCTGAGATTGATTAACACCTAAATTCCCTTTGTTTATACTAATTTGTGTAGGATTGATCAATCCTTTCTTCTGAAAAGAATCAAATAACCCACTGTCTTTCAGTATTTGAAAATCATCTTCTGGCTGTATAAACGTCTGAGGCACAAACAACTGAGCTTCAGCGGTTTGAATAG
>JBHOTE010000054.1:0-8487 GCA_042584125.1 Bacteroidota bacterium
TACTATTCCTTTGTTGGACAACGGCTTTCAGTCTATCACCTGCGCCTTTGTTTTCTCAAGACACAGAAGTTGACATCGCTGTTGACAAAACCGTAAGCATTGATGAGGTGTTTACGATTATCAAACAGCAAACTGATTTTAATTTTGTTTACAAATCAGACTTATTTATTGGCCACCCTAAAGTTAACCTGAAAAAAGGGACAATTAAAGCCAATGACCTCCTTAATTCAATACTAATAAACGGAGGGGTTTCTGTTGAATTTTCTGATGACAACACTATTGTATTAAAAGAAAAAATAGCGTCTGACACAATAGATTCAGAGCAACAAACTATAAAAGTCACAGGAAAGATAACTGATGAAAACGGGATGCCATTACCTGGAGTTAATATTGTAATTAAAGGTAAAGCAATTGGTTCCGTAACAGACTTTGATGGAAACTATACCATTAGTTATTTTAGTAACATCAAAAATCCAGTACTAGTTTTTACCTATGTTGGTTTTAAAAATCAAGAAATTGTAGTTGGAAACCAAACTACAATAAATGTTACTATGGTTGCAGACGTATCTGAACTAGATCAAATTGTTGTTATTGGATACGGGAAATCTAAAGTTCGAGATGTAACAGGTTCTATTACAAATATTAGTAGAGAAGGCATTGAACAAGGAGCAATGAGCTCAACTGTAGAAAGTGTACTTCAAGGTAGAGCTGCCGGTGTAAATGTAGCTATTCAATCAGCTTCTCCTACTTCTCCAATAAGTGTAATTATTCGTGGAGCCTCTTCTTTATCTGGAGACAACCAACCTCTTTGGGTTGTAGATGGTGTACCTCAATATATCCCTAGATCTAGTGATCTTAACAGTGTTGATGTTACTAGTAATATTGGAAATACACTATACAATTTAAACCTAAATGATGTAGAGAGTGTGAACGTCTTAAAAGATGTTTCAGCTACCGCTGTATATGGTTCAAGAGCTGCTAATGGGGTAATTATTGTTACTACAAAAAAAGGTAGCAAAAGTAATGCACCTGTTATTGAGTTTTCAACAAGAATTGGAGTTCAAACACAAGATTTAAATGGTTATGACTATTTTAACAAAGAGGAATTCAAGGAATTTTCTATAGCTGCTGCTAAATTACGAACATTAGGCTATGGTTATATGATCAATGGTGTTACACAGATATTAGATGAGGAAGCATTCGGAAACCTACTTACTAGTGAATATGATGCAAGTGATTTGGTGGTGAGAGCAGATGCATTTTTAGATGGGAATACGGACTGGATTAAAGCAATGACTCAAACTCCAATAAACAAAGAGTATGGACTTTCAGTTAAAGGAGGAAGTGAAAACACAACCTACTATTCTTCATTTAGCTTTAACGATAGAGAAGGAATTGTAAAATCTGGAGGAAATACTGTCATAGGCGGTAGATTTAATTTCGAAACAAACATAAACGATTACCTTAAATTTGGATTGAATTTAAATGGATCTTCAAGAGAAACAGATGATAAAGATTATTTGTTTGATGTCATAAAGAAGACACGTCCAGATATGCCTGGTTTTAATGAGGATGGTTCAATTTTTGACGTGTATGCAGCCACAAATGATCTGTATTCAGAAAACCCATATGCAAGTTTAAAAAACACAAGACACGGAAAAGCACTATCGGTTAGTGGAACCGCTTTCCTTGATATAAAATTTTTAAATGATTTCACATTTAAAACAGCTTTTACAAATAACTATGTAGGTAGTGATTTTTTAGCCTACAATAGAAGGGATACTAGAGGTTTTAGACAATATGATGGCTATAGAAGCAGAACGGATTCAAAATTATCCGTTAATGTTTGGGAAAACACATTAGATTATGCTCGTTTAATAGACAAACATGACTTAAGAGTATTAGCTGGATATTCTATGGAAAAGAGTAGAAGAGATTATTTTCAACTTTTTCTAGCAGGTTTTCCTGATGATGAAATTTTAAATAACTTTGGATCTGTAAATGGACCTTCAGGATTTATTGGTCCTCCAGTAGAAGAAATACAAGAAAACTCATTAATTTCTCAATTCGCTAGAGTTCACTACAAATTTGATGATCGTTATATTGTTTCTGGAACAGTTAGACGTGATGGTTCGTCTCGTTTTGGAGCAGATAGACGTTGGGGTATTTTTCCTTCAGGTGCCTTAGCTTGGGTGATTTCAAGTGAAGATTTTATGAAAAATGGGAATATAAACAAATACGTATCCTACTTAAAATTACGTACTTCTTTGGGATTAACAGGTTCTCAAAACTTAGGAAATTATGATTACATCACCACTGTAGATGCTAGGACTAAGTTTGATGGTTTATCAACCTTAAAACCTTCAAATATTGGTAATGCTGATTTACAATGGGAAGAAACAAAAATGTTTGATCTCGCACTTGACTATGGATTTTTAGATGACCGCATTAGAGGTTCTTTTGGTATCTATGAAAAAAATAGTAGAAAATTATTATTCAACTTACCGATAACTCCAAGTAGTTCATTTGAAAATATTAGAGCGAATGTTGGTTCTGTGCAAAATAAAGGTGTTGAATTTGATATTAATTATGACATTATAAGAAATGCAGATAATAGATTATCATTCAATTTTAATTACTCTAAAAATGTTGGTAAACTTATTGACCTAAATGGAGTTGACGAAGAATTATCATTGAACGGTGTTGGTAATGGTATTATAAAATTTGAAGTTGGTGAAGAAATGGGACAATGGTATGGATTAGAAAGTGCAGGACGCCTTTTTAGAACAGCAGAAGAGGTAATTGCTTTAAACTTCGCTAGAGCTTCATCTGGAAGAATGGACCCTTATGATAATAGTTATCAAACTAATGCAGGAGACATGTACTATATAGACCAAAATGGAGATAATTATGTAGATAATGAAGATAGGGTAAATTTAGGGAGTTCAGTTCCAAAAGGATTTGGAGGATTTGGACTTACATATCAATACAAAAGCTTTATGGTAAATGCAAACTTTACCTATGCCTATGGTCATAAAAGATATTGGCAATTAGCATATAATGATATTGAAACGGTACAACCATTTTATAACCAAAGTAATATTATTGCAGGGCAAAGTGCTACCTTGTTAAGCCCAAGTGAAGCTTTATATCCACGTATGACATTTGGAGGAATTGGATCTAGACAATTCTCAGATTTCTTCTTGTACGATGCATCATACATAAGACTAAACGCTCTTAATGTTTCTTATAGATTATCGAACGAGCTTTTAAAGAATAGTCTTATTAAAGGAATTGATTTAACATTACAAGGAACAAATTTATTTACGCTAACAAAATACCCTGGATTTGACCCTCAAGGAAATTATTCTGATTCAAGAATTGGTGCAGGTATGGCTATTGACTACAGTACGTACCCTTCATCACGTATCTATAGCCTTGGAGTAAAAGTTAAACTTTAAAAATAAGAAAATATGAAAAATATACAATATATATTACTTTTAATCATTAGTGTGAGTTTATTCTCTTGCAGTGATTTTTTAAATGAAGATCCGTACTATGTAGTAACAACCGACAATGCAATCAGCACTTTAGATAAAGCAAAAGCAGCAGTTGGTAGTAGTTATGCTACTTTAGAAGGTGATGCTTGGGGTGGCGGTTTGTATGTCGCTCAAGCTTCAAAATCAGGCTTTGTTAATTGGAGAATTGCAGACTATGAAATGAGTTATAGTCAAACAGAAAACGCACCAGGAGTTGCAAACTATTGGAAAGCTTTCTATACCACTCTAAATAGAGCTAATTTTGCTATATATGGTATTCCTAGATTAGACGAAAGTTTAGTTGGCGATGGAACAGAACGTGATGCATTATTAGCGGAAGCCCGTTGTTTAAGAGCTTGGGCACATATCAATATCTTATGGAATTTTGGTCACTGGTGGGCAGATGATAGCGATGAGTTTGGTTTATTATACCATGATGAAATGTCTGATCTCTCAAATATTGTGAAAGAGCGTATAAATGTTGGAGATAGTTATAAATACATATTAGAAGATTTAGACTTTGCAATTGAGAATTTAAAAAGCTACTCAACTCCAAAATACATTTCAGTAGAATTTGCTAAGGCATTAAAAGCAAAAATCCTACTTTATAGAGGAGCGTACAATAATGTTAATGATATTCCAGCTCTTACAGAAGCGCTTGGTTTGATTAATGAAGTTCTTTCTTCAAGTGCTGCAGGATTAGGGATGTCTGAGAATCTTAAAAGTGTTTTTGATGAATCTTGGAATTCAACAGAAAACCTATTTACTAATTATTTAGGAGATTATTCTCAAGGAAAAAGAGGTCCTGCTTCAGGAGAATACTATAGAAATACTGTAATTGGAAATGGAGATGGAAAACCTTATCCAGCCGCAGCAGATCGTACAGCAGGTTTAAATTACGGTGTTGATTTATTTAAAGCAGATCCTCGTTGGAACGTTGTTACAGGTTATTGTTGGGGAAGTACAGGGAAAGCTTGGTCTTGGTCAAAAGTATCTCGTGTTGCTTCAGCAGCTCAGGGAGGAACCTATGAAGATTACGCCTCTTATTACCTTAGATACGCAGAGTTATATATTATGAAAGCTGAATTATTGGCTCGTACTGGCGCTTCAATTTCTGAAGCCATTGCACCTATCAATACGATGAGGTCAAAAAGAACAAACCCAGTGCTTTCAGATTTAAATCCAACAACGAACGAAGAATTAATGGATGCTATTTTTTATGAATACTTTTTTGAAACATTTTTAGAAAATGGTAGTGAGTTTTTTGCATCGTTAAGATTCCATAAAAATGGAGCTCAATGGATTGAAACAATTAAAGGAGAAGGATTAATAGAAAACAAACTTTGTTGGCCAATACCAAACGAAGAAATGATTACTAATGAATTGATGAAACAAAATCCAGATTTAAATTAATTTAAGACATATTAATATTATGAAATATACACATAAAAATATAGTAAAAGTTTTCTCTATTATAAGTTGTTTTATATTTATAGTTTCATGTGAGGAAACAACCTTAGAATCTCGTGTTCCTGTCCCTAATGACGTTACGTTTAATGAATTATCGTTAGGAAGGTTTACGTATAACATCCCAGATGCGCCTATTACTTCTGGAGATGTAACCGCAAACATAGTAAATAATGGAAACGGAAACTATAGTGGTTTTGCGCTTTCAAATAAAAGTTGGAGATCATTTCCTTGGAGTTTAAGTCCAACTTTTGGACCTGCAGGAGGTGTATCCGCTGCAGATAAACAAACAGCAATCGATTCATGTCGTTTTAGTGCATTTACAAGGTACGTAAATACAGTTGGTAACTACCTTGTAGGTCATGCCAAAGATGATAACGCATATATTACGTTAGCATTACCATCGGTAGTTGAACATGTGCTTATTACGAATACGACATACTCGTATTTACTGGAATTTTATGGATCTAATTATACAGGTAAAAATCCAAAAATTGATAAATGGCATTCAAGCAGTTCACAATTTTATTTACCTGGACCAAATGATGTTGATGTAGATAAAATTTACGATGTTCCTGGAGGTTATGTAAAATTGGTCATTGAAGGTTCTTTAAATGGAAGCACTACAGGTAGTATAGACCTCTATATGGCTGTTAATGAAAATTCAGAACCTAATAATCCAGAGTATAAATTTGTTGTAAATGACTGGATACCTGTTGATTTGACGGAACTTGGAAAAGTAGACAAAGTACTTTTTAAAATGGAATCATCTTATGTAGATGGTCAAGGAAACTTATTGTATTCTCCATATTTCTGTTTGGACGGTATTCGTCTAATGAAATAATATAGACTTTATAATAGCAAGTAGTAACCTCGGTTGCTACTTGCTTATAATATTTGGAAATTTTTAATATGAAATGAGTACAAACAAATTTCATTATTAATTATCAACCGAAAGAATTATTTTTTTTACAAACTCCTGAATGTGTAGAAATTTTTAGTTTTTTCATTTTAAACAAAAAAATCGGATGAAAAAAAATATATACTTTTTAATATTATTAATCAGTTGCTTCAGTTGTAAAAATGAACCTATTAACAATACGGTTGTGCTTAGCGGAGTGTATGCTAATAGTGAGCAGGACACTTTGTTTATGACCAATTTAACTTCAAAAGAGTTATTGTATAAAAATGAAGTTCATGCCATTCCATTAACAAATAAAACTACTTTTAACTACAGCTTCACTTTAAAAAAACCTGCATACTTTCAAATAGGTCGTACCTTTTTTTACTTATCACCAGGAGACAATCTTGTAGCTACATTAGATAGTGAAACTCGTGAAACAGCCTTTTTTAAAGGCCAAGGTGCTCAGGCTAATAATTATCTTTCACAAGTTACTTATCCAATGGCTGGATCCTATTGGAGTGTGAAAAGCGTCTCTTCAAAAATAAACAACTACAAAGATGTCCCTAACGTATTCGAAGAAGAAGTAAAACAACGCTTGCAAAAGCTTAATGATTTAGAACAAGTTTCTGAAAATTTTAAACGTTTAGAAAAAGCACGTATAAAGTTCGATTATATAAACTCGCTACAGAAAGTGCAGTATTTATTTTACCACAAAGCACGTAATGGTGAAATTGTCCGAAAGGAGATCGATTCATTAACTCAAGAAGCTAAAGATTACTATGTTCCTTATGTAAAAAATAATCTTGATGATTTTAATAATCTTGAATATTTACAACTAGAAGTCTTCCAAACAGTTTTAAATGATTTAAAAAAAGAAACCTTTAAAACCAAACATAACCTACCCGAATTTAACAGAGATTTACAAGAATATATCTTAACAGGAAACTTAATTAATGGTTTTAAAAACGAAGGGTATACAAAAACTTTTATTGAAAAATTCAACAGTGAACTGAAGCATATTAAAAACCCAGACTATATATCAGCCTTAAAGAATGAACTCAATGAATATCATTCAATTAGCAACGGACAACCGGCTTCTGATGTGTCTTTTACCAAATTAGACGGCAATAAAATAAAACTTAGTAATTTCAAAGGAAAATTAATAGTCGTTGACCTATGGGCTACCTGGTGTGGACCATGTATGAGATTAAAGCCCAATTTTGAAAAACTAGAAGAAAAATATAAAAACAACAACGAAATAGCGTTCATTTCACTTTCTCTAGATACTGAAAAAAAATGGCGTAAATATTTCGAAACTCACGAACCAAAAGGCAATCAATTTCACATTCAAAGAAGTGAATTATCTAACTACAAAGTTACAGGCATTCCTAGATTTTTTGTAATAGATAAAGAATTTAACATTGTAGATGTATTTGCTCCAGCACCTGTATCAGGAAATTTAGAAGAAATAATTAAAAAAAACATATAATAAAATGAAAAAAAATATCCTAATTATCTTAAGCCTTGTTTTCTTGTGGTCTTGTAAGCAAGAAGTTCCTGTCGATTACGTTTTACTTTCTGGAAACATTAGCAACTCAAAAGGAGGTGATCTGTATATTACTACATTAGATGGTTTCTTAAAAACTATTTCGGTAAAAGAAGACGGAAGCGTTGCAGATACACTTTTTATAGAAGAAGACGGTTTACATACCATAATGTTTCAAAGAAACAAAGTAACACCATTTTTAAGCAAAGGAAGTGTGATACATTTTAAAGTGGATAACAGTGATTTTGCTAATACAATGACATTTACTGGAGACAACCAAGAATTGAATAACTATTTTGCATATAAAGCTAAAAATGATTTCAATTTTATGGAGAATAGAAAAGAAACTTATAATGTAGATGAGCAAACTTTTGAAAAGGCAATTAAAGATATAGCAACAGATTATGAAGAAAAATTCAATGCTATAGCTAATATTCCTGAAAAACTAAAAACAAGTGAATTACGCGCCATTAACTATGGTAGACTTTTTAAGAAAGAAAGTTATGAAAGAATGTATAGATATTACGCGAAGATGGAGAACTTCAATGCTTCTGATGATTTTAAGAATGAATTAGTTAACATGTCATACAACAATGGAGACGATTTTCTTTACTCTTCAGAGTACAATCAATTGATACATCGAAATATTTCAGCAAAAATTTACCAATACTACAGCAAAGACTCTTTGCCTTATAAAGAAGCACAGGCTAAAGCATTTTCAGAAATAAAGGATGAAAAGATAAAAAATGCTGAGTTGTACAGTGATATCGTTATGACTTTAGCTCGTTCCGCAGATAAAACAGCAGATTTAAATAATTTTTTAAGTCTATCAACCAATGAAACTCACAAAACGAAAATAAAAAAGTTATTCGAAATTTTAAAAGTATTAGATCCAGGACAACCCTCTCCTACCTTTGAAAATTACGAAAACATTGATGGAAGCACTACTTCTTTAAATGATTTTAAAGGGAAGTATGTTTATATTGATGTTTGGGCTACTTGGTGCGGCCCTTGTAAAAAGGAAATCCCGT
>JBHOTE010000055.1:0-7578 GCA_042584125.1 Bacteroidota bacterium
TTATACTTATTTAATTATTTTTAGGTCGATTAAGATAAAAACACAAAATAAGTATAAGCTTAGTGCTAGGCTGAGAATCTTGCGATTATCAACTCCCACACTAACCTTATGCAAAACCGTTGGCATGCATTAAAAAAATCGTTTTGAAATAATAATCGATGAAATTTAATTATCTTTGAATTATGTTACAAATAGAAAAAAATATTCAGAGAGTTAAAACCTTATGCCGAAAGCATAAAGTAGAGAAATTATATCTATTTGGTTCGGCAACAAACAACAGTTTTACCGATAAGAGTGACATTGATTTTCTTGTGAGCTTTGACAAAAATGACTTGAATCAATATTTTGAAAACTATATTTCTTTCAAAGAAAAATTGGGTAAGTTATTTAAAAGAGATATCGACCTAGTTGAAGAGCAAACTTTAAAAAACCCTATTTTAATTAATTCAATAAACAAGAATAAGGAATTAATTTATGGATGAAAGAATATTAAAATGGATTTATGATATTGATTTTGCATTAGATGAAATTGAATCATATTTTGAGGGAAAAGAAAAAGACTTCTTTGAGTATAGAAAAAACACAATGCTTAAAAGAGCAATTGAAAGAGATTTAGAAATAATTGGAGAAGCTGTAAATAGAATTTTAAAGAAAGATCCTTCGTTTGAAAATAATATATCTGACGCAAAAGCAATTATTGGACTAAGAAATCAAGTTATTCATGCCTATGATAGTATCTCTGATGAAAATATTTGGTCAATAATTATAAATCATGTTCCAAAGCTTAAAACGGAAGTGACGAAAATAATTAGGGAAAATCAATAAAACGGCAGGCAACACCGCATAAATTTAATGTGGGTTTTTATTTTTCTATCAAAATTTTAGGCTTGTTTACTGTGTCGCTTACACTTATTTAAGTATTTTTAGGTCGATTAAGATAAAAACACAAAATAAGTATAAGCTTAGTGCTAGGCTGAAAATCATACGATTTCCAACTCCCACACTAACCTTATGCAAACACGTTGTACACAATTAACTGGAAATCATAAAAATTGAATTAATGACAAGAAAATTCTTTTACTTTTTAATTATAATATTGGCTGCCTGTAAAAACGAAAAAAAATCAGAAGACAAAAATTCTATAACATTATCAACGGAAAATTTTATAACTGAAAAAGCGGAGGAATTAAATGAAGTCGGAATTGAAAAAGCAAAATCTGGAAATTATGATTTAGCCGAAAAACTATTTTTGAAAGCTCTTGATTTAGAACCAAAAAACCCTACCATAATAACAAATTTAGGATTAAATCAACAAGTTCAGAATAATTATGAAAAAGCTGTGAAATATTATGAAAAAGCTCTTTTTGTATCTGATTCTACTTATTATATAGCATCTATTAATCTTGGAAAGCTTTATTATAAAACCAATAAACATATAGAAGGAGTAAAAATACTAACCTTTGTTATTAATAACAGTAAAGATGAAACAATTATTAATGTTGCTCATTTGAATAGAAGTTATAATCAAGTTTCTTTAGGAAATTGTAAGAAAGCTTTGAATGATTATAATTATGTAAAAAAAAGTAATCTGAATGCAGAGGGAATTTTACAACAGATGAATACACTTGAGAAGGAAATAAAAAACTGTGTACAACAACATATATAATTTATTGCTGGCTTCTAGCTTACTTGCGAAAATCCTCGCGGATTTTCTTTGTCAGTAATTATTTATTAAATTAGTTGCATAACCATCGCAACAAACCATATATAAACACGTTGGTGGTAATTCTAAAATTGTTATATATATAAACTTTTATATAACAGAATTAACTTATCTTTAAATTAAAAATATTTCAAGTTATGAAAAAAATATTGGCCGTTTCATTTTTATTAGTATTCTTGAATTCATTTCAACTTTATTCTCAAGTAATTGCAGGAGGGAATAATGAGTTTGAAAATGATTTTAGTGGTTGGACAAGGTTGAGAGATTGGTGGGATTCATCGACCAATATTATAATAAATACAACTAACCCTTATTCGGGATTAAAGGATGCGAAATGTAATGGACATGCTGAACTTTACAATCAACTTTATACAAATATAACAGGACTATCGGTTTCAACTAATTACGAACTTAATTTTTATGCAAAGGGAGGAAAAGCTGATTTTTACGTAGGTCCCGTTGAAAATGTTTACCCAGGAACCTATAAATACATTAATACAGGTGAATCTTATACAATGCAAAGTGTAAATTTCACAGCAACAGCGACTACAATGAGGTTATGGTTCGATTTATACCCAAACAATGAATTATTTGTAGACAGTTTTATATGTAATAGTTCTACTTTATCAATGGATAACCACAACTCGGAATTCAATTTAATAAAAATACATCCAAATCCAGCGATAGAAAAAATAACTATCGTAGGTAACGAGACTGAATTAAATCAGTTAAATATATTTGATTTATTAGGGAGGAATTTAACTAAAACATTAATAAGTACCAGAAAAAGCAGAAATGAATTGGTTATCAATTTATCAGAACTAAAAACAGGAGTTTATTTTATTAAGACAAAAACTACCACCAACAAAGTATATAAAAAATAGCGGTCTAAGTGCTTAAACGAAACTAAATTTTATATTAAGTTCAAGGATTAAATACAAAAATTAGTGAATAAAAATCCGCTACTTTTCATATACAAACCCGTTGGGTACAATTATGAAAACGAAACTTCTGATAATAATTTTATTAATTTTTACGAATTTATCAAATGGACAACATAAGATAAAAGGAATTCTCATTAATGAATATGGAGAAAGCGGATGGGCAGAAATTTATCTAAATGGTAAACCTACGAAATGGATGAATTATAATGGGAAAATGGAATTAGAAACTTCTAAAAAAGGTCTAAATGAAATTGTTTTTAAATATTATGGTCATTATATTACAAAAATAAAAATTGAGTGTAATCAGAGTACAATTGATTTAGGAAATGTTTATTTAATAAGTGAAAAATTTGGCTAGATGGCCCGAAAAATGGATTTATATCTGATACTTATGAAAATGGAAAAACAAAATACGAAGTCAATATAAAAAATTGGAATTATCACGGAGAATCAAAATTTTATAACTCTAGTGGAAAAATCACTCAAAAACTAATTCATAAAAAAGGAAAGCTTTTAAGAATATTTGTTAGAGAAAACGAAAAACTGAAAGAACTTAAATTTGAAATAACAAAAAATGGAGAAATATTAACTGTACCCAACACCGTGTAAAAAAAATTGCTACATTCAGCTAAAATGAAAGTTGTTGCATTTTTATCAACTTCTGAATTTCCTTCGGAAATTCCTCGCTGACAAAACCGCAACATTTCTTACACAAACACGTTGTACAAAATTTATGAAAAATGAAGTCAAAAAAAATCATTTCTGTATTTCTAATTTATTTTATTCCATTTATTTTTTCCTCTTGTTTTTGTGACTGTAGCGATGAACATTTTGAGATGACATATACAGGTTTGGAATTAAAAACATGGGATACAAGAGGTTTTGAAAATACCGAAATTTCTAGTTCCATACCTATGGACTCATTTGGTTTGACAATTTACCTTAGTGAAGAAACAAAACAAGTTGCAAATATAAAATCGAAATTTAATATGAATCCTTTTGGTTTTACTTCTGCCTATGCTGTTGTTGACTGTTTTTGCGAGTCTGAACTAACTATTAAAGACCCAATTAATTCAATAATAATTGCAGTAAAAAATACAGAAACTAATGAAAGAACAGATATTTCGAATAATTTTAACTCACATGAAGATAAGTCTATAAATGAATTATTAGCTGAAAACATAGGTGACTTTCATGATCAATTTAATCTTGACTTGATAAAATATGAAAACATACCTAATTCTTCTATTTTTACAGTTATAGTTACTTTAGATTCAGGAATTGAATTAATTAAACAAACCGAAACTGTAATATTCGAATAAAAACTTTGTACAACAACGCATAAAATTAATGTGGGATTTTTGTCTTTTCTCAAAGTTTTGTCTTTCTTTATTGTGTCGCTTATACTTATTTGAGTATTTTTAAATCGACAAAGAAAAAACATAAAATAAGTATAAGCTTGTGGCTCGGCTGACAATAAAATCATTGTCTACCTCCCACACTAATCTTATACAAACACGTTGTAAGTAATGCAAAAAAACAACAAACCGAGTGAATAAAACAATATTTGAAATTACCAAAATGGACTGTCCTTCAGAGGAAAATCTAATCCGAATGAAATTGGACGGAATTTCGAGCATTGCGAATTTGGACTTTGATATTCCGAATCGAAAATTAACCGTTTTTCACAGCGGAGAAATTGACCAAATCGAAAATTCAGTTATAGAACTGAATTTAGGCGGAAAAAAAATCTCGACTGAACAAACCGACCAAACTGAATTTAAAGAAAACGCAAACCAAAAAAAACTACTTTGGTCTGTTCTTGTCATAAATTTTGCTTTTTTCATAATCGAAATGACAACAGGAATAATCTCAAAATCTATGGGACTTGTTGCCGATAGTTTAGATATGCTTGCTGACAGTTTTGTTTACGGAATTAGTTTGTTTGCAGTTGGCGGAACAGTAATAAAGAAAAAACGGATTGCCAAACTTGCTGGATATTTTCAAATAACTCTTGCGATTATTGGATTTGTAGAAGTTTTAAGAAGATTTTTCGGAGACGAGAAACTTCCAGATTTTTCGACAATGATTATCGTTTCGATTTTTGCACTTATAGCAAACGGAATTTGTCTTTACATTTTGCAAAAGTCAAAAAGCAAAGAAGAAGCACATATGAAAGCAAGTATGATTTTCACCTCGAATGACGTGATTATCAATTTAGGAGTAATAATTGCTGGAATTTTAGTGCATTATTTGAGTTCTAATAAACCTGATTTGATTATTGGAACAATCGTTTTTGTATTGGTAATTCAAGGAGCGTTTAGGATTTTGAAATTAAGTAAGTGAATGAAAAAAGCACTACTTACAACACCGTATAAGGTTAATGTGGGTTTTTATAGTTTACTTCAAAGGTTTGTGTCTTTTTACTATGTCACTTCTACTTATTTAAGTATTTTTAGGTCGACAAAGATAAAAACATAAAATAAGTATAAGCTTAGTGCTAGGCTGATAATCCTTCGATTATCAACTCCCACACTAACCTTATACAAAACCGTTGTAACACATTCGATGAAAAAGATAATTTTGATAATGATTTTAACTCTGAATAATTTAACATATTCACAGCAAGAGGAAAATAAAATTGATTCATTGGTTACCGAATTTACTTCAGAATTAAAATTAAAAGGAGTAAATGATTTTTTCTCTGTGAAAATATTTTGTGTTGGAGGAACGAAAATAGTTTTTCCAAATGAATGCGATTCATTTTATGAAACTTATTTATTTTGGAGAATTAACAATAAGAGTTTTATCAAAAAATTTGACACGTGTAAAAATTATAGACAAATTGATATAACTGAGACTAAAATTATTGAGTCTTTTATTGAAAGTAAAGATAACCTGAAAAATGAGATTGTTAAAAAGTACACTACAATTGAAAATGGGGGAAATTCAACTGTTTTAGAAACTGACCATTCTTGTTTTAGAATGTTTCAATTTCAAACTGAAAATGATAGTTTTATAAATAAATTTGATTTATTCGATTTGACAACTGATTCTGCCGACAAGAATCTGTATTATGAATCGAATAATAAATTGAGATTGGTCGAGTTAAGTAAAATGTGTGATAAACTGATTTCCAAGATTGAAAATGGTAGACAATTTGAACATTAGAAAAAAAACGTGTTACAACAACTCATAAAATTTATGCTTACATTTGAACTAATACAAACGACAATCGTTCAACTAACGATTTGCTACAACCGAAAAATCTCCGATTTTCCAGTCGCACAAATCTTATAAAAGCCCGTTATAGCACATTAAAAAAAATGAACAGACTACTAATCATATTGACAATTGGACTTCTTATCTCTTGTAATTCTCAAAAGGACGGAAAGACTACCGAGAATAGCCAAATCATTAGGGACACAATAAGAATTGTTAAGACCGTAGTTGATACAGTTTTTATAGACCATTCTGAAGAAAATGATTACAGCACAACCGATTACTACATTCTTGAAAGACTACCTGAGAGAATTTTGAAGTTGGACTTCATTAATAACCTCGAACTTGAAAAGGAATTTAAAATCGAGAACCGCATGAATCCAATATATTTAGAAGCAGACTTCAACGGTGATGGAAATATTGATATAGCTCTTCCCATTCGTCAGACAGAGACTGATAAAGTTGGATTTGCAATTATCCATGGCGTGACAAACAAAATTTATATACTCGGTGCAGGAACTGAAATAAAAAACGGACTCTCAGATGATATGGATTACATAGACATATGGAAAGTAAATCGAGATAGGTTAAATGAGCCAGGCCTTGAAGAAAATACAGGAACTGGTGAAAAAGGAGAGCTTATTCTTAAGAATCCGTCATTGCAAATTGAGAAATCGGAAGTAGGTGGTGGACAGATTTATTGGAACGGAAAAGAATATGCTTATTTCCATCAGACTTGCTAAAAAAAATAAAAACGTGCTACAACAACGCATATAGCTTATGGCGGGTGAACGGAAGCCCGTAAGGTTTTCGCTCCGTAGCCAGCTTTGGTTTCGATGGACAGGAAAGTGCTTCGAAACCGCCACAAGCCATATGCAAACCGTTACAGCACATATGGGAAAAACCATCGGTAAAGACATAGTTCCGCTTATAATTTCAATAATCCTTTTGACAATTTCAATCGGAATTACATTATTTACGGATTACGTTTTGAATTATAAACATTACGTGGGAATTGGACTCGTGGGAATCTCATCCGTTCTGTACTTTAAGAACAAAAAAATATATGTTTACATATTCGGTCTTACATTAATTCTCGGAATTGTAAATCTGATTGACATTTATTACTCGAACATAATATTCGGAATTGGACTAATTAAATTCAATCCAATTTTTCTGACTTTACTTATAATTTTCTTAGCCTTAAACAAACAGATTCTGAATCAAATATTCCCTGAAAAAGAATTCACTGAAAAGGATTTGGCGGAACAGAGCGCGAAAAAAGAAAATTTGATTAAAATGTATGAGCGGAAATTCGAGACGAAAACTGAATCGGAATTGAAAACTATTGCGGACGAAAAAAGTGGATACGTGGACGAGGCGAAAATAGCTTCGAAAAACATTTTGAAGAATAAATACGTGCTGTAACAATGTATAACCGCAATTACGGCGGATTCGACTACGTCCGAATCCACTCGGAATCGCGAGCGTCAGTGCTTATCCGAAAAACAGTAACTTTAATCCCGTAACTGACGGTTATACGAGACCGTTGGCATGCATAAGTTTACCGAAAAATCGGAACTTATTTTCGCAAATTTTTCTCAAGATTTTTTTTAGTTTTTAAGAAAAAAACAAAGCAGGTTGGCGGAAGTCAACACAGAGCGGAAATAATTATTGTAACTACCATTT
>JBHOTE010000056.1:0-7553 GCA_042584125.1 Bacteroidota bacterium
ATTGGTTAAAATAGATTCAAAATATTTAATATAATCATTCAGTTCATTTAGCAGTTTTATATTTACATACTTAAATTCAGCTTTTGGTTTATTGCGAATCATAACAATAAGATTTCGAATTGGAATTTTTTGTTCTCCCCAATGATGTTCATTTAATGTTATATTTTCCGAAATGTATATATAAAGAGCAAAATTAGACCTTTCAATTTGCTCAATTGGTGACCTTAAACTAATTGAATTTACAGATGATTTACTCCAGTTTTTTGTTTCTATTATAAAAATTCCAGCTTTTGAAACTAAAAGATGGTCAATTTGTATGGAATAGATTCTCTGATTATGTTTTCTATAAAAAATTGGTCTAGAAAAGCTTAAATTAAAATCATTAATCAAAACGTAGTCATCTGAAAGTTTCATTATTTCTTTAACAACTAAATTTTCACCAATTGCTCCTGAGATTAGATTTTTTGTATTTTCTAAAACATTGCGTGTATATTCTATTTTTTCAGTTTTAGGCTTTGCTCTTTTTTTAATTAATTGCTGTTTTTCTGTTTGGTATTTTTTAATAAAAAATTCATCATTTTCATTTTTTTTAGATATTTCTTTTATAAATGAGTTTATCAGTTCAGGTTTATTTTTGAGAAAATGTTTTGATTTATTTTTAAGAAAATATAGTCTTATACTTGAGCTTATTTTTTTTAAAAAGCTTTTTTCTTTGTTGTTATTAATTGAATCAATTTTAGTCTGTAAATCAGAAATTTTATTATTTATTTTTTCACTCTCTAAATTGATTATTTCATTTTTTTCCTGATTTCTTCGTTCGAGTTTAGTACACGTTTCCAAATACTCTTTTTCTAACTCATACGATATTTCGTTTAGGATTTTTAGTTTTTCTGAATTGTAATTTGACAAAAAAGTCTTAATCTCTTTTACAGAACTAAATCTGGAAATTCCTTTGTCCTCTAATTCGGATTTTAAGGATTTCAACGATTCTATAGTTCCATATATTCTTGCCATTTATGATTTTTCTTAAATTACAGCCAACGTGTTTGTATATGGTTTGTTGCGTGGTTTAGCACGTAATTTAGCAAATAAAAACCGAATAGAAAATCCGCGAGGATTTTCGTAAGTAGGCTAGAACAAGCAATAAATTATATACGGTGTTACCCAACGTTTTTTTCTTTCAGAATTTGTTCTGCTACTTTAATTGCTTCCTTTTGATATTTACTTTTATTTTCAATAATATATTTCAGTTCCTCGTTAGTTTTTACCTTATAACTTTCTTTCAGTTTTTCGGTTCTACTTTTCGGTTTGTATTCTATTGGTTTTAATTCAATTCCTTGTTCCGTTTCTGATTTGTCAATATATGGAATAAGTCTAAATCTGTACTTTGTGTCTTTAACCTTATCTTCTTCTAATAAAAAGTCCTGAAGTAAAGTCGTAAGATAATATCGGTCTCCATTATCAAAGGTTAAATCCCAATATCCAAAATCAGAGAAAATTGTTGGAATTCGATAGTTTTTGTCAATTGCATTTTGCCAGTATTTTCCAAGATTGTAAATTGAATGTTTAACTTCATTCAGCGAATATTCTTTAGTTATTCCGTTTTCAATAATTGAAATTTTATTGGAATTCTTGTCAATAGAAAATTCCGTTTTTTTATTGTTTTTATAATAGTTTATTAAAAGATAAATTGCTGGTCCGTTAAACAGAATGAAAAATTGTCCAATTGTAATTAGAATTACAGTCGGATTATAAACTTTAAAAAAGAAATAGTTCAAAACATACAACAGAAATAGAATAATAAGATTTGTTCTTATTAATCTCATTATAGACTTTGAATTTAATTTGTAAGTTGCTGTTTTCAAATGTTGGGTAACGGTTTTGTATAAGCTTTGTTGCGTTGGGATTAGCGTAACGTTATTAAATAAATACTGTATTAAAAGTGTGCGAAAACTTTCCAAAATAAGCTTTTAACAGCAATAAAGTTTATACGGTGTTGCCACCAGTTATTTTTCATTTCCATATACTTTTCCTCTATATTCGGAAGTTTCTCTTGATTCAGGCTTACTAAGATTTAAATAATTTTCTGCTTTAGTAACAATCAAATTGACCATCGAGGATTTTACTTTTACTTGCTTATTAATAATCTTTTTTGCAATTGCATTGGCTTTAACAGTATCATTTTCCATTTGGTAAATCTCAAATTGGTTGTAGAGAGGTAAAAATCTGCAAGGAATCATGTGTTCTGCGTGTTGATATATTTTAATTGCATTTTTGGCATTACCAATATTGTAATAATTATCAGCCAATAACATTTGTAAATCGTAATCGTTCAACTGCTTTTTACATGCATCTAATAATTTTATACTCTTTTCGTATTCTCCTATAAAGTTTTGCTCTGCTCCATAATTATAAAGAAAAAGTGCGTTAAATTTTAAATAAGGATAAATGACTTCATATTCGGGAAGCATTTGTTCCGTTTGTCCTTGTAATGATTTTGTAGCAATTTTTTTCCATTTCAACTCTAAATACATACCAATAGAAAAAAAGATAATTCCCCCTAAACATATTGCACCTATTATTACTCTAGTTTTTTTATAAAACTCCATTTTTGGCGTTTCATTAAAAACCACAATTAGAGCAGAATATATTAACAAAAACCATACAGGCGTGTAATGCAAAGGATACGAAAAAAATGAAAACGCAAAAAACGAAACAAGTATGCCTAAAAATAAGTTTCGTTTAAAAGGTTTTAGCTCTATAATTTTCTTAAAAAGAAAGAGTATTATAACAAGATAAATTAGAAGACCTAAAACACCATAGTTAACAATGATTTTAATAAACTCATTAAACGGGTGAGAAACATTGTCTGCCAATTGTCTATACTCTGATTTTGGGTTTTGTTTAAAATATTTTGCCTGATAATCCATGTAATGTGCTTTAAATCCATTGTATCCAAAACCAATTAGAGGCTTGTCTTTTATCATTTCAGTTGACACTTCCCATATAAGCAGTCTACCATTTGCCGATTGCGGCTTTAATTTATATAATCCTAAAATTACAATAAGCAAAAGAACACAGAAGAAAGCAACAAATGCCCTGGCTTTTTTAGAATTTTTAATTTTTGAAACTAATTGAAACTCTAATGTAAAAATAAAAATTGTAGCTGCAATAACAGCCAATAGACCTGTTCTAGAACCTGACAAAAGGATAGAAAAAAGCATTATGCTTAATGAAAACAGAAGCAGATAGCGTTCTGTTTTTTTAGAGTTTAAACTCCAAACGACTCCTATGGGAAACAGCATGGACAAAACAGATGAAAAACCAGCTGGATTGTCAAAACTTCCAGTAACATTAAAAAAATGATTTTTTGTTGTAAACCAACCTATGTATTGGCATATACCTAATAATGATTGAACTACACCAACTGTATAAAAACCTTTTAAAACTTTAATAGAGGTGATTTCTTTTAATACATTTCTACTCTTTTCGTTCTTAAGAAAGATTACATAAAGTAATATTAAAAGGAAAGAAAATACCGTAAAATAAAATTTTACTGTATTTTCTTCATTTACAAAACTCACGGAAGTGAGAAACACACTTCCGAGAAAAATTAATGTAATAACATTTATGATGCTTAACATGCTTTAATCAGGCTTAAAATTCACATCAAACCAAATATGTTTGTCTAGCATATTAATATACTTTTCTTTTTTCTTGAAACCTTTTTCTGTGAAGAAAAACTTTATAGCAAGAACAACTCTTTCATCTTTTTGTATAAATAAACTTGTGCAGTACGGATACTTTTCTTTACGGAGGTTTTCGAGTTCCTCATCAAAAAAATAAGTCTCATTTCCATTTGGTAAATGAGAAACTGAGAAAGAGTCGGCATTGTATTTTTCTTGGGCCTGTTTACCAAAAATAAAGTTTACATAATTATATAATTCAGCTTGTTCTATATCTTTATTCCTTGAATCTCCTTGGTCATAATATAAGCCAAGTGATGTTTCTATTTCAGCAGTTACTTGGCTTTTTGGATAAAAATAAAAATTGTTATGTGCGGTATGGTTGTTTTTCTGATTTGGAAATAATGTAAAATAATCATAAGGAAAAGCAATCAAACAATGTTTGTCTTTAGTTAAAAAAAACGGGCCATACATATTTCCTGTACGTATTTCTTTCGCCTCTCGAACTTTCCAACCTTCAAAATATTTGTTCAAATCTTTTAACTTCTCTGGAAAAGAGACTGTTATGCCTAATTTTTCCTTAAAATATTGCTTGTAGGAGGGTAGATTCTTTTTGTAAGGTAAATTATTTTGAGAAAAAACATTTAAAGTTATTAGAAATGTTATAATAGTAATGTGATATCTTCTTAACATAATCTTAATTTTGCGTTTGAAATACAGTAATTACATCGCTTGAAAAAATAGATGTTGATCTATCGGTTTTGGCATCTATAGCAAAAAAAACTCCTGAACTATTATAATATGTTGCATTAACAGCATGATATCCTCCATTTGAGGTCTTATAAATTATTATTTGATTGTTCAAAAAACCTGTATCTAAGTTGCTAGGATTTACCTGAGACGTGTTTGGATAAAAATGTTTGATGAATGTGATAACGTTATAAATATCATATTGATTTAATTCTTCATTATAAGGAACCATTACACCATTTCCCCACTCCTCACTATCTTGGTAGGATTTAGTAATGTTCAATGAATAATGACCTATTTTAGATATAGCGTATGAAAGACAATATGTGGTATCAATTTGTTGATAAATATCTTCATAATTTCCAGATTTTAACCGAGTAATTTTATTTTTATTAGATGATAATTTAGGGTTTAAAGTACTATTGGTATAATCGAAACTAGCAGTTATGTAATTAAATAATTTAGGTGAAATGTTTAGGTCTTCTGCTGTTGATTCTTTTATTTTATACAAGCCGTTAACTCTACTTATTTCAAGCCTTTTAATTGCTTTAAATATTATTGCAAATTCTTTTTCTCCCATTTTATACTTATTGTAAACATCAAGCTCAAGATACTCAGCTTCGGAATAGTTGGGTTCTGTTTGTGTTTCAGTTTCGCAAGCTGTTATAAAGCTAATTACAATAGCTAGTAGCATTGTAGTTACAATGGTGGCTGTAACATTTGATTTGTTTATTAATTGTTTCTTTTTCATTTTATTTTTTTTATCTATCTATCAATAATAGATATTTAACATTAACTTCGAAGTTCTCCTTTCCGATTGCTCAGTTTTCGAGAGTTATGAACTACTTTTTTACACTCCCGTAATTCAAAATCTACTTTTATTCAATTAAGGATTTTAATTATTTTTCAATTTTTCTTCATGCTATTTTTTTAGGTTTATATAAATATTACTAGTGTTTAAAGATTATTTTTTGGCATTCTCAAAACCAAGCCAATGCTGTTTCTTATTTTGGTCTATACAAAAAACGTGTTCTTCTCTTCCTTTTGTTAAATTTCTTAGCCATAACAGTGCATTTTTAGGTACATTATTATAATTAAGCAAAGTATCTTGTGCTTTTTGCTTTCCTAAAGATTTCCAGTCTTTATCCCAATAAAACAATTCATAATCTTCGCCTTTATTAATGTGATTATCATCATGTCTGGACTGAAATTCTACAAAACCAATAGTTTCGGGTTTAGAAAGCTTAAAACCAAATTTAAAATAATCGCCTCCAGAATAGGTTAGGGTATTATCATCAAATGCCCCATATTTATAGTCTTTGGTTTCTTTTAAAATATTTTCTTCAATAATTTCCCCTTGTAATGGCTTCATGTCTAAATCATAGAATGCCAATTTAGCTAAAAAAGATTTTGGTTTTTTACTGTTAAATCTTATATACTTATATTTTGCTCTATTTGTTAACTTTATGTTTTGAATGTGAGTACTACTAAAGTTAGAAACTTCATGTAATACTTTAGCATTTTTAAATTCTGAATTATTGGATGCTTCAATAATACTTTCATTTAAGGCTTCTAACCATAATCGTTTTCCTCTGTATCGTCTTGTGCTTAAACCAATTTTTCTAGTAAGCGTTATTGAATCTAAAATATTTTTATCAGGTTTAAAAAAGCGAATGTTTTTGGAGGCATCTATAAAAAAAGGATAATTGATTGGTTTTTTACTTTCATTATCCATAGGCAAATACAAGACGTTATAGCCTATATTGTTAAATTTGAATTTTTCGTCTGTTTTTTCTCCCTGAACTACAGGATACCAACCTTCTCGTTTATCAAAAACAGTTAACGCAGGTTCTTTTGCTTCGAGTTTGAAAATATTCTCTATATCAACATCCATGGCTAAAACGTATTGATCTGTAACATCTTCTTTAAGGTGAATATCTTGTTCGTTTTTTGCGTTGTCAAACCTAGCTCTATATACTTTGGGTATGCTTTCATTTTTATAAATACCTTTAATGTTACTTTTTTTGTGTACATCTGTTAGATAAATTTCGCTACCCAATTGAGTATATATCCAAGAGTGGCTTTTGGCAAAAGGGTCGTTACCCCAATGTTCTACATAATCTTTTGCAGCCATAATACCCAAAGATCTCATCACATTCACATAATAATTTACGCCATCGCTGCATTGCCCTAATTTAGATTTTTCTGTTTGGCTTATACTTAATGGTACAGGATACGAACTACCTATTCCTATAAAAGTTCTAAAATTGAAACCAGCCTTAATACTATCTACAATAGTTTCAAGAGAGATACCTTTCTCTAAATAATCATATACCCATGTATATTGATTGAATAACTTTTTTCTTGAATGATTTTCGAGCGGTTCGTTTGAGCTTCTATATGGTAAAATAAACTTACAGAAATCATCAAACGATGCTCTTTTATCATTAGGGATTTTATACCATGCCTTAAATGCCAGTTCTATGTTTTCTATAAGAAAATCTGCTTTAACACTTTCAAGGTCTTTAACAAACTTAGGTTGTTCTACATTAGAATAATCAGAAATTGAATCTAATATACTTTTAAAAGCTTCTAGCCTATAATTGTTTAGTTCGCTTTTTTGGAAATTTTCTATACTGTCAAATGCAAAGTCAAATTCACGAAAAGGTTTTATATAATTATGATAGGGCATATTTTCAATTAGAAATTTGGCTGCTTTATATTTAAGACTATCTGATTTCTTGATTTTGTAAAACTCTAATACACGTTCAAGTTCTTTTCTGTTACTTCCAGAATTGTCTAGTGCCTCACGCAATTCAGTATCCACTTGTTTATTGCATGACATTAAGAAAATAAATAATAGAAAAGCACCTAAATATTTTGAGTAATAACTCATACTAAATAAATTGTCCATTTGGATAATTGTATATATTTTTTTTACATTTATCAAACTTAAAAAAAAAGAAAAAGCAAACTATTTTGCAAATTAATACTTATTTGGTCGAAAAACAAGAAAATTTCTGTGGGAAAACCGTAATTAGTGTTTTTTTAATTTAAAACTAAACATTGGGAATAGAGAATCTTTCTGTTTTTATACAAGTGCTTGAGTGTTAATTG
>JBHOTE010000057.1:0-7484 GCA_042584125.1 Bacteroidota bacterium
CATTAATAGTTGTGGCAACCATTTAATTTTTAAAAAAAATGCAACAAAAAGCGTTCCTTTTATAGATTATTTTGACAACCAACATGCTTTTAACGAAAATTGGAAAGACAACTCTTTTGGTCATCCAAAATCTTATCAATTAGAAAACAATTCCCTGAAAATTACTACACGACCAAACAGTACGGATAGAGTAAAAGTAAAAACCAAAAGGAAAAATTTTGGTCTTGGAACTTATACGTGGAAAATCTATGTTCCACAATTCAATACAAACGACCAATGTAGTATAGGCGCTTTTATTTATCATTCAGGAAAAAAACCATATGAAATTGATTTTGAAATAGGTTCAGGAAAAAAAGTAGACAGAAAAAAAATAAAGGCAAAATCGAACGAAGTCCTTGTCCATTGTACTTCGCAAAATTACCCTCATACATCAGAAATTTTTAAAGTAACCAGTGAAAAATGGCATTCTTTTAAATTGGAACTTACTGAAAACAATAATAGGTATTTAGTAAAATGGTATATTGATAATACTTTGGTAAAAACCTTACAGACCAAAATAAAATCAAAACATAAATTCACCGTACATAATAGTCTTGAGAATTTGTCTTTTATGGGAAACCATTTACCATCAAAAACTAACTATGTATTATTTAAATCTTTTAGTTTTAAGTAAATAATATTAAAACACATTAAATTCTCAGCTTCCTATTGCCACAACTCTATGTTACCATTAGCTATGAAGAATCTTCTAATTAATTACCTAAGACATACACCTCATGTAAAAAATTACTACATTTATAACAAGTCTGATACAACTAAGGTCTTATCATCTTAGCTACCACTACACATATAGCATAAAAAAAGAAATCTTTATTAAATTAAATAAATTGAAACATATAAGTCGGACAGTTTGGATTTTATCATTGGTTAGTTTGTTTACAGATACCGCTAGTGAAATGCTGTACCCCATTATGCCAATTTACTTAAAGTCCATTGGTTTTTCTATTGTGCTCATTGGAATTTTAGAAGGAGTAGCAGAAGCCATAGCAGGATTGAGCAAAGGATATTTTGGTAAACGTTCTGACAACTCTGGAAAAAGAGTTCCCTTTGTTCAATTAGGCTATGCCTTAAGCACTATTTCCAAACCGATGATGGCAATTTTTATTTATCCACTTTGGATATTCTTTGCAAGAACTATTGATAGGTTTGGAAAAGGTATTAGAACTGGAGCTAGAGATGCCATACTTTCTGATGAAGCAACTCACAAAACTAAGGCAAAAGTTTTTGGATTTCATCGTTCAATGGATACTTTAGGAGCTGTACTTGGTCCATTATTAGCTTTGATTTATTTGCATTATTATCCTGAAAACTATAAAACTCTTTTCTTTATTGCTTTTATCCCAGGACTATTAGCGGTGCTAGTTTCCTTATTACTTAAAGACAAAAATCCAAATAGAAATACACAAAAAGTTAACACCCCCCTTTTTTCCTTTCTCAAGTATTGGAAAATAAGTCCTATTGCCTACAAAAAATTAATTCTTGGACTTTTGGCATTTACACTTTTTAATAGTTCTGATGTTTTTTTATTACTGAAAGCAAAAGAATCAGGTTTAGATGATTCTTTCGTAATTCAACTTTATATTTTTTACAATCTTATTTATGCTTTGTTTGCTTTCCCTATAGGTATAATTGCAGACAAAGTAGGCCTAAAAAACATATTTATAATTGGCCTTCTTTTATTTTCAGTAGTTTATTTTGGCATGTCTACAAATACAAATATTTATATGTTTTTTGGTCTATTCTTTCTTTACGGAATTTATGCAGCTGCAACAGAAGGAATTTCAAAAGCTTGGATTTCAAATATTACAGACAAAAAAGATACTGCAACAGCCATTGGAACTTTTTCTGGTTTTCAAAGTATTTGTACCATGCTGGCTAGCTCCATCGCTGGACTTATTTGGTTTCAGTTTGGCGCAATCATAACTTTTTTAATAACTGCAATTGCCACCCTATTTATTGCTATTTATATACTTACCTTACCAAAACCTTAAACTAGCATAAAAAACAAATATGGAATTCTTCAAAAAACTGAACATTAAAACACAAGAAACCCTTATTCAAAATAAACTAACTCTTCATAATCTAGAATCGTTTAGTAGCGATCTTTTTGTAATTGGTAGCCTAAATGAAACTGAAGCAAGTGTTGGAGGTGTTTGGGGAGAATTTACATTAACTCGCCATTTGATTAAAGGCGGGATCCGTTTTTCTTTGGTTGAATGCCCCAATGCTTTAACATGGACCGTTACAACGGGCATTATTCCAGACACACTTGTTATTCACCTCACCATAAATAGAGAGCAACAAAAAAAATATTTTATTGAAGAAATTAACGAATTTTTGGAAGATCACTCCGAATGCTTAGAGCAATATTTAAAATAAAAAAATAAAACTTCTCTTTGACCGAAATCATTGATTAAATAAGATTAGTGAACTTTTTCATTGAACAACAAAAAACTGGATCAATCTTTACTAACCCAGTCTTCCTTTAAAATGTTCGTAATCATATTTCTTAAGTACCTTAGTGCTTTTATCTTCTTGAAGCAAAACAATATCTGGATGATTTACTCCATTAAACATGGTTGTTTTAACCATCGTATAATGGATCATGTCCTCAAAAATAACACGATCTCCTATATTTAATGGTTTTCCAAAATTATAAGCTTCCATATAATCTCCGGCAAGACAACTCACTCCTCCTAATCTGTAATTAAACTTACCGCCTGCCACGGCATCAATAGCATTTCTAACACTTGGTCTATAAGGCATTTCTAAGGTATCTGGCATATGAGCAGTAAAAGAGACATCTAAAATTGCTGTTGATATTCCGTCTGTTTCTACGACATCTAACACTTCCGATATTAAAACACCCGTTTCCCAAGCAATAGCAGAACCCGGTTCTAAAATTACTTCTAAGTTGTACTTTTCTTTAAAAGTGCGAAGTGTATTTATAAGTAAGTCTACATTGTATCCTTTTCTTGTCATTAAATGGCCACCACCAAAATTCACCCATTTTAGTTGATGAAAATAACGACTGAATTTTTCTTCAAAAAGCACCAAGGCATCTACCAAATTCTCTGCTGAAGATTCACACAATACATGAAAATGCAATCCTTCAATTTCCTTTGGTAACTCCTTTGGAAGCAAGGCTTCCTTCATTCCTAATCTTGAACCTAAAGCACAGGGATTGTACAAATCTGTTTCCACAACAGAATACTCTGGATTTACACGTAAGCCACAAGAAATTTGATGACCTACTTCCTGTGTCTCTTTATAATATTTTGCTAATTGTTGTATAGAATTAAATACAATGTGTCCCGAATAACTACATATATCCTTAAAATCTGCAGGATGATATGCAGGAGAATACGTATAAGCTAGAGAACCCATTTCTTCAAAACACAACCTAGCCTCATACAATGAACTGGCAGTAGCACCTTTTACATATTTTCTTACCAATGGAAAAGTACCCCAAGTAGAAAACCCCTTAAAAGCCAATATAATAGTTGCTCCAGATTGCTCCTGAACATATTGTATCAGCTCTAAGTTTTTACGCAACAATGCCATGTCTATAACATAGGCAGGTGATGCTATTTTATTAAGCATTATAGTCGAACTCTAAATCTACATCTACAACCTCATGCCATGCCAAACCATGCTCTGCTAATTTTTCTAAAAACGGATCTGGATTAAATTCTTCAACATTGTAAACACCTGGTTTTTTCCATTCTCCCGTTAAAAACATCATGGCCCCCACCATAGCAGGAACACCTGTAGTATAAGAAACCCCTTGTGCACCAGTCTCGTCATAAGCTGCTTGATGACTACAATTATTCCAAATATAATAGGTTTTATCTTTTCCGTCTTTTATTCCTTTTATACGACAGCCAATAGAAGTTTCTCCGCTATAATCCTCCCCTAAACTACCTGGATCTGGTAGCACTTCTTTTAAAAATTGAAGAGGAACAATATCTACTCCTTTATAATTAATACTGTCAATACGAGCCATTCCAATGTTTTGGATTACACGCAAATGTGTTAAATATTCTTGTCCAAAAGTCATCCAAAAACGTGCACGTTTTATAGAAGGATAATTTTTAGTAAGTGACTCTAATTCTTCATGATATAGAACATAAGAATCACGACCACCAATGTTTGGGTAATTTAATACTTGTTTAATCTCAAAAGGCTCTGTTTCCACCCATTCGTTATTTTGCCAGTAACGACCCTTTTGAGTAATTTCACGAATGTTAATTTCTGGATTAAAGTTGGTTGCAAAAGCCTTACCATGATCTCCACCATTACAATCTACAATATCTAAATAATGCATTTCATCAAAATGATGTTTGGCTGCTCTTGCTGTAAAAACCCCTGTTACACCCGGATCAAAACCACACCCTAAAATAGCTGTTAATCCCGCTTCCTTAAATCGCTCTTGGTATGCCCATTGCCACGAATACTCAAACTTCGCCTCATCTAAAGGCTCATAATTTGCCGTATCTAAATAATGAACCCCTGTCTCTAAACAAGCATCCATAATGTTTAAATCTTGGTATGGAAGTGCTACATTAATAATCAATTCAGGCTTAAAATCATTAATCAACGCAACCAATTCAGGAACGTTATCTGCATCTACTTGAGCCGCTACCACTCTACCTTGCCCTACCTCTTTTGCGATTACATCACATTTAGATTTGGTTCTACTTGCTAGCATTATTTCTGAAAAAACGGCAGGGATAGAAGCACATTTCTGTGTAACTACACGCCCTACTCCGCCAGCTCCGATGATCATTACTTTAGACATAACTATATTCTAATTAAAGTGTATATTATTTGTAAATTAGCCCTATTGCTTTGGCAAAAATATTATCTTTTTTTGATAATATTACATATTATTTTTTCAAAAACAAAAAACCAAATGAACAAAGATTTTGACCCTAATGGAATTGGAAAAAATAACAGCCATTTTATTGGCTTACCCTTTAATGAAAAAGATGCAAAAATCGTACTTCTTGCTGCTCCATGGGATGTTACTGTTTCTTTTGGAGCAGGAACTTCTAATGCCCCCAAAAACATTCTAGACTGCTCTCCACAACTAGACTTGTACGATATTGATTTTCCAAATGAATGGAAAAAAGGCATCTATATGCGCCCATCTTCAAAGGAATGGTTACAAAAAAATGATGTCTTAAGAAAAAAAGCGGAGGAGCACATTTACGCTTTAGAAAATGAGCTTCCAATAGATATTAATTTATTAAAAGAAGTAAATACAGCTTGTGCTGAATTTCATGAATTTATTTATAATGAAAGTAAAACGTTACTTTCTAAAGATAAACTGGTTGGATTAATTGGTGGTGATCATAGCACTCCTTTTGGATATTTAAAAGCTCTTAGTGAAATTCATGATGACTTTGGAATTTTACAATTAGACGCTCATATGGACTTGCGCCAAGCTTATGAAGGGTTTAATTATTCACATGCAAGTATTTTTTACAATATTACAAAACAAAATCCTTCAGTATCAAAACTAATACAAATAGGAATTAGAGATTATTGTGAAGCAGAAATAACCTATGCTAAAGAAAATAACATCTCATATTTCACAGATTCATCTATCAAAAAACAACTATTTAATGGTATTACTTGGGATACTGTTTGTGAGGATATTCTCTCCAAACTACCACAAAAAGTCTATTTTAGTTTAGACATTGATGGTCTTAATCCTGCATTATGCCCAACAACAGGAACCCCGGTACCTGGAGGATTATCCTTTGAACAATTGATTTATTTATTAGAAAAAATTCTTAAATCAGGAAGAACATTAATTGGTTTTGACTTATGTGAAGTAGGTATAAGCGAATGGGATGGAAATGTAGGTGCAAGAATTATATATAAGCTATGTTCAATGTGGCTTTATACAGATACAAAAATGAAGAAAGATATTTTTGAAAAATAAAGATTACCTTTAAGTTGCTAAATTTAGTTTCACTTTCAATAGCTTTTATCCGTAAAATGAAACGCAATACCTCTATAAAAAATTGCTATTCAAATGAAAATACTATTAACAGGTGCCACAGGCTATATAGGCAAACGAATTTTACCTTTACTAATTAACAAAGGACATCATGTAGTATGCTGTGTAAGAGACAAATCAAGATTTAATCCGCCACAATCACTACTTGCCAATATTTCTGTTATAGAAATAGATTTACTAGATGCTTCTTCCCTTTCAAAAATTCCTATTGATATTGACTTAGCATATTATTTAGTGCACTCCATGTCTACTTCAGATAATTACAATTCTTTAGAATTACAATCTGCTGAAAATTTTCGAGAAAGAATTTCTAACACCTCTGTAAAACAAGTTATTTATTTAAGTGGTATTATTAATGAATCTAATTTATCTAAACATTTACTATCAAGAAAAGCTGTTGAAGAAGCCTTAGAAAAAGGAAGTTTCAACCTAACCTGTTTTAGAGCTGGAATAATTGTAGGATCAGGAAGTGCTTCTTTTGAAATAATGCGCGACTTGGTTGAAAAGCTACCCGTGATGATTACTCCTAAATGGCTTCAAACAAAATGTCAACCTATAGGAATTTCTGACGTCTTAAATTTTTTAACAGCCTGTATTTTTAAAGAAGAAACATATAATCGAAATTTTGATATTGGTTCCAAGGATATATTATCCTACAAAGAAATGCTGTTGGAATTTGCTAAAATTCGAAATTTGAAACGTAAAATTTGGACAGTTCCAGTTATGACTCCTAAGCTGTCTTCATACTGGCTGTATTTCGTAACCTCCACATCATACAAACTTGCCAGGTCCCTAGTAGACAGTATGACTGTTGAAGTTATTTGTAGAAATAATGAAATTAATAAACTCTTAAAAATTGAGCCAATTTCTTATAGGGAAGCAATAATGAGAGCTTTTGAAAACATTCAAAATAATGAAATAGCTTCTAGTTGGAAAGATTCCTACGCTAGTAGTGAAATAAATAGTAATATTTCAGAATATATTGCAGTACCTGAATTTGGTTGTTTCAAAGATATTCGTAGCAAGAAAATTAAAAATTTTAATTCCTCTATTGAAAAAATTTGGAGTATCGGAGGTGAAACAGGATGGTATTACGGAAACTGGCTTTGGAGAATCCGTGGATTTATAGATAAAGTTGTAGGTGGAGTTGGATTAAGAAGAGGTAGAACAAACAGAGCAAGTATCTCTGTTGGAGATTCTTTAGATTTTTGGCGAGTTCTATATGCTGATAAAAAAGAAGGAAGATTGTTGCTTTTTGCTGAAATGAAATTACCTGGAGAAGCATGGCTAGAATTTAAAATCATTGAAAATAAAGTCATTCAAACCGCAACATTTCGTCCTTTAGGCTTGGCAGGAAGACTTTATTGGTTTGCCGTATACCCTTTTCATGGTC
>JBHOTE010000058.1:0-7346 GCA_042584125.1 Bacteroidota bacterium
TATTTCAGGATTTTACACATTTTTAATTTTGTATAACGTTTATGTATAAGGAAAGTTGCGTGTTTGTGTGCGAGGATTTTCCGAAGGAAAATCAGAAGCTAGCAAACAAGCAACTAACTTTGGTTTAGCTAAAATTAGCAATTTTTTTTATACGGTGTTGTAAAACGTTTTTTTTATTCAATTAATATTCTTCCATTTTATTCCACTCAGTTTTTCGCATAGAAATAAATTTTCATAATTCAGAATTGCAATTAGCATATGAATCGGTAATAATATAGTTCTATCTATAATTGATGTCAAAGAATAAATAGTAAATTCTAAATTCAGTTTGTGTGGATTCGGATTGTTTATTTCAACTTTAAATAATGACATACCGAATGTTTTATTAAATTTCAATTCAGTCATAGAATAATAAAGGAAGAAAGAAAATAGTCTAATACACCAAGGGTAAAACCTTTCTTTGTCAAGAATTAAACATGTCAATTCATAAATTATTTGAGAGAATGCTGCAAAAAGAAAATAGTCAACAAATAGTATTGTTACCTTTTTTTTGAATTTCAGAATTTTATTGTCAGTTATCAATTTAAATTTTTTTACAACGTTTTTTATTCACTTACATAAGTTTGATTAAAAGTTCGAACTCTATTTAGGTCTTCTCTATTTAAAATTCCGTAAATCCATACAGGAATAAGTAATCCAGTTGCAATTATATAAATACCCATTACGGTTTTCATTTCCGAAATCATTTGCATCACAAAATAAATACCGATAAAAGTTCCTAATAAAAATATAATTCCAGCAAGAATTGAAATCAGTTTAGATTCCTTTGCGTAAAATTTATTCACGTTCATAGTAGAATTCTGATTACAATTTTTACAGTCAGTTTTTCTGATTTTTCCATTTTCCATTGCGAATTCAATCCGAGTACACGATTCAGTTTTTAATCGGTTTTCATGGTTGCAATTCGGACATTTAAAATATACTCTCAATTTTGGTCAAAATGTTTTACAACGGTTTTTTATAAGATTTGTGCGACTGGAAAATCGGAGATTTTTCGGTTGTAGCAAATCGGTTTGTTAGAATGTTTGTCGTTAATGTTTAGTTCAAATTTAAGCATAAATTTTATGAGTTGTTGTAAGCAGTTTTAGTAAAATTCATTTTCAGGTATTTTCATTTCTGTCAGTTTAATCAAATACCAACAAGGTTTGAAAACATCAATTTCACTAATATGATATTCGTTATTTTTAATTCCCTCTAAAACCCATTGTGCTCCATCTGTCGCTTGAATTATATCTCTGTCATTCTTAATTGAAGGATTTTTCCAAAAGTTAGAATTTTTTAATAATTTTTTAAACTCACTCCATTGTTTTCGAGATAATTGAATGCTCTTATTCTCAACTATTTTTCCCGCCTCATAACCGCCTTCTCCATTTGACCGTTTCCAAAATAGTTTAATTTCTTTATCATTCTTTTCAATTCTGATTACTATTGGGTTATGAAATGTTCTTAACCATAAAAATCTATAAATTTCTTTTTCAGTTTTAAGTGTGTCAATTTTATTTTCTTTTAATGCAATTAAGAACTCTGTATAAACTTTTGCCCAAAATTGGTCAACTCCTTTTGGAAAATCAGTTTCTCCTTTGTCAAACGGAACGTATAATTCATTTTGAGCAATCATTGAATGAAAACAAAGAAAAATTATAAAAGTAAAAATCGTTTTTTTCATATTGCTTACAACGTTGAGTGTATGCGTAGTGGCGGATTTCGGAGCGCTTCGCTATCAAACCGAGATGGTGTTGATGCGAGCCATAAATCTTTAAATTTACAACTTTCCCCGCCATTACGTATGACACATTGTTATAGGGCGTAATTTATTGTGTCAGATACTCATTAAATATTTTTTTCAGTTCTTCATTTGATGAAGCAAAGTACACTTTATCTTTAACCACAGAACCATCCTTATCAACAAGAACATAATGAGGAATACCGCTTATATTGAATTTAGATGCAAAATGATTCCACTCGTCTTGTTCAACTCTGTAATGTTCACCTTTGATGTCGGGTATCATCATATTCCAAGTATCCATTGGTGATGATTGATTAGTAATGTAAACAAACTCAATATTCTTCTCTTTCAATTCTTCTTTAAGTGGTTTAATTTTTTCCATGCCACTTCTGCAAGGGCCACACCATGTTGCCCAAAAGTCAACAAAAACAACTTTACCTTTATATTTTTCTATAATCGCATCAAATAGTTTATCGGCTTCTGTTTTGGGCGTTTCGTTTATAACATACCCTGTTTTGGTTTTATTTGCTGCAAGTTTTTCTTCTATCTCGTTTTCCTTTTGGTCACTATGTTTTATCAAATAGCTTACAATAAAGTCATCTGAAATCTTTTCTTTAATTTCGTCCTTATCACCTTCTCCAAATGGCTTTTGCATTCCTTTCATTCTTTCGCATTTCGATTGAGCAAACATTATTTCCGTTGCAAATCCTTCAGTTAACCCGAAATATTTACTCATATTTACTGATTGTGTTTGATGATATGCATCTTTACCAATTGAACTAAATAATTCTGAATATTTTTGTCGAAACGAATTCCAAGTTGCAGTATCCGATTCAAGAGTTTCTTTGATACATGTTCTATTCTCACAACCAATAAGGTTATTAAGTATTTTTTCTTCATCTATTGATAAGGTAATTCCTTTCGAGGTAATAGTATCCATCAGGGCAACATAAAAATAGTTTGATTTTGGGCGAACACTTTCAGAAAAACGAATCCTGTTTATTAAGGAGTTATATGCACCACCTGATATTAGCGAAATAGGGTTGTTTAAATCATCCGCATTAATAAAGTCATAATAACTGGGTTCAAATGTTTCTGATTGCAATGGAATTTCTCTTTGTTCTCTTGGTACTTTATGCTTTTTGCGATAAGCAGAGCTTTTCATACTATTGAATGATAAAATATTTTCATAAACTCTGTATGGAATTTGCATACGCTTAATTTGCAATGCTTTTTTACTTACTTGGTTATTTTGAACAAATAAGTCTAAAGCTTTCAATTCTCGGTTCAGTATATCCAAACAATAAATTTTAAAATCATTGCCTGTCATATCTAAAATCTCCTTTTGAGCTTTATTGTAATTGAAATAGTAAATTGTATCCATTGAAAGCAAATCGGAATTTACCTTAGACACATCACCCATAAATAAGGACTTTCTTTCTCTTTTGTTTCTGTGGTTATAGTTTTTATAAGCAGATGTGTATTCTGATAAATCTATGTATTGAAAAGTTGTTTTTCCTGGTTCAAGATAAACGCTCTCACTCATGTTAAGCATTCGTACATAAATCTCTTGCGGATGTATCATTGGAACTTTACAGTAAAAACTGCCATCAGGTTCAATAGTAATTAAACATGAGTTTTGCTCGTGAATAATTATGTCATTTACATAAGCCATTCCTGTACTACCCATTTTTGGATGATAACCACTTATAAATCCCTTGTAAATAGCTGTATCAATACTTAATATAGGAAGACTATATTCTTCATCATTTTCAATATTGTAGTTTGATTTATAGGTTTTGGTTTTGCTATACAATTGTTGATTATCAGGAGAATGTCCAATCAATATGTTTTCTTTTTTTAGTTTCAAGTAAATTTTTTCTTGTTGTGAACCATCTTTAAGGGTTAGCTCAAAGTTTTTTCCTTTATTGTTAAGCAATACGTTATTCCAGATTTTATTTTGATAAATAACTTTATCATCATAAATGCCATATAGCCACTCATTACTACCATCTGTTTTTAACCAATTACCTTGTATTTCTTTTGGTATAAAAGAGGTTTTTTCTTTTTCTATTAATGCAATATCAAATATTTTCCAGCTTTCTTCCAAGTAATCAATTTTTTCAACGCCCTTTTCAATTGCTGGGAAATATAGCGTATAAATGTTAATTCCATCTTCTGGTGTCCTATGCTTTTCATTAAGTATTATTCCTTCAGCACTTTTAACAAAAAGTTTTTTCCCTCCTTTACTGTTTTGTATGTACGTCTTGTCAGATGAAATACTAATCCACCATTTTGGAAAATATTTTACCTCAAAATCAATTTTTGTTACTGTATCTTGCAGTTCAATTTTGGTAATCTTCACATAATTGGCAGTTGTTGCACAAAAATAGGGGTTTTCAATAATTTTTTGTCCAAATGAACTTAGACCTATCAATGCTAAAGTGGTCAGGATTAGGATTTTTCTCATAGTATTTATTTTATGTTTGTTAATTGTATTCAGTTTGTTTTTATGCCCTATAACGTTTAGTATAAAAAATCGTAAGTGATTTCGAAGCTCTTACTAGTCAAGTTACACTGAGCCAAATGTGCGATTAGACACAAATTTACTGTTTTAAAACGAACCGTCAAATCGCAGATTTGGCGGAGCTGATTAAATGAGAAAATGTTCCGTAAACCACTGAGCCACTTATGTTTTTTATACATTGTTATGGGGCGTTATTTATTCATTTGTCTGTTTATTTCTGAAATTACTTTGTCTTTGTGACTTGGTCGTGGAGCATCTTTTAATACAATATTCCCTTTTTTATCAATCAAGGTGTAATGAGGGATTCCTGTAATATCTAATAATCCAGCTAACACACTAAATTGGTCATCCGTTAATAATATGTGCTCACCTGTAAGTCCTTTATTTGCAATTGTTGCTTTCCAAGAATCTTCTTTACATCTATTCGCAAGGAAAAGGAATATCACGTCATTATCTTTAAAATCCTCCTGTATCTCTTTTGAATAAGGCATTTCATTCATGCAAGGACTGCACCATGGAGCCCAAAAGTCAATATAAATCACTTTGTCTGTATATTTTTGAGCTATTGAGTCAATTATACCTTTTACTATTGATGATTTGATATCTGCAAGATTGGCATTTGATGTATTCTGATTTGATAAATAATTTTTTAATTTTTGATGTTCTTTGTTTATAGTTTTCAAAAAATAATTTTGAGCAGTAAAATTCGAATCATAAACAGCCTCAAACATATTAAGCTCCTGTCCGCTTAAAATACCTACATAGTCCTTTGTAATAATCAAATCTTTCGTAAATCCATTTGCGTTGAGTTCAATTATCCGCTTGATAAAATCAAAATACTTTTCGATACCTTGTGTTTGAGATATTGTAATAGCTCTTTTTATTGAATCTTTAGGATTTTGATGAGAATACATACCAAACTCATCTAAAAAATCGGTATGAGATATTGAAAATAAACTGTTATCATTCATATTATAATCGTTCAAAAACGAAAAATAGTTTTCAGGAAGGTTAAAACTATCTCTTTCCATTTTATTATAATGAGGATGAGTCCACCTATATCGCATTAAATCGTTCCATGATTCATATTTAAGATTATCATATACCCAAATATCAAATAATTCTGTTGTTCGATTTTCTTTTTTGAACTTATTTAGAAAAGTGAAATATTCATTTTCTCTTTTTTGAATGTAGTTTGTAAATTCTTCAGGTGATAGATTTCTTTCTGCTTCATTTGCCTTATTGTATATATAGTTTTCATTTGGTAATTCAGCATTGAATTTAATTATAAGCCTATTTGTTTTACCAGTCTCTGTATCTAAGAATTTTATATATTCCGGTACATTCTTGTCCTCAAGTATTTTGTTGTCAATTAGAATGTGAAGACTATCTCCAGGTATGCAAAGTATCGAAATTAAATTACCATATTTTAGGTAAGATTCTTGTGTATATGAAATTGGGAATTTAAATTTAAAAGTCCCATCCTCATTGATTCTCTCAACATATTTTTCATTTAAATCGAAAAAGTCTCTACGTATAATCTCAATTGTCTGTGGAGATTTTCCAATCTCATAATCCGAAATGGTTCCAGAGATTATAATATCCTTTTCAATTCCAAAATCTGATTGTCGATTTGAGCATGCCCAAAAAGAAATCAATACGATGATAATTCCTAATAATTGTCTGTTTTTCATATGTTTCGTTGTTAGTTTATATTGTGCCTAACGTTTTTGTATAAGATTAGTTGCGTATTTTAAGCACTAAAGCTAGCAAATAAATCACAGATTGAAAGTCCGCGAGGACTTTCGTAAATAGGCTAAACCCAGCAATTAATTTTATACGGTGTTAGCGGTATACTATTTTCTATTTAGTTGTTCTTCAATTGCATTGGTAATCAATTTTTCAATACCTACTTGATAGCCATTCCAAATATTAGTTATTTCCCCTGTTTCATTTATTAGAAAAAAATGAGGTATGCCTGAAACTCCATAATGCTTTCTAATATCTTTTTGTTCACCGTCATATAAAAGAGTATAATTTATTGAATATCTTTCTTTGTATTTCTTTAATTTTTCCTTTTCCGTGTCTGAATAAAAACTATACAGTTGAAATTTTTCATCTTCAAACCTGTTTTTTATATCTATTAATTTAGGAACAGCAACTAGACAAAATCCACAATGTACTCCAGAAAACACAAGTAAATTAACTTTGCCTTTTAAACTTGATAGAGAGATGGATTTATTGTCAAGGGTAGGTGTTTTCCATTCTGGAGCTTGCATTCCTACTTTAAGTACAGGTTCTTTTTTTAAATATTTTGTAGGAGTATATTGAATAGTTTTAAAATTTTCTGGCACTCCATAGTCAGAAAATAATGCGTCTTTAATTAAATCATCATTCAGTTTATAATCTGAAAGGGTATTTTGATGAATTTGTGTGCCAAATTGTGATTTTGAGACTGATAAAAAATGCACAGGAAGATGTGTTTTTCTATTAATTGAAATAGTATATTTCATAAAATATGGGTCTTTCTCAGGGTTCCCAGGGCTTAATAGTATTCTGTGGCATTTTTCTCCTTGTATGATAGTGTCTTTTAGAACTTTCTTAAAACTTAAAGTATCTTCTTTCTCTTTCATAAGGTTGTAGATATCCACAACAGAAAAACTGTATAGCATCTTAGAATCAATATATCTCTTTTCTCTTGGGAATTTTATAAGGTCGGTAATTGTAAAAGTGCTATCGTTATAATTTATCCTTGAAAGTGCAGAGCCGTTATAATTGTCAGTGATTCCATTTTCTGCTTTTAGTGAGTAATATGCACCAATTGCAGTATCCGATTTGACTAATTTGAATGTACAATAGCCTTTCAATGGTTTAAAATCTGTAGTATCTCCAATATTACCCCACTTTTGGTCAGACAAATGACTTATAGCTTTATACTGTTCAATCTTATCTACTGTTGAATTTATCAATTCATCTACATCTGTTGAATTACAAGAAATTAGAAAAAAAATGCTAATAATGATTGTTAATGTT
>JBHOTE010000059.1:0-7256 GCA_042584125.1 Bacteroidota bacterium
AATTGGTAAGATACTTAAGGAACTCTGATGTATTTGTACTTTTTAGCAATTACGAAAATCTTCCTTGTGTAATACTTGAAGCTTTTTCTTGTGGCATCCCCGTCGTATCAACCAATGTTGGTGGAATTAGCGAGCACTTCCCTGAAAACTTCGGATATTTAATTGCTGTTCAGGATGAATTATCTTTAGAAAAATCCATTCTAAAAATTTATAATTCAGAATTAAATTATGACAAAAAAGCAATGCATCAATATGTAGAAAATCATTTTAGCCCCAAAACCATTGCTACTAGTTTTACTAAATTATACAATGAGGCTTTATCGTAAATTTCACCATAAAACTGTAACTACACAATTATTCTTTTACCAAACTTATAACCTGCTCGTAAAAATGCTTCCAACCTCTCCAATCATCATAATTGGACAGCAATTCATTATGAAATAAGGTAACCAACGTGCCATCAACACTTTTTACATTTTTAAAAATCTCCTGTACTTTTCTCAACGCTTGTTTTTCAGAAAGCCCTAACCGATCTCTTAAAACATAATCTGTTATAGCAACAGGAGTTACTTTTAACGGCGTTTGAATTTCAAAATCTAAATCATAAAAATAAAAGGGAGTACAAGTACTTGCTCTAAAACCTAAATGATCAGAATATCCCATTGAATAATCTTCTTCCACTTCAAAATCTATTAAATTTTGATAGGTTTCTGGTAAATCTATCCTTTCCATATGTTGTTTTGTCTTTATGGTAGGAATATTAATTACTGCCTCTAATTTTTTCATTTCTTTTTTCAACAAATCTGAATTCTTCATTGTGAAAAACGAGGCATTTAAACCTACATTTACATAATCAGACATAGATTTAATAAGAAGCTTAAATTTATTTTTAGTCAACGAGATATTTGCATCGTAGGTAGTAAAGTTTGCTATCAAAAAAAACAACGAGGTATCAATTTTATATTTTCTTTGAAGACTTATGATACTATCATATGTGTCATACGGATCCTTACTAATATTCAATAGTACCATAGCTCTATTCCAAACTGCAGATAGTTTTAGGCTAAAAAAATCTAACAAAAAACCTCCAATGGTTCTCACCAACCCTTTGGATTTATAGATATAAGCTTCATTGATGGTAAATAAACTTAAGTAGTTATATGTTCTAGCTTCAAAACCATACTCAGGAAATCGTTTCATCAACTCTTCCTTTAATTTATAAGCCCAAATATCAATTACTGGTAGTTCTAAAAAATCATTCTGAAAAGCCAAACTTTCTTCAACAGGAAATCGCTCTAATTCATCTTGAACATGAGGTAAATATTCTTCATAACGTGTCAATAAATAAAAACTAGCTGCAAAAATATCAAAAGGAATAGAAGACTTTTTTCCAGCAGGAAAGAAACATGAAACTTTATCATTCCACTTTTGCATAATAATTTCAATATCATTGATTCCTTGTTCAAAAAGTAAATCGTGACTTCTAACAAAAAACTCACTACCAAGCGCTACTTTAGAATACGTGAATTTCACACCATTGTGTGCCACAAACTCTTCAATTTTAGAAGTAAACGTAACTTTTGTATTTAAAATTCGTACAAATATATGTTTGAATATATAAGTAAGTCTCGGAGTAATTTTATGTGTATATATTAAAACCATCTAAAGTTATTTTCCGAACATTCGCAAATTATTTTGCTTTATAGCAGTTGCTCATCGGCAAAGCTAAAATACGTTTTTTCAGTGATTATTAGGTGGTCTAAAATTTTAATATCCATTGTTTCACCAGCAGCTTTCAGCTTATTCGTAATTTGTTTGTCTGCTGTACTTGGGGTTAAATTTCCTGATGGATGGTTGTGACATAGAATAATTCCTGTTGCTAACAAATCTAATGCCTTTTTTAAAACCAAACGGACATCTACTACAGTTCCAGTTAGGCCTCCTTTACTAATTTGTTGTTTTTGTAAAATCTTATTTGCGTTATTTAAATACAAAACCCAAAATTCTTCATGCCTTAAAGCCCCTATTTCAGCATGCATGGCTTTAAAAACATCTTGACTACTGGTAATTTTTACGTTGTTTTTTGGCTGTTCAGAAAAACACCTTCTCCCCAATTCCAAAGCAGTAATTATTGAACTTGCCTTGGCCTCACCAACGCCATCAAACTGTAATAATTGTTCCAAAGATAGCTGAGACAACTTTCTTAAATTGTTATCACACGAAGCTAACATAAACTTAGACAACTCTACAGCACTTACTTTTCTATTTCCTGAACTTATTAGAATTGCAATTAATTCAGCATCTGAAAGACTTTTTATACCTTTTGAAATTAATTTTTCTCTAGGACGATCAGAAACCGCCCAGTCCTTTATCGTAAAGGATTTATTTTCATTAATCATAGCGTTAATTTTTCTATCAAAGATAAGTGTAATATATTTGTTCTATTATAGTTAGTTGTTTTTCAAACACTATGAAAAACAATTTTACGGTTAAACCTCAACAAAATGAAAATTGTCATTGCTGGAGCTGGAGACGTAGGTTTTCACTTAGCTAAATTACTTTCTAATGAATCACAAGACACCTATGTCATTGATTCTAACGCTAAAAAACTAAAATACATCGATGAACACTTAGACGTAATTACCCTAAAAGGTGATGCTACTTCTATAAAAATTTTAAAAGATGTTGGTATTGAGCAAGCAGATTTATTATTAGCAGTAACCGAATCTCAAAACACTAATTTAACCATTGCGGCACTAAGTAAAAAACTAGGGGTAAAAAAAACAATTGCTAGAATATCTAACACAGAGTTTTTAACTACCGATGAAATAAACTTTGCTGAAGTAGGAATTGATTACATGATTTCTCCTGAATATTTAGCAGCTCAAGAGATCGAAGTTTTACTTAAAGAATCTGTATTTAACGATAAGATAGAATTTGAAAATGGATTGATTAATATTTTAGGTGCTCGTTTATCTTCTAAATCGCCATTAGTTAACAAAACCGTAAAACAAGCAAAAGAAGAGTTTTTTGATATAGATTTCACTACCATTTCTTTAAAAAGAGAAAATACTGTAGAAACAATTATTCCTAGGGGTGACACCGTATTTAAACACCACGATCAAGTATATTTTTCAGTAACTGCTGAATCTGTAGATAAAATTTATCCACTTATTGGAAAAGAGAAAATAGGGATTAAAGATGTCATGATTCTTGGAGGTAGTAAAATTGGACAAAAAGCAGCTAAATCCTTATGTTCTCACAATTTTAACGTAAAAATAATTGAACAAAAAAGAGAAAAGGCCTTTGAATTAGCCGATAATTTATGTGATGCTTTAATTGTTGAAGGAGATGGTAGAAATGTTGAGTTATTAGAAGAGGAGTCTTTAGGCAACATGGATGCTTTTGTTGCAGTAACGGGTAATTCCGAAACCAACATCATGTCTTGTTTGGTTGCCAAATCAAAAGGAGTAAAGAAAACTATTGCTTTGGTTGAAAATATGGATTATATAAACATTTCTCAAACTATTGGAATAGATACGCTTATCAATAAAAAATTATTAGCAGCAAGCGCTATTTTTAAACATGTAAGAAAAGGTAAAGTTTTAGCTGTAGCTAACTTACATAATGTAGATGCTGAAGTTCTAGAGTTTTTTGTCAGAAGAAATACCAAAGCAACCCAAGTTCCAATTAAAGACATCAATTTAACAAAAAAAGCGGTTATAGGTGGAGTTGTTAGAAAAGGAGTAGCTATGATGACTTTTGGGAATTTTCAAATTGAAAAAGGAGACCGTGTAATTGTTTTCTGTTTGCCTGAAGCTATTGGAGATGTAGAAAAGCTTTTTAACAATTAATCATGAAAACAGGAAATTTAAATCTCAAAATTGTAATTAGTTTCTTAGGACTTACTGCTGTTTTGAATGGTGTATTCATGCTATTATCAGCTCCCTTCAGTTTATACCATCATGAAGAAGCTGCAACTGGAATTTTATTAGCAGGAGGAATCACTATTTTATGTGGTTTTTTTATGTGGTTCTTTAACAGAAATGCGCCTAAAAATTTACAAAAAAGAGAAGGATATGTCATTGTAACTTTAGGATGGTTAGTCCTTACTTTTACAGGTGCACTGCCCTATATTTTTACGGGAACTATCCCCAGTTTTACAGATGCTATTTTTGAAACTATATCCGGTTATTCTACTACAGGTGCCTCTATTATAAATGATATTGAAGCTCTACCTAACGGAATTTTATTTTGGCGAAGTGCTACTCATTGGATTGGTGGAATGGGAATTATTGTTTTAACGGTAGCTATTTTACCTTTATTAGGTATTGGAGGTATGCAATTATTTATGGCTGAAGCTCCTGGTCCTTCAGCCGACAAAATGCACCCAAGAATTACACAAACAGCAAAACGCCTGTGGCTCATCTATTTCTCATTGACAATTACTGAGTTTTTTCTTTTAAAAATTGCGGGTATGACTTGGTTCGATGCCATAAACCATGCCATGGCAACTATGAGTACTGGTGGATTTTCTACCAAAAACGCAAGTATGGCTTATTGGAATCATTTGCCATTAATTCAATACATTATTATTGGTTTTATGTTTATTGCAGGAACTAATTTTGTACTGACTTATTTCGCTCTAAAAGGAAAAATAAAGCGAATGTTTCAAAACGAAGAATTCAAATATTACTTCTTCGGTGTTATTAGTTTTACCATAGTAATTACAATCATTATTCAGTTTTTTCAAGATCCTGGCTTACAAACTAACGTAAACCACCCAATGCCATGGGGATCGTTTGAAAGTGCATTTAGACACGCTAGTTTTCAAGTAGTGTCTGTAATTACCACTACAGGATTTGTTTCTGCAGATTACACCATGTGGAACTCTTTAGCAACCATGCTTATATTCTCCCTATTTTTAATTGGTGGTTCTGCTGGATCTACTAGTGGTGGTGTTAAAATTGTTCGGCATATTATTATGATTAAAAACAGTATCTTAGAATTTAAAAAGCAATTACACCCTAATGCCATTATACCGGTTCGTTATGATGGAAGAGGAGTTTCAAGAATCATTGTTTTCAACATCTTATCCTTCTTTGTTATTTACATGCTAATTTTTATAACCAGTGCGGTTATTCTTAGCTTTATGGGATTAGATTTTTCTTCAGCCATAGGTGCTGCAGCCTCATCACTAGGAAATGTTGGGCCTGCTTTAGGCTCACTAAGCCCTGTCGATAATTATGCGCATTTATCAGATCCCGCAAAATTATTTTGTGCCTTTTTAATGTTAATTGGTCGTTTAGAACTCTTTACCGTTTTAATTTTATTTACCCCCTATTTTTGGCGTAAAAACTAACATTTATCATAATGTCAAGCTATTTTTAGATGTAAATTTGCGCCTTATTTAAAACTCAATTTACAATTAAAATAAGCATATTATGAATACTAAATTATTAGTAAACATTGTCAAAATTTTCTTAATTCTGTTAAGCTTTAATACTTTTGCGCAAGAAAGCTTTAAACACTTTAGAATTAGCCCTGTACTAAGTCACACTTACATTCCTTTGGCTACAAATATAGGAGACCAAACGGTAATTGTTCCTTCTTTTGGATTAGACTTAGAATACTGGGTTAATGAAAAATGGGGATTTGGATTTCACAACGATTTAGAATTGGAAACTTTTGAAATTGAAAAAGAACACATGGTTACTATTGAAAAAGAATATCCGGTGGTATTAACCTTTGATATGCTTTGGAAATTTCACAAAGAATGGATTTTAGTATTTGGTAGTGGTGTTGAATTTGAAAAAAATGAAAATCTTTTTGTTATAAGAACGGGCTTAGAATACGAAGTAGAATTTGGTAACGATTGGGATGTTGCTCCAACCGTATTCTATGATCAAAGATCTAACAATACAGGAACTTGGTCTGTAGGTATAGGTATAGGAAAAAGATTTTAATCATCTTATCATAAAAAAGGCTTCCCAAATGGAAGTCTTTTTTATTTTAAAGTATTTTTTTCACTTCTTCAAAGTCTAAACCACCATAATTACCGGAGCTCATTAAGAGTAAAGCTGTATTCATTAAATCTTGAGAAAACAAATACTCTTTAAATTCTTTAGGGTTGGTAAACACGATTAAATCTTCTCGTTTAAATGCATCTTTAATTTGTTTTTCTGAAACCTCTTCTAATTGTTTTATTTTAACTGCACTTGGCGAATAAAAAACAACCGCTTTATCTGCCTTATCTAAAGCCCCAACATATTCTTTTAAAAATGCTGCATCTAAACTACTATAGGTATGCAATTCTAAACATGCCAAAACAGTTCTTTTAGAATACTGATTTTTCACTGCTGTTGTCGTTGCTTTTACTTTGGAAGGTGAATGGGCAAAATCTTTAAACACAACCGTACTTTTATTTTCTGCAATTTTTTCTAAACGTTTACTTGCGCCTTTAAAACTAGCAATGGCTTCATAAAATTCATCCTCTCCCACTCCAATATGCTGACAAATCCATTTGGCACCCGCCAAATTTTGCAAATTATGTCCTCCAAAAATTTCTAAAGGCATCGCTCCATCTGGAGTATCTAAATAAGTAATTCCGTTTTCAATTGTATAGTTTGGTGTTCCGTATGGGTATTTTTTAATGGTATGCTCACTTCCTTCCACAACGTTTTTCACTTCTACATCTTCTTCATTGTAAACCATTATTCCTCCATTAGTCAGGGAATCTGTAAAAATTTCAAATTGCTCTTTGTAATTTTCAAAAGTTGGAAACACATTGATATGATCCCAAGCAATACCACTTAACAAAGCAATATTAGGTTTGTACAAATGAAATTTAGGTCTTCTGTCTATAGGAGAAGATAAATATTCATCCCCCTCTAAAATAACAAATTCATTTTCTTCGGTTAAATGCACCATGGTATCAAAACCATCCAATTGTGCGCCTACCATATAATCAACATTTATTTCATGATAATTAAGCACATGCAAAATCATTGAGGTTATTGTTGTTTTTCCATGAGAACCACCAATAACAACTCTCGTTTTATTTTTAGACTGTTCGTATAAAAATTCAGGATAAGAATAAATTTTCACTCCCAAATCTTGTGCTTTTAACAACTCCGCATTGTCTTCTTTAGCGTGCATTCCTAAAACAATAGCATCCAACTCTGATGAGATTTTTTCTGGAAACCAACCAAATTCTCTAGGCAATAATCCTTTAGCATCTAAGCGAGATTTTGAAG
>JBHOTE010000060.1:0-6960 GCA_042584125.1 Bacteroidota bacterium
TCTACTTCATTCCAAAACGCTGTTGTGTGATTCAAATGGATTAAATGAGCTAATTCATGAACTACAATATATTCTAGCACATCAACTGGTGCCATCGCACATTTCCAATGAAAGTTTATATTTCCTTTCGCACTACAAGATCCCCAACGATTTTTAAGTTCCATCACTTTTACTTCATTCGGTGACACACCCAATTGTTCTACATATCTTTTAATAAAAGGCTTTAACTTTGCTTTTAATTTATTTCTGTAGAATTCTACAAAGTATTCTTTTGCCTTTTCTAATTCTTGTTTAGACAACAAAAAAACTCCCTTACTAAATTGTACTTCACCTAACAATTCTTCTACTAATTTCAAACGGTAATTACGTCCAAAGTACAAGAAAGATTGACCGCTCACATACTCCCTTAAAACATAACGTTCATTTAACTGTGTCCATTCGGCTAGGTTTTTATAAATCTGATATTCCTTTGATTTTAATACTTTCTCAATCTCTTTATTGCTTAGTCTCTCAGGAACTCGAGCAGATACCGAACCATCTCGCTCAATAAAAATACTAACCGTTTTACGGTTACTTTTTTTTATAGTTATGTCTATTTCGCTTACTCTCATAATTCACTTAAGAGTTCTTGATGTCTTCTTTTAGCAAGACTCATTATTTCTATACTTAATTTAGCATTTATTGAAGATATTGCCTCAATTCCTGAGAAATCTAATAAATCATCTACATCTCCTTGTAGTTTTCTTATTTCAGAATCTCGTCCTTTCCAAAAATTAGGTTTATTAATTGCATCTTGCAATAGATGAACTAAATCGGAAACTAAAGTTTTTACAACTTCTTTTTCTGATTCTTCAATACTATGTACTTCATAAGCATTTAATAGAATGATGTCATAAAACGGTAATTCTTGCTCATTTAGACCAAACTCTTCATCTTCTCCTTTTCGTCCTTTCTCTAAATCTCCACGCATCGCATCAAACTCCTCTACGATTTGATCCCAATTTCCTTTATATCGTTCTAGAATTTCTTCCATACGTTTCAAAAACCTTTTATAAAGCCCTGGATCCTTATCCATATTTACTTTAATATGCCGTCTAATGGCATGTTCCATTTCGGATGCTTTAGATTTAGTATTTTTCCCTACTTTATTAACTTCTTTTATAAAATCTTCTGACAGTAAGCTTACTGGTGGTACTTTACTATTGATCCCCAAAGTTTCTAAATGAGCATCAATCATTTTTCTGATTTTTGGTTTGGCCCATTTTAAATCCATCGTTGGATCTTTATAACGATTTCTAATACGAACTAACAAGTAACCAAATCTTTTAGCGGGTATATAATATCTTTTGGCTACATCAGTATTAAACAACAAGTCTAAACTATCAAAAAATGCTTTTAAATAAGTGTCGAATTGTGCTCTAAAGGGAATTTCTACCGCCATATCAATACAGTTTTCTGCTAACAAAAACTCGAGATCTTTATCGGTCATTTTCTGTTCTGCAAAATTTTTAAAATCAGAAATACCTCTATCCGAAAATAACTGAATCATCCTATTATACCGCGCCTCTAACACAGGTATTTCTTTATTTATATCACGGAAATATTCTAATAGTTCTTTAATGTCTTCTTCATCTTCTGCTCCCCAAATATTTAAAGCATGCTTTAAATGATTAGAAACACCATAGTAATCAATTAAGATACCATGTTTTTTTGTACCCTTTGTTCTATTTACACGTGCAATAGCTTGTAATAAATCATGTTCACGTATGCTTTTATCTAAATACATAGCCTGAGCAATAGGAGCATCAAAACCAGTCAATAATTTATCACAGACACATAAAAAGGCTACTCCTGTTTCTGGTTTTAGATAATTTCCTGCTTCGTCTGTAGAATAATCAAAATCTCTCTTAAAATTATCTACAGCTTTAAACTCTTTGGCTTTTTTACGAGCGGCACTAATAAAAGCTTGTTCATTATTATCTTGTTTCGTTACTACGGTACAAGCTTCAATAAACTCTATCTGTTTAATAAGTTCGTGGTCAGGATTTTCTTTTTGTTTTTCTAAGTCTAAACGAACTCCTAAAGCTTCAGTAATTAAATACTGATATCGTGCTGCGGCTAAAATAGAACTAGCTACGACCATAGATTTGTATCCATTCGGTAAAATTTCATCTACGTAATGATTTACCATATCTACAGCGATTTTACGCAAACGATCCATGTTTTCTAAATAAGCTTGCATCGTTCCATATCGCTTCTGAATCTCTTCACGTTCTTCTTTCGTACGTTCTTTAAATTCATCTTCGAAATCAGCATCAAATGCTTCTTTTGATTTAATATTATCTTTAGTAGTTTTTCCAATGTAAACTATGTCTAATGTGGCTCTGTCATCAACTGCTTCTCGTATTTTATAGGTATCTATAAAATCTCCAGTACCACCAAAACGTTCGTGTGTTTTCTGTTTATGCCTATCCGTTAACAACGGTGTTCCAGTAAAGGCAATTCTAGTTGCATTCGGAAAAGCTGTAAACAAATTATCTCCCATATCTCCTCCTTGGGTTCTGTGGGCTTCATCTATCATAATAATGATACGATCTGATTTATTTACTACATCAAAAGGTTTGAATTCTGGAACCTTTCCTTCTGTTACAAAAGCATTCATTAATGCCTTAGAATGTTTGAGTTCTTCCTGCACAAATTTATGAATCATTACCATATTTAAATCAGAAGCATTTCCGCTTAATTTTGGTTTTAATTCTTTACGTGACCGTACAATATTTTTTTCTTTAAACTCATCTGTTAATCTTGCGGTTTCTGATAGTTGTTCTTCTAAATCAACACGATCTACCGTCATTAAAACTTTATAATCTTTTAGGTCTTCTTGTGATCTTAGTTTTCTAACTAAAAAAACCATTGTTAGAGATTTACCAGAACCCTGTGTATGCCAAACTACTCCTGAGCGTTCTTTTCCAGAATCACCAGATCTAAGACGATCTAGTATTTTACCAACGGCTCTAAATTGCTGATAACGACAAATTATTTTTACTTCAACTCCTTCTTTTACTTCCATATAAAGAGTAAAATGTCTCAATACATCTAGTAAAATTTCTTTATTTAATAATCCATGAATAGCTACTTCCTGCCGCACTTTTGGTTCTTTATCTAAACCATTTGCACCATAACGCACTTCTTCTTCTTCAGAATAATTGTTAATATCAAATGTTTTATAAACCTCAGGAAAAATATCTTTCCAGTTTAAATAATATTCAAAATCTCCTGTGATACTTCCAAAACGTGCTTCTTCTCCATGAGTTGCGATAGAAAATAGATTGTAATGAAATAATCGTTCTTCACCTTCTTTTATACCAAAATCATCCTCACGAGTATTGGCATAACGCATGATTTGATTCACACTTTCAGAAATAGGATCTGTAACATCTACATCTTTACACTCAACTACACCAAAAGGTAATCCGTTCACAAATAAAACAATATCTGGAATAATTCCGGCTCTTGGTCCACCTGGAGTTACCACCCGAAACTGATTAATAGCTACAAAAGAGTTATTATTCCAATTTTCAAAATCTATAAGTTTTACTAACGGATTTTGCTCTCCTGTTATTTCATTTATAGAAACTGTGATTTTTGTTTTACCTGTAAGTTTCTCAAATACAGTTTTATTTGCTTCTAAAAGCGAAAGACTAGTTTTCTCCGTTGCTGTTATTTCTGTATATAAATCTTCTAGCTGTTTATCGGTTAACCATTCGGTTCCTTCAATATTGTTAATTCGTTTTACAGCCTTCAAAAACTCATCTTTAAGTGTAACTTCTTTAAAAGTGTTACGCAAACTTATGGCTGGGTCTTGTGGAATACCAAAACCACCTTGATCTATAACTTTCCAATCAAGTTCTTTTAGTTTTGCTAAGAACGGTTTTTCTACGTTTTTATATTCAGCCATGATTTATTTTTTTATTCAATTATTTTCTTTTCCACTTTAACCTCAACCTTACCCGTTAACAAATCTTGCAGTAAACCTGCTTTTAATTGTTGGTATTTGACTAATGCTTGTTGTTCGGTTTTGATTTTACCTTCGATGGATGTAATAGTATTTGCAATTAAACTCTGCTCTTCTTTATGAATTGGAAGTAGTGCTTTTATAGTTCTAAGGTCTGCAATATTTATATCAATAAATGTAGTTCCTTTAATCAAAAGACTCATTTGATCAGCATTTAATTTTGACCTTAAAAAGGCAAGCATGTAAATTGGATTTATTGAATCGTTTAATGAAATTCTTGCAACACCTCTAGTTAAATTACAATCTGTTAAACTTTTATCTATAATATTGAAGTCACCAACAGAAGCTCGTACATTACAAACAATATCGTTCTCCTTTAAATATGTTCTTTTATATCCGTCTGAAATCGCTTTAGTTGTTCGAAGTAAATTACTTGATTCTATTCCGTCTTTATTTAAGTTTACTGTTCTTAATACTCGTATTCCTCCTTCCACATGCTCTCCTGTTTGAACAATTCCATAGGTAATAACAGTTGAAGGGTTTATACAATTATCAAGAACTTCAATTCCCCAATCCCTAGGAATCAATCCCAAAACACTCTCTTTATACAGTTCTGGTGCTTCTTTGGGCGTTGAACGTAATTTACCTGTATCTACATCTATACCACGTGTAAACAAATCGTGCATTAAACCTTGTTTTATGGCTTGGTATTTGGCAATAGCGCTTTCGGTTTTTTCTATGACGTTATCTACTGTAGATAGTATTTTGGCTATTTGTTGTTGTTGTGGTAGTGGTGGTAGGTTTAAATAAAGTTTATTAAAAAATATGCTTTTCGATAAATTATATCTTGTTGAACCTTGTGCTAAATCTGAAATCGTTTTTCTCACCTCTTTTCCTCTAAAAAGATGCACAGCAAACTCTGGCAATAGTTTCTCAAAATTATCAAGTCGAAAACCAAAACAAAAACTATTAAGATATGCTTCTCCTATATCATCAAGTAAAACAGATGTCATACCTACTTCATGAGGTGTTTCTGAAGAAGTAGTAAAAAATAAATCTCCTTTTTGCACTTTATTTTGTGATTCAGAAGGAAATATTTCTACCAATTCTAAATTATCAACATCAATTCTTCCATTTAAATAAATGTTTAAATAAGGTATATAAGGTTTTCCTTTCCCAAAATTATCTTTCGACTTATTAGTCAAGCCACCGTAATGCCTTCCAAGAGCATCAAGTTTAATTTTTCTCCAATTATCCTTCATAACCCAATTCCATTAAAAAGTTATTTAATTGGTTTGAAGCTTCCTTTCTGCTATCTAAAATACTTACTAAAGTATTTTGGTATTTAGTGAAGCGTATTTCTACTTCTGTAATTAAGGCACGTTCATAACGGTTTACATAATCCATTACTGTTGAGTGCAAGGTTTCTTTCCATCTTGCTAAAATTAATATCTTGGCTTCGTCTGGCGTTATTTTTTCTCTTGCTTTGGCTACTAAATCTTCTTTTTTTGCTTTAATCTCCGCAATGGTAGATCGGCAGATTTTTAGCTCGTTCGTTAATTCAGTATGCCTTGCTAATTTTTTATCTATAGCTTCTTTTTTGGTTTCGGTTACTTGTTGTGTTTTTTCTTTTTCTGCCAACTCTTGAGTTAAATCATCAATATCATCATTGGTTTTTATTCTAATTTTCAAGGCTTTTATTGCTTTTTTTAATTCACGAATATCTCCATTATAAATTTTCAGAGTATCTTTTAATTGTTTTAGCTCAGCCTTCGGAAATACTTCATAGTTTTCTTCTTCAAATTCGCCTTCTTCCAGTTCGTTCACTTCGGCAAACAATGCATCTAGCTCATCTCTCCGAGCTTCGTTTTTGGCAAGTTCTTCTAATACTTCAGGGAATTGTGATTGCAAAATATCCTCCTCAGGAATTAGCTCGGCTGTCCAACCACTAGCCGATACAGATTTAAGATCCGTTTCTAATCTATCCCAATAAGCAGCAAATGCTCCTCGGCTTTTGTGTAAATCTAATATTCCTAAGTTGCTAAAATCTTGAGCAATGCTTACCGAAAAATCCTTGTACAAATCAAATATGTTTTGCTTGATAGGTAGTACTTCTAGCTTTGCTACATTACTATTCCACCATTTATTCACTCCGTTTTCGTACTCGGTTCTTTTTCCTAAAATATCTCCATGCTCTAAAAGAATAGTTTTAAAATTTTCTTTTGCCGTAATACTGGGTTTAAACTGTTTATATCCTTCTTTTAAGGGTTCAAATAGTTCTTGTCGAACATTTGCATAATTACTCCAATATGGTTGTAATTCGTCTACTTCAACGGTTGGTATTCCTCCGTGTAAATGTGCTTTTATATCTTGTGGTTCGGCAGGAGGACTATTATCTACATACCTTCTAATATTAAAGTTATAGTCTTCTTTTTCTAAATCAGATTTTTTGATTTTTTGAGCGTAACCTTTCAGGTTTTCTTTGCTCTTATAAATGTAGCTTACCTTTGCTATATCTTCTGGACGTAATTTATTTTGATTTTTTCCTTCTTTATATTCTCTGTCAGCATTAATAAATAACACCTCTTTTCTTGCACCCGCTCCTTTTTTATTAATAACCAAAACAGAAGCAGGAATTCCTGTTCCATAAAACAAACCTGAAGGCAAACCAATAACAGCTTCTAAGTAACCACGATCTACCAACCATTGACGCATATTTTTTTCTTCACTCCCTCTAAACAATACTCCGTGTGGCATTACTACCGCCATACGACCATCATCTTTCAATACACTTACCATGTGTTGTACAAACATAAAATCGGCTTTTTTCTTTTTTGGCATCCAAAAATGAAAACGATCACGATGTTTTTTAATATCAGAATAGTTTTCTGAGAATGGGGGATTTGCAATAACAATATCAAAACGTTTTAACTCTCCTTGATCCA
>JBHOTE010000061.1:0-6527 GCA_042584125.1 Bacteroidota bacterium
CAAGGCTGAAAAATAATAAATACCATACTTAAAAAAACAAAAAACGCATGAATTACAACTTTAACAAGCTCTTCTTTTCAATGAAAACCAACCGGTTTTTGCTTATTTCGTTTTGTTTATTACTAAATAGTTTTACGGTTCTTTCACAGGAGTATCAAGCATCTTCCGACAACAGGGGTGCCGAATTAGAACTAACAAAAAACGGCAAACAACTACTGGTAGAGGCCTACATTCCCCGAGGTATCACAGAATTCGAAATTCGAATCGAGTCCGATAGAAATGACCCTGTTTCCAGTGCTCGAGAAATTTACCGGAATGACCCAAATCCTGAAGCAAGGGCTCAGGGGTTTCAAAAATCCCCTCTAGACGTAAGATACCCAGTGGTAGATATTGAATTGGAACTAGGTATGGATGGGGTTTGTGTTTTCGAAAAAGACCCAGTAGGTAACTATATTTTCGGAGGTCCTTTTTTTAGAGACAGTTTGCCATTAAAAAAGGAAATCATACTGCCATCTCACAAATTGGAGTATTGGGAGAACTCACTGATGCTTGACCATACAACGCCAAAAATTGAGAAAGTATATCTACGAAAAACATTTCCAGTTATACTGAGAGAATTTAGACATTCTTTTAATCTTTTATCTGAAGATTGGTCAGGAAAAGTGAGCATTGTAATTTACAATGATAACAAGGACACAGAAATTGCTTTTGAGCGCATAGAGCATAAACCAGTAGAATTACTTAAAGCTAAAGAAGTAGAACAAATGAAAGGCGGATCCGTATCTAGGCAACGACTCATCTCGGCATTAGATTTAGTTATTGCCGATGGTCTGCGCAGACAAAATAATAATACATCCAGTCCCACTTATGGTAGCCTTTATGCATTTTATGATATGGAAGCGAAATTGCACCGCACTAGTTACTGGAATTGGGCAAGTACTCAGTATGTGAAAATGGTACTTGATGCAATAAATGTACCTGAAATTCAAAAATTATATAACACGCAAGATTTGATTGAGTCAGCAGACAAAATAGGGCGTAATATTCTAAAATATCAATTAAAAGAAGAAGGACACCCAAGTGAAGGGTCGTTTTTGGTTATATGGATGCGCCGATTCCATAGCTACTCAAAATGGATTGGTACTTCAGATTCTGGTGTGATGATTCGTTGGGCTTTAATGCCATTATTTCAAGCTACTGGAGATAGTACGTATTTAGAAGCCTCTAAATATTGGTGTCTTCAAAAAGCCACTATGCTCGATAAATTTGATGTATTACCACACTTCTATCGTTATGATGACGATCGTTTTAACGAAAAAATTCTGGATGAAACCGGATGGGATCCGGAAGGGCACGCAGCACTTTATGAGGCAACAGGAGATGAACGATTTCGAGAGAGTGGTAAAAGATTTATGGATAAACATATGAAGGTTTTTCAAAGAGCGGATGGTTTATGGCATAGAGCCTATAATTGGACAACCAAAGAGACTATTGAAACTATGAGTATGACACGAGGTTCAGGGTGGGCAATGGAAGGCTTATTAGCAATGAACAGAATGTATCCTGATACGATTTACCTTGAGTATGCTGAAAAAATGGCTAAGCACCTTCAAGAAAACCAGAATGCCGATGGCTCTTGGTCATTTATATTTACTAAAGACCCAAAAGAAGAAAGTATTACAGAAAAAGGCACACCTCTCTGGAGTTTATTGTTTTACCAACTTTATGAAGCTACAGGTAAGAAAGATTATTTAAAAACTGCCCGCAGGGCATTGTCATGGTGTTTAGAGAACCAATATACAGGCCCAGATCCTGAAGCTGTAGGAGGTTTGGTAGGTAGTACTTCTCATTCTATGGTTGGTATTCGTGAGTACTTTCCATCGAGTTGTGCATATACAACTGGTTTTTTTGGTATGGCTATTTTAGAAGAATTAAAGGTTTTAGATGTAGAGGGAAGTAAATAATTATACTTATAAAGTTTCATTTAGACAAGTAAACTATACAGTTTGAGATAATATTTGATAGGCGTTTTATTTTAGAACAAACCAATTATAGGAAAATGGCATGCCTAAAGTTTAACGAATAACTAATCAATTAGGAGTTAGTAAAGATTGACTTCCTCATTTAATAGCTTATATTCTAATATAAACAAAAGCCCAGTTGCTAACACTTTGTATAAGTAATGGCAGGTAAAGTGCTAAATATTAAGGTTTGTAGCCCACTTAAACTGTGTGTCGGTTTGACAAGAAATTACCACGCAATCTGCCACTACTCATACAATATAACGTTGGGCACAATATAACTGAAAGAATGAAAAGACAATTATTTATTATATTTTTATGTTTAAATTCTACTTTTAGTTTTTCTCAAATAGGACATTTAGAACCTGCGAGAAATTTTAAAGAATATGAAGGAATTCTAAAAGAATACTATGAAAATGTTTTCCCTTTACTATATAATGGATTTTCAGAAAAACCTACAGCTAGATTTACATCAATGCCTTCTTTTTCAAATGAATATTCATTTTCAGTTGAAAATATAGCAGGAATTAAATACATAAAAAGTAATCGTTTATCTGAAAGTTTTTGGTATTCAAAAAAGAAAAGTAAAGTTCGAGTTATCTCAAAAAAGAAGAAAATAAGTGAAAACTTATATTTGAAAATAACGGAATTATTTAAAATACTTGAAAATCAAACAGAAGAATCTGAAGACGGAATAATTGGTTTTGACGGAACAACGTATTATTTTACTACGACTGATAATAATGGTAAAGTTAAAATCGGAGAAGTTTGGTCACCAAAAGGTAATTCTTTTCTTGCGAGAATTGTTGAAACTTGTGAGAATATATATTCTTTAGGAAAGCGTAAAAGAATTGCTGAATCAGATATTTTGAAAAATATTGAAAAATTATTGAATGAATTAAAAAAATAAATACTGTGCCCAACACCATATATAATTTATTGCTGGCTTTTTGCTTACTTACGAAAATCCTCGCGGATTTTCTTTGTCTGTAATTATTTACTAAATTAGGTGCTTAAAACACGCAACAAACCATATACAAACACGTTGCCAGTAATTGGGTTAAACCATTTGATATTGATACTGTCTAAAGGTATATAAATTTTTAAATATTTTAAAATGAAGACCCTCAAAACTATCACTATCATCGTACTTGTTTTCTTTACATCACATTTATCTTTTGCACAAAAAAGTAAACCTGAACCTGATTTAGCAAATGTTAAATATGGAGAGCATGAACGAAATGTATTGGATATTTGGTTTGCGGACAAAAGCAAAAAAACACCTTTAGTTATATACATTCATGGTGGTGGGTTTGATTATGGGAGTAAAGAAAAAATTAATGCACGTTCATTATCTCAATTGTTAAAGGCTGGAATATCGGTTGCCTCCATCAATTACCGCTATAAAAAAATTGCTCCCTTACCTGCTGCACATTTTGATGCAAAAAAAGCCTTGCAATTTATTCGTTCTAATGCTGAATTGTGGGGAATTGATAAAGACAAGATTGGAGTATGGGGAAGTTCAGCAGGAGCTCAAATATCTATGTGGCTTGCTTTTAGTGATGATATGGCGGATGCTGAAAGTGCCAATCCAACAGAAAGGGAGTCTACCCGTATCTCTTGTGTAGTCTCGAATATTGGGCAAACCACTATGGAGTCTGATTTTTGGATAAAACATCTAGCTAAATATGCGCCGGGTTCAGAAGCTGAATTTAAAAGTAAAACACGTCTTCAAACCTATGGTGTTGAAAGTATGGAAGAAGCCGATGAAATAGCAAAGAGTATATCTGCTTTGGCCTTGATTTCAACAGATGACCCTCCTATTTTTATGCAATATTCGATGAATCCAAACGCTGTTGCACCAAGCAAAGAGAATCCAAAGAAATTTAAAGGTTGGGTTATTCATCATGTAGATTTTGGAATTGCTCTTAAAGATAAAATGGACGAATTAAATGTAGAAGCTCATTTAAAATACCCAAGTTCTAAAACGAAATATAATTTTTTGGTTGAGTTTTTTATAGATAAATTGAGCAAACAATAATTTTAAAGATAGAAAAAAACTACTGGCAACACCGTATAAAATTAATGTGGGTTTTTATGGTTTAGCCCCAAGTTTTGGTTTCTTTATTGTGTCGCTCATACTTATTTGAGTATTTTAGTCCGACAAAGAAAAAACACAAAATAAGTATAAGCTTGTGGCTCGGCTGACAATTTAATCATTGTCTACCTCCCACACTAATCTTATACAAAACCGTTAGCAAAAATTAAAACAAAATGAAAAAAAAATTACTTACTGTATGCCTATTCTCTTTAATAATTTCTAAAATATCCAGTCAGAATTTTGAGTGGGTAAGACAAGTTGAAAATAGTAATGGCATATCTTTTTTAAGACCTTTAGTTACAGATTCGAATGGCAATATTTATAGTTCGGGTTACTTTACAGGAACTGTTGACTTGAATACAAGTTCTGATGTAAATAGTTTAACCTCTAATGGAAGTAGAGATATTTTTATTCAAAAATTAGATAGTAATGGTGACTTTTTATGGGTAAAACAGATTGGCGGAAGTGGATTAGATGATGGATTATCAATTACGGTCGATAGTGCCGATAACTTATATATTTTAGGTCGTTTTCAAGAAACTGTAGATTTTGACCCTAATATTGGAGTCAGCAATTTAACATCAAACGGAGGAGATGATATTTTTATTCAAAAATTAGATAGTAATGGAAATTTTTTATGGGTAAGACAGATTGGTAATTCAGATTCTGAATTTGGTAGTTCTATTTCAACCGACACTAATTTAGATATTTATATCGTAGGGAATTTTAATGGAACTGTAGATTTTGACCCAGATAATGGTATTACAAATTTGACTTCTAATGGAAGTAGTGATATATATATATTAAAATTAGATAGTAATGGGAGTTTTATTTGGGTAAAGCAAATTGGAGGTACTGGGTCTGATTTCGGAGTTAAGGCTACTACTGACGTTAATGGTAATGTATATTTAGTAAATCGTTTTGAAGGAACTGTAGATTTTGACCCTGGTATTGCTGTAAACAACATTACCGCTGACGGGTTTACAGATTTTTTTGTTGAAAAATTAGATAGTAATGGAAATCTTATTTGGGTAAAAACTCTGACATACAGTAGCGGTGAAGTAGATGCGAATTCAATCAAAATAGAATCTAATGGGGCTATAGTTATTGGGGGTCATTTTGTAGGTACAATAGATTTTGATCCAGATATTGGAATAACAAATTTATCAAGTAACACCAATGGTGATGGAGATATTTTTATCCAGAAGTTAAATCAAAATGGAGGTTTTATTTGGGTAAAACAAATTGGTGGGAGTGCGGATGATTTTATTCAAGGAATGATTTTAGACTCTAATAATGACATTTATATAACAGGTGGTTTTCAAAATACTGTAGATTTTGACCCTGGAACAGGCATAAGTAATTTAACCCCAAATGGTCCATCAGACATTTATATTGCTAAACTCAATACATCTGGTGATCTAGTATGGGTTAGTCAAATTGGAGGCGCTAGTGTTGATGCTGCTAACTCCATTACAGTAGATCTTAATAATGAATTAATTCTTGTAGGTGCTTTTTCTGATACGGTAGATTTTAATCTAAGTAATCAGACAAACATTTTGACCTCTATAGGTACTTTTGATAGTTTTATCTTAAAACTAGATAATCAGACATTGGGAATAGAAGATTTTACTAAAAATAAAATTAAAATTTATCCAAACCCAAGTAGTGGGAAATTCTTCTTTACCTATAATGATAAAGAACTCAAAAATGTTAGAATCTTTAATATTTCTGGTCAAGAAATTTATAACTTGAAGAACTGTTGCAAGGTTGAATTAGATTTGAATTTACAATCCGGAATATATTTAATGCAGGTAGAAACCAATAATAAGTTAGAAACATTAAAGTTTATAATAGAATAACTTTTGCTAACACAGTATATAAAAAATAGCAGTTAAATGCAAGCTATAAAGTTTGTGTTTTTCTGCTATTTTATTAATAATCTGAAAAGATTAGCATTTTTAATCTGCAACTTTTCATATACCAAAACGTTAGGTGTCATTACTGAAATGAAAGATAAAATCAAAAGAAATATTAGAACCAGATGGATTGAATCAATCTTTGAATTAGCGCACTCTGAATTTCAAAAGCGATTATGGATTGAGGCTGATTACGAGAATTCTGTTGGAGATTTTACTGAATGTGTTTGCTCATATTTTAACGATTTGAATTTAGATAATGGATATTCTGAATTTATTGAGAAAGGAATCATTTCGAAAACGGAATTTGAAATTGTAGCGGAATTACATTCTGAATTTAACAAATACGTTGAGCGAACTGAAAAACAAAATTTGTCAGATAAGAACGTTTTGAAAGATGTGGAATGGATAAATATCACAAAACTTGGTCTGAAAACTTGGAATAAGCTAAAGAAGAATGTGGAATTGACTTATGATAAAGAATTA
>JBHOTE010000062.1:0-6239 GCA_042584125.1 Bacteroidota bacterium
TGTACAAATAACCTCTTTTGTTCCCTTTGGAAAAACAACCATAATTGGCAGTACTTCCATCCCTGGTACTTGGTTGAAAATTCTATCTTTTTCTGAAGTTTTAATTGCCAATGGCACATTTGCTTTAAGAACAACTACACCTTCTTTTTTATGAATTTCAATTTTGTTCTCAGCAATTTTAACCACTTTTTCACCTGTTGGTGAAATAACTGGCAATACCAAAGTATCTCCGTTTGCCTCCGTTATTTTTCTTAATGCTTTAATAGTTGTTTTTTCTGCACCAAACAAATAATTCAATTTAACATCACCTGCTTTTTTTACTTTTTGTTTTTCACGATTTGTTAATGAGGCATCTACAGTAAAATCAATAACTCCATTTACATCAGTATGAGTTACTTTCGCTTTTAAATCATGAATATTTGTAAACCACTCACCTTCTACAAAACGTTCCAAGCGTGGTGTTAAGCAAAAATCCTCACCAGGTTGCGGCTGTTGATTGTATGGTTCTACAAGTAAATACTCTGCCATACTAGCAGCAAATAAAGGCCCTACTTTTTCATGCCATAAAACAGCCAAAGAACCTCCTATTGCAGGTACTGAATATTTTTTCTTCCAAATTTGATCATATGATGAAACCGTACTTCGCCAAGGTCCTCTAGACCCCAACCACACATCCAATTCTGGAAAATGTTTTACACCGTCGTTTGTACTTCTTGGAATTGGTGTTTTTTTATCAACAGCTCTTAAAGTTTCTTCATTATCTAAAACAACTGCAAGATTTTTAGCGTGTGCAAAAGTATGATGCATACAAGGTAAAACACCATGTGAATCATAATGCAAACCTCCTGCTAAAAGTCCATTAACCGTGCAACGCTCTAGTAACTCTGTACTTAAAACAGCCGCTGTTCCAAATGCAGGATTTCTTTCTGCCATGAAAGCAAAAGCAGGCTGACAACCATCAGTGGTTCTACTGCCCCAATACGTCCATTTATTTTGACGCGTACCAAAACTATTATCCCAAGCTCCATCAGGTAACATGAATTCTAAATGTCCATTTAATGATTGTGTTAGTAACTCTAGTAATTCTTCATCTTTTTCTAACACGGCGTATTGAACAACCCCATTTAAAGTTTCCTCAACATTATAACCTATATCTATTGGATATAATCCTTTGGCACTTTTTTGATTGTCAGGTTTGTCTTCACCAAATATTAATTTATTAGGGGAAGTTAAGTACTCAGGAATTAGTGCTGCAAACTCTTTACTTCTCTTTATATATTTCTCTTCATTAAAATATTTACCTAAAAAAGAAAGCGCATAAATAGCAGTAAATCTATAATTTATATGACTAAAATGCATATCAAACTTTTTATACACAATTTCAATAGCCTTCTTTAGGCGTATTTCCCACTTTTCTTTCAACTCTTTTGATAAAACATGACCGTGATGATGCAAAGCTTCACCTAAAGCAACAGCACCAAAAACAGTTGTTCCCCACCAAGATTTCGGATCAATCATATTAGTCCAACTACCATTAGGTAAATCTACATTTACAGACCAATCCATTACTTTTATAGCTGCATCTAAATATTTTTGTTCTCCTGTTTTATCTGCCATATACAAAAATGGATAAACAGACTCTTGACACCTACCATGAATTACCTCACAGGCATGACAGTACAACGAACCATCAGAGATAGAATCATCTGGGTTATTAACTTGATCTCGAATCATGGCATCACACCATGTTTTAAGTAAATTGAAAGACTGTTTTTGGAAGTCTGAGAAATCTTCTAGATTTATTTGATTTTGATGATCCGTATTTCCTTTACAGGAATACCATGGTAGCATAAATCCTAAACCACCCATAAGTGATACATTTACGAAAGCGCGTCTTTTCATGTTTTAAAATTATTTTCTAACTATTTAAATTATTTTTTCTTGTATTGGAACTCTTTATCAAAACCTACGTTTTCATATTTTATTTTTTTAAGAATAGAAATCTAAATATATCGTAAACCTGTTAAAAAAGTATCCTGCGCTACACTGACCTAAAAAACAACATCTATTACAAGACAAAACTCCTCCTTTTTTGGAATAAATTCAGCCTAGTTATCTGTTTGCATCTTCTTAAGAACTATCATTATTTATACAAAAAAACTGTTACAATCAAATTGACCATAACAGCTTGTAAATTATTGCATTATAATATACATTACTTAGTAATAAAACTCCAAATTTGACCAATACTAATTCCTCCTTTACCATCTTTTACAACAACTTTAAAATAATAAGTAGTTGCTGCTGTTAATCCTGTTGCATTATAAGTAGTTGCTGATTGATCCGTTACTACTTTTGTAGTTGGATCCGCATTTGTATCTAAATAAACATCAAATACCAAAGCATCATTATCAACATCTGAAGCAGACCAACTTAAAGTGGTGCTTGTGCCATCTATTTCAGCATTCAATTCTGGTGCTACTAAAGTTGGTGCAAATGGTAAATGGTTAGAAATCCCATCTCCCTCTGTTAAAAATTGACTAACTGCAGAATAATCACTTTCTGCTGATTGACTATCTATCGCTTTAATACGCCAGTAAAATGACTTTCCTTTTGTTAAGTTAATTAATTTTGATTCCGAAAAACTTGTTTGCGTCTCTAATATTGGTGAAAATGAACTGTTTTCTGAAATTTCTATCTTATAAGAGATTCTATTTCCTTCTGCATCTGTGGAGGCATTCCATTCAAATATGATATTATTATCTATACAAACAGTGTTGTTTAAAGGATAGACTTGGCTAGGAATGGTTGGTGCTGTATTAACATCTAGCTCTTCTTCTACTTCTGATGTGCTTCCACCACCACCACAAGAAATCATTGTTAATATTACGATTACTAGTGTAATTAAATACGGCTTCTTCATCTTATTTCTTTATTAATTTAACAAATACTGGACTCTTTGAATTTATCTTTGCAAAATAAACTCCACTTGGCTTATCTTTAATATCTATTGCTACATTTCCGTTTCTGACTTGATAAACTTTTGAAACTATCAATCTGGATTGTATATCGTATAATTCTATTCCTATTTCTTCTATATCATTTGGAATATACAGTTCAAACAAACCTTTTGATGGATTTGGGTATGCTTTTATATCTTCTAATAAATTGATGGTTTTTAACATTTCTCCTTGACAAGCATCTTTGCTCTTTAGTTGAATCGTATCTCCATGATTGACATCTATTGAAAAGTTAGACTGATTGGTCTCTAATATTTGTACTCCGTTCTTAAAAACCTTATAAGGTGCCTGTCCTGATGCTATAGAGACAGATGCAGATTTTTTACTTACACTTATTTTTGCTGATAAAGTGACTCCTGATGCTATAGATAATTGGTAACATTGTTTATAATCTTCATCAACAACGGCAATACATAAATCATAGTTTCCAGGTGGTAAGCCCTCTATGGTTTTATCTTTATCAAACTCATAATCAACACCATTAATGGTTGCGATATAGTTATGAGTTGCTGTCCCATTTATAACTACCTTTCCATTGTTCTTGTCTTTACAGGTTTCTCCTAAAGCCTGAATTGTAAAATTGTCTGACGCTAGTAAAAATTCTCCTGACCCGATTTCAAAATCTACAATAGATGCAGAAGCAGATTCTTGTCCTGAAAGCATATTTACTATATTAAACCGAAGCTTACGTGTATTAACAATGTTAAAAGAAATATTTTTTTTATTACCTATTTCAGTTCCTGTAGCCAATTCTTTCCATTCTGTAGTATCCCAATATTCTAATTTCCAATCTTTAATTTTAGCTGATTGCTCTGAGATGGTTATTTCATTTAATGTTTTATCAATACCTAAATCTAGCATTAACCATTCTCCTGAACCAACACCTTCAGACTCCCAAAATGTATTATTTTTTTTATCATTGGCAAATTTAGCTTCAAAATTATTTTTTGATGAAGATGCAGACATGTAACCACCATACATACGTAACTGAAATTGTGCATCAAATAATGAGTTTGGATATACCTGTTCGCCACGCAACTCGTCTAGACCTTCATTTTGAAATCTTATATTATTCTCTCCTGGGCCAGGTTGAAAACCAACAAAAATAGGGTTCGGAAAAGTATGGGTTCTTCTTTCTGTTGAATTAGATATAAACCAAAAGTCGTAGAGCCTACTGGTAAAATGAGCATCATGCTTAAAATTCCAAAAAGTTAAATAAGGACCACTATTTGGATAAGATCGTTCTGCTCCTCCATTACCAAGAAGCTTTCCTCCCTGAATATTATCCAATAAATTGGCATAGGGGTGAGAACCATGGCAATCTATTGATTGGTCGGGTTGCATAGGACAATTTACAAAAACTGAACTTGTAGTACTCCAACGCATTCCTGGGCCATGCAACATACCTTTTCTACCATCACTAAGACCTTGATCTGCATTATCAAAACAATTTTCAAATAATACACCATAACTATATCTTGAGAAATAGCTAGTATGGCCTCTTTTACCAGATATTTCAATATCTTTAACTGTAACAGCCATACTTCTATCTATAAAAATACACTCATTCCAATCTTTAAAATGACAATTTTTAATCCATCCATTAGCAACATTTGTAAAAAATAAAGCTTGCCAAGCATAGTCTACGATATCATTAGCATGGTGTACAAAGTTTTCAGGATAATCTTTCCAACCACTTGTAAATAATATATCTTCTACCCCAACTTCTTCTATGGTTTTAAAAGTTTTAAGTACTGTTGTAGAAGACACTGGCATATTTAGTTGAACAGGATTTTTGAAGGTTACTTTATTTCCTGTAATATTTGTGATTAAATGCTTTTCAAAAGGACGAATACCATCTCTAATAATGATATCCCATCTTGTATTGGGTGTTAATCCAGGCATATTTGCCTCTAGATTATCTGTTGTTTTTTGAAATAAATCTACATATTGACCAACTGATAGATTAGCAGTACTTGCTACCTGAACTTCAAAATCACCCTTTTTTATCTCTGCAGTTACTTGCGTAATATCATTTGAATCTGTATTAGATGGTTTAAACATAAAGCGATAGTGCGTTGAACCACTACCAAATTTATTTTCATTAAATTTATCTGCATATATCTCTGTGCCTCCAGCTCCAGCTCCAGCTCCCTTTAGTACAATATTACTACCGCTAATAACAATAGGTTGTGTTTTTGTGGTTTGACTGGAAACAATATACTTTCCTGCTGGAAAAAAAACTACTGTTGGTTGATTACTAGCCTCTGCTGCATTAATAGCTGATTGGATACCTACATCATCATAACCTGTATCATCTGGTATGGCTCCATAATCGGTTACACTTATTGTATTCCAACCTGATACATCTGGTAATTCTTTTTCAGAAAACTGATAACCTGTATATGAAAAGTCGTTTAATGTTGCTTCTGCTAAATTTCCTGTTAGCTTTTTTTCTGCAAAATCTATTTCTCAAGATATAGTTATGGTGGCGCTTCTTTTTGTTGTGCACTTAGAACGTTTAAAATTCCTAATGCAATTACAAAAAGAAAGTAGCTTTTTTTAATCATATTTTTTCAAATATTACTATTTATAATTTTATCTAAAGTAAGGTTTGTTTTACTACTTTGTGGTAAAACTCCAAACTTGCCCTACACTAACTCCTCCTTTATCATCTTTAACAACTACTTTAAAGTAATAAGTTGATGTTGCTGTTAAGTTAGTCGCATTAAATGTAGTTCCTGACAGATTTTCTGAAACCAAAGTAGTTGGATCTTCATTGGTATCTAAATACACATCATATGTTAATGTATCTCCATCAATATCTGACGCTGACCAACTTAAAGTGGTACTTGTGCCATCTATTTCAGCATTCAATTCTGGTGATACTAAAGTTGGGGCAAATGGTAAATGGTTAGAAACCCCATCTCCCTCTGTTAAAAATTGACTAATTGCAGAATAATCACTTTCTGCTGATTGACTATCTATGGCTTTAATACGCCAGTAAAATGACTTTCCTTTTGTTAAGCTAATTAATTTTGATTCCGAAAAACTTGTTTGCGTCTCTAATATAGGTGAAAATGAACTGTTTTCTGAAATTTCTATCTTATATGAGATTCTATTTCCTTCTGCATCTGTGGAGGTATTCCATTCAAATATGATATTATTATCTATACAAACAGTATTGTTTAATGGATATACTTGAGTGGGTATTGAAGG
>JBHOTE010000063.1:0-6235 GCA_042584125.1 Bacteroidota bacterium
TGGTGATTGGTCTAAAAAAGCAGAAATGAACGAACCTATTGTTTACGGAGATTATTATTTTTTACAGACATTGTTAAGATTAAAAAAAATCTAATTATTGGGAGTAAGCAGGATAAAACAGGACGGGGGTGAAATGTTATTGAAGTAGTTTTGATAATAATATAAAACTAGTTTAGTATATATAAAATAGAGATAAATATGAATATTCCAGGATTTAGATTGACTACTGCTTTAGTAGTTTTTATGATTGTGTTTTCGAGTAATGCACAAACAAAAACAAATCAAAAAAGAAGTAAAATCAATATTAACACGGATTGGATTTATTTTGAAAACAGCACAAAATTAATAAATGATTTATTAGGTGAAAAAGGGAAGCAAATTGACTTACCACATACCTGGAATTATGAAGATGTAGTAGATGCAGAGCCAGGCTATAGAAGAAGTGCTAGTTGGTATAAAAAAGATTTAGAAATAGATATAGTTGATAAAAAAACAAATTATGAACTGTATTTTGAAGGAGCTAATATCAATACCAAAGTTTATGTAAATGGTAAAGAAGCTGGAAAACATATTGGAGGTTATGTGGGCTTTACTATTAATGTAACCAAATATGTAAAAAAAGGAACTAATGAGGTTTTTGTTCGTGTAGATAATGCATACGATCCTGAAATTATTCCTTCTCAAAAAAGTGATTTCTTTATTTATGGAGGAATAACCCGTGATGTTTGGTTGTTAACAACTCCTAAAACACATATTAATTCTCTTAAATTATCAACTCCTTTAGTTTCAGAAGAAAAGGCTTCGCTAAAAATAAAGGTGGATATAGAAAATGTAAAAAAAATATCAAAATTAAATTTATTAGCAGAAATTTTCAACCCTTCAAATGATAAGGTTTTATCAAAAATTATTTCAATAGATAATAAAGAGGTTGAAATTAATTTTGAAAATATAAATAACCCTGAGTTATGGGATGTTAAAAATCCTAACCTTTATAAGGTTAAAGTAAGTCTAATTTCAAAAAAAGAAACAATTGATACTTTTTCTGACAGAGTAGGTTTTCGTTGGTTTGAATTCAAAGATCATGGACCATTTTATTTAAATGGCAAACGACTGCTATTGAGAGGAACACACAGACATGAAGAACATGCTGGGGTGGGAGCAGCAATGACAAATGAACAACATAGAAACGACATGGAGTCCATTAAAGAAATGGGAGCCAATTTTGTGCGTTTGGCTCATTATCCACAAGACCCAGAAGTTTATAAGGCTTGTGATGAGTTGGGTATATTAGTTTGGGATGAAATACCATGGTGTAGAGGAGGTGTAGGAAATGAGGTTTGGAAAACTAATACCAAGAATCAACTAAAGGAAATGATTGCCCAAAACTATAATCACCCAAGTATTATTATATGGTCACTTGGTAATGAAATGTATTGGTTGCCTGATTTTGAAAATGGTGATGATAAAACAAAAATGATGACGTTTTTGTCAGAGTTAAATAATTTATCACATGAGTTAGATCCATCAAGAAAAACAGCGATTAGAAAATATTATGAAGGTGCGGAAATTGTTGATGTTTTTTCTCCATCAATTTGGTCGGGTTGGTATTCTGGTAGTTATAAAAGTTATCAGAAAGCAATTGATACGTATAAGCCTAAATATAAACATTTTTTGCATGCAGAATATGGAGGGTCTAGTCATGTAGGAAGACATACTGAAAACCCAATTACCGGTGAAGGGAAAATAAATTCAGATGGTTGGGAAGAAGCAATAGTACAAACAAAAGTAGCAAACATAGCTCAAATTGGTGATTGGAGTGAAAACTACATTGTTGATTTGTTTGATTGGCATTTAAGAATTTCTGAAACAGATTCAATGTTTGTTGGTAATATTCAATGGGCATTTAAAGATTTCGGAACGCCATTACGACCAGAGAATGCAATTCCATATATGAATCAGAAAGGTATGGTTGATAGAAATGGAAATCCAAAAGATGCGTATTATGTATTTAAAAGTTATTGGGCTGAAAAGCCTTTTGTTTATATTGAATCACATTCTTGGACGGAACGTCAAGGACCTAAAGACAAACCAAGAACAATTAGTGTTTATAGTAATTGTGAGTCGGTAGAGTTGTTTCATAATGATGTGTCACTAGGAGTTAAGAAAAAAAACATTTCAAAATTTCCTGCTAGTGGTTTAACTTGGAATGTTGATTTTGAGTCGGGAACAAACAAACTTAAAGCTGTTGGAATTCCAAATACCGGGAAAAAGGTAATAGATGATTTGTCTATAAATTATAGATACTTAAAAAATGGATCTGCCAAAGCTTTGAAATTATCTTATAAAAAAATAGCTAATAACTCTTATTTAGTAACAGCAACTGCTATCGATTCTAAGGGATTACGTTGTTTGGATTATGAAAACAAAGTATATTTTCAATGTTTAGAAGGAGGTAAACTTTTAAAAAACCAAGGTACTCCAACGGGAAGTTCAATTATTGAAATGGCAAATGGGCAAGCTTCTATTGAAGTTTCTTCGAAAGAAAAGGATTCTGTTTTAAAAGTGATGGTTTTGAACCAAAACTTTAAAGGAACCTATTTAAATATAAATTTAAAATAATAATATCATGGGTAAATTCAACGGAAAAGTTGCAGTTGTAACTGGTGGAGCAAGAGATATTGGACGTGCAGTGTCCTTGAAATTAGCAAAAGAAGGAGCCAAGGTTGTTGTAAATTATTTAAACAATGAAGATGCTGCAAGAGAAACAATTCGTCTCATACAAGTTGTTGGTGGTGAAGCAATAGCAGTAAAGGCGGATGTAACAGATATAGCTGCTATTAATTATTTGTTAGAAAAAACCAAAGAGGCTTTTGGAGAAAAAGTTGACGTGTTGGTTAATGTTGCTGGTGGTTTGTTTGCTAGAAAAACGATAAATGAGATTGATGAAGATTACTATAATTTGTTAATGGACGTAAACTTTAAATCTTGCGTGTTTGTATCTCAAGTATTTGTGCCGCAAATGCCTAAAGGTTCTTCGATAGTAAATTTGGCCTCTCAGGCTGGTAGAGATGGTGGAGGACCTGGAGCGCTTGTTTATGCTGCTTCTAAGGCAGCGGTCTCAACTTTCACACGTGGTTTAGCTAAAGAATTAGGACCTAAAGGAATTCGAGTAAATGCTTTAAATCCAGGAATGATTTCAACCAAATTTCACGATGATTTTACAAAAGATCAAGTACGAACTAATGTAGCCAATGCAACACCTTTACGAAGAGAAGGACGAGCTAGTGAAGTTGCTGATTTAGTTGCTTATTTAGCAAGTAATGAAGCTTCGTTTTTAACAGGGAATAATGTTGACATTAATGGAGGGTTGGCGTTTAGTTAGTAAAATTTCTAGATCTTGAAATAAAGAAATTTATAACAGCTACCTTATAGAATATACTCTATTCTTATGTGCTAGAATTGGGGTCTTTTACGATTTATTTAATTTACATAAAATAATTATTGCAATCTATCAAAATAGTGTATATTTGTGTGCGCACACGTAATTAAAATAAGTATTGAATTTAAATATAGATATAATGAATTTATTTAATGTTGAAGAAAAAGTAATACTAATCACAGGAGGTGGTGGTGTATTAGGAGGTCAAATGGCTGAGTATTTATTAGGAAATGGAGCTACTGTAGTCATTTTGGATTATAAGCAGGAAATAGTAGATGTAGCTATTGAAAACTTAAAGAAAGTAAGTAATAATGTTGCTGGTTTTGTTTGTAATGTTTTAGATGAAGCAAGTACAAAAGAGGTATCAGAACAAATTCTTTCAAGATTTGGGAAAATTGATGTTTTAATTAACGCAGCTGGAGGAAATATGCCAGGTGCTACAATTGGTGAAGACCAAACAATATTTGATGTGAAAATTGATGACTTTAAGAAAGTGGTTGATTTGAATTTATTTGGAAGTATTATTCCTTCTTTAGTTTTTGGAAAAGCAATGACTGAAAACAAAAAAGGAGTAATTATCAATATTTCTTCAATGACTGCTCAAAGTGCAATTACTAGAGTAGTTGGGTATTCTGCATCTAAAGCAGCAATTGACAACTATACAAAATGGTTATCGGTTGAATTAGCATCTAAGTTTGGAGATGGAATGCGTGTAAATGCAATTGCCCCTGGATTTTTTATTGGAAACCAAAATAGAGCTTTGTTAACAAATGAGGATGGTTCTTATACAGACAGAGGAAATACAATTATTCAAAATACACCAATGAAAAGATTTGGTGAAGGAGATGAGTTGAATGGATCTATTCATTTCTTATGTTCAGATGCTTCTAAATTTGTAACAGGAATAGTAGTGCCTATTGACGGTGGATTTAGTGCATTTAGTGGTGTGTAATTAAAAATTAACAAAAATGGAACAAACATGGCGTTGGTACGGGCCAAATGATCCCGTACAATTATCAGATATAAAACAAGCAGGAGCAACAGGTGTAGTTTCAGCGTTGCATCAAATACCAAATGGTGTGGTGTGGTCAAAAGAAGCAATTCTTGAAAGAAAAAATATTATTGAAGCAGCTGGGTTGACTTGGTCTGTGGTTGAAAGTATTCCCGTACACGAAAATATCAAAACTCGCTCTGGAGATTTTGAATTATATATTGAAAATTATAAGCAAAGTATTGAGAATTTAGCTAGCTGCGGTATTCAAGTAGTATGTTATAATTTTATGCCTGTTTTAGACTGGACAAGAACAGATTTAGAATTTGAGGTTGAAGATGGTTCTAGAGCCTTACGTTTTGATGTAGATGCATTTGCCGCTTTTGAATTGTTTTTATTAAAACGTCCAGGAGCAGAAAAAGAATATTCAAAAGAAGCGATTGCTAGAGCAAAAACATATTTTGACACCTTAAATGACGAGCAAAAACAAAAATTAGTTAACAATATTATTGCAGGTTTACCAGGAGCTGAAGAAGGTTATACTTTAGATCAGTTTCAACAAATATTGGATACTTATAAAGATATTGATGCACAAAAACTGAAAGAGAACTTAGTTTCTTTCTTAAAGGAAATTATTCCAATAGCTTCAAAAAATGAAGTGTTAATGTGTATTCATCCAGATGATCCTCCATATCAAATTTTAGGATTGCCAAGAGTGGTAAGTACAGAGGAAGATTACGCATATTTATTTGAACAAGTGCCAGATATTTCAAATGGTATAACTTATTGTACAGGATCTTTAGGGGTTAGAGCTGATAATGATTTGGTTCAAATTTTTAAAAGATTTGCTGATAGAGTTCATTTCTTGCATTTAAGAAGTACACAAAGAGATGAGAATGGTAATTTTTATGAAGCAAATCATTTAGAGGGTAATGTAGATATGTACTCTATTATGAAAGAAGTATTATTGGAAGAAAAAAGAAGAATTGCTGCAGGTAGAAAAGATGCTTTGATTCCAGTAAGACCTGATCATGGACATCAAATGTTAGATGATTTGTCGAAAAGAACAAACCCTGGGTATTCAGGAATAGGTAGATTAAGAGGACTTGCAGAATTAAGAGGTTTGGCCTTTGGGATTTCAAAAAGCATGGAGTATGGAATTTAATCAAAATGCAACTATGGATTTGGAAAATTTATTTCTTAATTCAGACACTGCAAAAAAATTGTATCATGATTTTGCTGCTAAAATGCCAATTATTGATTATCATAATCATTTATCGGCAAAGCAAATTGCAGAAAACAAACCTGTTGAGAATATTACTGATGCTTGGTTAGCTGGAGATCATTACAAATGGCGTGCTATGCGTGCCAATGGTATTGATGAAAATTTAGTAACCGGAACAGCATCTAAAAAAGAGAAATTTCAAAAATGGGCTGAAACGGTTCCTTATGCAGTTGGAAACCCATTATTTCATTGGAATCAACTAGAATTGAAAAGGTACTTTGATATTGATGAGATTTTACAACCTTCTACAGCAGAAGAAATTTATGAGAAGACAAATGCTGTTTTAGCAGTTAAAACACCAGGGCAATTGTTAGAAGATATGCGAGTGCAATTGGTTTGTACTACTGATGATCCAACAGATTCTTTAGAATATCATAAACTTATAGCATCAGGTGATTTTTATACAAAGGTTTTGCCAACTTTTAGATCTGATAATTTGTTTTTTATTGGAGAAGAAAGCTTTAATTCTTACGTAGGAAATTTAGCTCAAGTATCAAATATTTCAATTGATTGTTTAGAA
>JBHOTE010000064.1:0-6141 GCA_042584125.1 Bacteroidota bacterium
TTATTTATGCCAAAACAAAATAAAATTAAAACAATTCCTATTGTGATAGGTGTTTTAACGTTAATAGCCGTTATGATGGCATTACTTAGAAATGAGATGTTTTATTTAGCTATGGGTTCTTTATTGGCGCTATATATTAATTCTAAAAATAATATTAGAATTAATAAAAGATCAACAGTTTTCTATTTATCAATTATTTTGGTTTTAATGTTTAAAGTTTTTCCAGATCTAATAGATAATACGCTAAAAACATTTTTTTACACTTTTGATGCTTTTAATGGAGTTGAAAGTGATGCTTCGGCTGAAATTAGAACAGATATTCAATTGCCAATTTTACTTCAAATAATTAATGATAATTTATTTTTTGGTGCAGGATTCTTTGCTACTTCATATGAGGTAACAAAACATCATTTAATTTATGATATCCCTATTTTAGGGGGAGTTGCAGCATATGGTATAGTAGGGATGACTTTATATTATCATAGATTTATATTGATATTTAAAAGATTTTTATTTTCAATGATGCCAAAAATATTGAAATTAAATTATCCTCTTGAATGTATAGTAACTAATACTTTATTTGCTTTTTTCATCACAATGATTACATTTAGGAATTTCCATATTAATCTTGAGTTAGCATTTAATTGGGGTATGCCTGAAATAGGGTTGTTGATTGGGATATTTTATGGATTAACAAAATTTTTAACTAATATAAATAAATTTAAAAATGAAAAGATTAATAGTAGATTTAGATGATACAATTTCAATTACAGTTGAGGGAGATTATGTTAATAGTACACCCATCCAGCCTTTTATAGATGTGTTACATAAATATAAAGTAGAGGGATTTGAAATTGTAATTAATTCTAGTAGAAATATGCGAACATATGAATCGAATGTAGGTAAGATAAATGTGTATACTTTGCCCAATATTGTAGAATGGTTGAAGAAATATAATGTACCTTTTGATGAGGTTTATATTGGTAAACCTTGGTGTGGTTTTGAAGGTTTCTACATTGATGATAAATCCATTCGCCCATCAGAATTTATTAATATGAGTTATAAAGATATTATTGAAATGCTTAAAAGAGAGAAGGAAACAATACATTCATTGATATGATTATTATAACCTCGGGTGCTTATGTTTCACCAGAACTTATTGCTGAGTTTGGAAAATTACCACCTTGTATGTTGCCGCTTCAAAATAAGAGATTATTTCAGCATCAATTAGATTTGTTTAATAAATCTGAGCAAGTAATTATTTCATTACCAGATAATTTTATAATAACAATAAGAGATCAGTATCTTTTAAATCTGCGCAATGTTATACTAGTTAAAGTACCTCAAAGCTTGTCTTTAGGGCAATCTATTGTTTATGTTTTAAATGTTATTGGTAAATATCAAGAGCCAATAAAAATTTTACACGGAGATACCCTTTTTAAGGAAATACCAATTGGTACAGATTTATGTCTTGTTTCAGAAGAACAAATCAATTATAATTGGGCACATACTTCAATAGAGGTCGATAGTAAAGTTTATGCGGGTTATTTTTCCTGTTCTAATCAAAGTTTTTTAATAAAAAAAATAACAGAAAATGAGTATCGATTTATAGAAGGATTTGAAGCTTATCGTTATGAAATAAGTGTTAGTGAAATTGAAACTGATTTCTGGTTAGATTTTGGTTTAGTAAATTCATATTATAGATCTAAATCATTTTTAACTACCCAAAGGGTTTTTAATGATTTAAAAATTACTAGGTATTCAGTAAAAAAGTCCAGTAAGGATAAAAATAAAATGAATGCTGAAGCCTCTTGGTTTAGAAATATACCTATTAATTTAAAACCCTTCACCCCAGCCTTATGGGATTCTGGAGTAGAAGGAGGTAAAGGATTTTATGAAATAGAATATTTTTATTTAATTACCTTGTCGGATCTTTACGTCTTTGGAAAACAACCTTTATTTGTCTGGAAAAATATTTTTAATGCGTGTAGTTTATTTTTGGAAAATTGTATGAAAAACAAAGCCGAATTTAGTGAACAAATGTTACAGACTAATAACAATATTTATGGTAATAAAACTTTTCACAGACTTAAAGCCTATTCAATCGCTGAGAATATAAATCTTGAAAAGCCTTGGGTTTTAAATGGAATTCAAGTTCCTTCTTTGAACGATATAGTTTTAGAAATGGATGCTGCAATTCCTAAACCAGAATTAAAGCACTTAGTTATTATACATGGAGATTTTTGTTTTAGTAATGTTTTATACAATTACAAAACACAATCTATCAAAGTTATTGATCCTAGAGGTGTAGATTTAGATGGCACAAAAACCATTTATGGAGATGTTCGTTACGATATTGCTAAATTAGCACATTCAGTTTTAGGTTTGTATGATTATATTATTGCGGGTTGTTATGATCTTAAAGAAGTAAGTGAGAATAATTTTAACTTTAAGATGCAAATAGAATCACCGATTTATCAAATTCAAAAGCATTTTAAGTCGCTTAGATTTGGTGGAATGGATCTAGAACAATCAAGTACTTATCCTATATTAGTTCATTTATTTTTATCGATGTTGCCTTTACATAGTGATCATCCAAGTAGACAAAGAGCATTATTAGCAAATGCTTTAAGGCTTTATATAGATTATAAAAACTTTTAAATATTAAAAATGACAATTATTATACCCATGGCTGGATTAAGTCAGAGATTTTTAAATGAAGGATTTACACTGCCAAAATATATGCTTTATAAAAAGAATAAATCATTGTTTTTTTGTGCAGTGAATAGCTTTAAAAAATATTTTCACAACACAAAATTTATTTTTATTGCTAGAGATATTTATGATTCTAAAAAGTTTATAGAAGAGGAATGTGCAATTTTAGGAATAAGTGAATATTCTATTGTTATTCTAGATAAACCAACACAAGGTCAAGCTGAAACTGTTGAAATGGGGATTGAAAAATCTAAAATTCACGGGAATGAACCTATTTTAATTTTTAATATAGATACGATAAGAGAAAATTATACTTTTCCTGATATTATTAATTCATGTGATGGATACTTAGAAGTTTTCAAAGGAAATGGTCCAAATTGGTCATATGCTAAAACGGAAAATAACGAATCTAATAAGGTTATTTTGACAGCGGAGAAACAGGAGATATCTGATAATTGCTCAACAGGTATATATTATTTTAAAAAGGCTTCTTTTTTCATTGAATCATTTAATAATTATAATTTAGATAGTTCAAATTTGAAAGAAAAATTTGTTGCTCCCTTATATAACTATTTAATTATGAAACATTTTAATATACAAATCAATATTATTAACAAATCTGATGTTATTTTTAGTGGTATACCTGCTGAGTATTATGATTTTTTAAATAATTAAATAATTTGATATGAAAATAAATATATTTGATTCTAGAATATCTATTGATAATATTGATGATAATGAAGTTTTTTTTAATGAAGACGATTTACATCCTTCAATACCTTTTTTTATAAATAATTCAATTCTAATTCCTGAAAGTGCAGATGAAGTGTGTATCAAAGGATTGTTGGAGCATTCAGTATTTATTAGGCATATCTTAAAAATAGCAGATAGTCTTTTGAAAGAAGAAGGTGTTTTAAAAGTAGAGTTTTTCAACTTTTCATTTGATACTTTATCAGCTCCATATAGAGGATATACAGGGATAATGCATGAAATTTCTATTTGTTTTAAAGAAAGATTGCAGCTTATTAAAAAAGAGGAAGTAAATGGGGTTTTTATACTTAGTTTCAAGAAAATTAAAAATTTCTTACCTCCAAATGACAATATAAATTCTTGGTCTTTTGGTTTGGTAAGTGATGGAAGAAAAAACGAGGAGGTTTTAGCAATTATCGAAAGTATCATAAATTTTAACATTCCAAATTTCGAAATATTAATTTGCGGTCCATCACCATCAGATAAATTAGCTGAAAATATAAAAATATTAGATGATAAAGATTTGTATTTTGATATTAGAGTACCTATTTCAAAAAAGAAAAACAGAATTATTCAGAATGCTAAATATAATAATTTGGTGATTTTTCATGATCGTTTTTTCTTCCCAAAAGATTGGTTTGATAAAGTAAAAATTTACGGCAATTATTTTGATGGAATTTGTCCTAAAATTATAGATATTGAAACTAAATCGAATAGAGTTCAGGATTGGATAACTACCTCTCTCAATCATTTACAATTTAAAAAAATGTTTCCAAAAAAAAATGTTTTGGAATATAATGAATGGAAACCTAATTGGAATTTAAATGGCGGCCATATGATTATAAAGAAGCATTTAATAGAAAGAGTTTTACTAAACCCATTTCTTAATTGGGGGGAGGCAGAAGATGGAGATATGTGTAGAAGATTAGATGCTGATGGGTTTTGTTTAAATAATTATTCGGATTTAATTATCTATACTTCAACTAATAGACTTAAGCAAGGTGTAAATAAAAAAGGTATTTCGAAATACCTACAAATTATTAAATATAAATTATCATTGATTTTAAATTTTTATAAAAGGAAACAAACGTTTAAACAATATTTAAAAGATGCCTGATTTAATTCAAACTCTTTTTCCTAAAAAAAGCTTTTTAAGAAATTTCTCTATACTTATTTCAACCAATATTTTAGTTAGTGCAATTGGAATGTTTACGAGTATTTATATTGCTAGAATATTATCACCAGAAAATTACGGAAAATATGGCGTATTACTTTCATTGGTAGGTATTTTACAAGTCTTTTCTTCATTGGGCCTTCCTACAACAATAACTAGAGAGGTTTCAAGAGATCAAGATAATTCTTCTTATTATTTTTTGTCATCAATATTTGCATATTTTTTTGGTTTCACCTTAGCAGTAATAATTTATTTTTTATTTTCATTTTTTAGTTTTGCTTCTATAGATTCTAACTATCATGGTCTTGTTTTACTTAGTTTAATTTCTGTTTCTTGTTGGAATATTATTCAAAATGTTGCTTTTGGAATGCAAAGAATGGAACATGTTGGTATCATTAATTTAATTATGACTGTTGTTCTTTTACTAGTTTATATTGTAACTCCAAAAGACCTTATAACAATAAAGTTTGTTTTTTCAGTATCAATAGTAATTCAAATTATTAAGGATCTTATATTTTTTTGGAGCTCTAAAAAAGCTAAATTATTCAGTGGAAATTCAATTTTTTCTTTTAATGAATTGATGAAATTCTCAATCAAATTGATTAAAGCTAGTTTGCCTTTTTTTATTATGGGATTTTTTTCAATGCTTTCAAACCAAATGCCAATACAATTTTTAAACATTAATTCTGGGACTGAAGAAGTAGCTTATTTTAATACAGCAAATAAATTGTTATTACCAATTTCTATGATTATAACAACAGCCATGACAGCCTTGTTCCCTAATCTAGCTAAACTATACCTTGTAGATAAAGTTAATTATGTATGTAGGATTCAAGATGGATTTAAACTTTTAATTTATTTTGGTGTATTTGGTGCAGTTATAATTACATTATTTCGTTTTGAAATAGTAGAATTTGTTTATGGTGAAAAATATATAAATACTGCATTAGTTTTAACCTACCAAGTATGGTTTATGATAGCTTTTGCTATTTTTAATTTTATTGGCTCCATTTTAAGCTCTTCAGATAACGAAAATTTACTTACATATTTGTCAATTTTATATGCAATAGTTTCAGTTACTATATTGTGGTTTGGTTCATTTCATGGTGCCGAATATCTTTCTCTTGCTTTCTTAATAGCGTCTTTTATAAATTTGACCTATCATTGGTATTTTATGGAAAAATCTTTGTCATGGCCTTTTAGTAATATTTATAGATTTAAATTGTTGGGTTCAATAATAATTCCAATTGTAATCCTATTTTTATTGCCAGATGATATTTCATTTTTTAATAAAATTTTGATTTCAATAGCTTTCACTTCTAGTATTATTATTTTTAATTTAAGGAAAATAAAATTCTTAATGAAAACAAAATTGAATTTATAAAGTATGTTTTTAAGTATTGTTGTTCCAGTTTATAATGTTGAATCTTATTTACATAAATGTCTAGATTCAATTATCTCTCAAGATTTTACAGATTTTGAGTTAATTTTAGTGAATGATG
>JBHOTE010000065.1:0-6128 GCA_042584125.1 Bacteroidota bacterium
TTCTTTCCAATTTCTTGGTATGCTTTTGATATACCGCTATTTTCTGTTTTCAATAAGTTTGGATCCTCGTTGAGTATTTTGTGTGCTGCCTTTCTTGCTAATTCTAATAAATGACCATCTTTAACAAGATCGGCAATCCTTAAATTTAAAACGCCACTCTGTTGTGTTCCCATAATATTTCCCGGACCACGCAATTTTAAATCTACTTCCGCAATTTTAAATCCATCAGAAGTACCAACCATAGTTTCTAATCTAGTTTTCGCATCTTGAGAAAGCTTAAAACTTGTCATCAATATACAATAACTTTGTTCTGCACCTCTACCTACCCTTCCTCGAAGTTGATGTAATTGTGAAAGGCCAAATCTTTCAGCACTTTCTACAATCATTATACTAGCATTCGGAACGTTTACCCCCACTTCTATTACGGTAGTTGCCACCATTATTTGTGTTTCTCCTCTTACAAACCTATTCATTTCATAGTCCTTATCAACGGGCTTCATTTTACCATGAACAATACTTAATTGATATTTTGGAGATGGGAACTCTCTAGCAATACTTTCATATCCATCCATTAAGTCTTTATAATCCATTTTTTCCGACTCCTGAATTAATGGGTAAACCACATATACTTGTCTTCCTTTTTGAATTTCATCTTTCATAAATTTAAAAACAGCAAGTCTATTTTTATCATATCTATGAACGGTATAAATTTCTTTTCTCCCTGGTGGTAACTCATCAATAATTGAAATATCTAAATCGCCATAAACACTCATAGCTAATGTTCTTGGAATTGGAGTTGCTGTCATTACTAATACATGAGGTGGCTTCGTGTTTTTTAACCACATTTTCATTCTTTGTGCTACTCCAAATCGATGTTGTTCATCAATTACCGAAATTCCTAAATTTTTAAACTTTACCTTATCCTCTAAAATAGCATGTGTTCCAATTAATATATTCAGACTTCCATCTTCTAAGGCTGAATGAATCTCTCTTCGCTGTTTCACTTTTGAAGAACCTGTTAACAGAGCCACTTTTAACTCCATACCCTCCAATAAAGAAATAATTGAAGTAAAATGTTGACTTGCTAGTATTTCTGTGGGTGCAATAAGCGCGGCTTGAAAACCGTTATCAATTGCTATTAACATAGTTAACAAAGCAACAATTGTTTTTCCAGAACCTACATCCCCCTGAAGCAATCTATTCATATGAGCACCTGTTCTCATATCATTTCTAATCTCTTTCAATACACGCTTTTGAGCATTTGTCAGATTAAAAGTTAATTTTGAATCATAAAAATTATTAAACACACTTCCAATTACAGGAAAACTATAACCCACAATTTTGTTTTTACGAATGATTTTTTTTCTAAGTAACTGAAGCTGAATATAAAACAACTCTTCAAACTTAAGGCGCTCACTTGCTTTTGTTAACATTTCCTGATTCTTAGGAAAATGAATATTCAATAAAGCTTCTTTTTTAGAAAGTAAATTATGTTCTTTAACAATAGGTAAACTTAAAGATTCTGGAATTCCATTAATATATGTTGAAAACAATTCTTCAAAAATCCTAGACATAACTCTATTAGTTACCCCCTTATTGGTTAGTTTTTCAGTTGAAGGATAAATTGGCTGAATTGCTTTTTTAATCCCTTTTTCAAAAACCGACTTTAACTCAAATTCTGGGTGAGCAATACTTTTTTTTCCTTTAAAAAAAATCACTTTTCCAAAAACAACATAAAATTCATTAATTTTAATGGAATCTTTTAACCACTTAGATCCCCTAAACCAAACTAACTCCATTTCACCAGTAGCATCTACAAATTTAGCGACCAATCGTGAACCTTTTTTTTGCTTCACCGTATTTAGAGAAATTATCTTACCTATTATTTGTACTTCAGAAGCGTTTTCGTTTAATTCATTTATCCTATAAAACCTAGTTTTATCAATATATCTATTAGGAAAAAAAGCAAGTAAATCTTTAATTTCACGTAACTTTAATTCAGATGCTAAAAGCTGTCCCCTTGCAGGACCAACACCCTTTAAATAAGCTATAGGAATATGAGTATTTAAACTAGACATGCACTTTTTTTTACAAAAATAGAAAAAACAAATTTTGATTCTATGAATAAAAAATCAAAATATTTTGTCTTATCATTAAAAATGATATATTTGTGGAAATAACTAATGTAGATTATTTAGTTATCTAATTACCCCTAAGTAAAAATGTATCACAAAGTAAGTACCACAATAAAAATAGTTTTATTACTATTTATTTGTTTTAAAACACAAGCTCAAAACAGACCTAACTCAAGCACTAAAAGAGTTGGCGTATCTTCATCTAAAAAATCTGTTGGAGTTTCCGTATCACCTGCCCATTTCCATCTAGATTTAAAGCAAGGAGAATCAAAAACTTATAGTATTACTATAAACAATGACACACCTGTTTCAAAAAGTTTCAACCTTAACATGTTCGACTTTAACATGAATGGAAAAGGTAAAAGTGCTTTCTTAGCTGCTGGTGAAGGGGAATACTCTTTGTCTAAATGGATTAATATTACTCCTACTTTTGTTGAACTAAAACCACGAGAAAAAAGAAAGGTAGATTTTACTGTATCCATACCTAATAGTGATGAAGGTAAAAAAGCTGCTTGGAGTATTATTATGGTTGAATTACAAGAGGCTAGAAAACGTCTTGATCCTTCTAACAAAACAGCAAGCACAGTAGCTTTAGGAGTAGTTCCTACATATGCATTCGGAGTTTTCGTTTATCAAAACCCACCCAACGTCGATGTAAATCAAGTAGAATTTGTAGATTTTTATTTAGATAACAATAATAAAACAAAAAAAATAGCAATAGTTTCTGAAAATAAAGGAGATGGTATTGCTTATTGTACATCATATATTGATATTACCAACCTTGAAACAGGAGAGCAAGAAAGGTTAACCGTGAAAAAATTCACAATATTACCTGGCTTAATTAGAGACTTTATCTTTCCTATACCTGAAAGGATTACTAAAGGAAAGTATTTGGCTGTTGGAGTATTAGATTTTGAAAACTCTGAGGAAATACAAGCCGCTAAAATGGAATTTGAATTATAATAAATAAATATAAACACGAACCCCTTTATTACATTACGCATTATGAAGAAAAGTAAATTGAAATTATTTATTGCAGCAGCTGCACTAATTGGTACTGCCGCAAATGCACAGTTAATTGATGAAAAAGATGTATCTATTACTCTTGATCTACAACCTGTATTACAATTAGAAATGACAACTCCAGATCAAATCGATTTTGTATTTGATGAAATTAGCGAGTATCAAGCTGGTATTACAAAATATGCTGCAACTATTTTAAAAGTAAGTTCTACTGTAAGTTGGGATTTATACGCAGTAGGAAGATCACAAGGAAACAATGGTGCAAACTTCTGGGATCAGCAAATTGATTATGGTAATGACAACTCAAATGCCATCCCAAACCTTCCTTTAAGCTTGTTGGAATTAAAACAGTCTCACGCGAATACTGGAGATGCTGCCGCAACTCCTTCTAACCAATCTGATTACAGTACTGTATTTGCAAACGCAAAATCTCCATCTGGAAACAATAGTATCTATGTAAATGGTGGTACAAGTACGCCTCCAGGAATATCTGATAAATATATTGCTGGTCACTCAGGAACAACAGGTGTTACAGGAGATGATTATATGGTGGGTGGTAGTTATTTAACTCAGACTGGTAGAAGTTCTGATTATTACTACGCTATTGACTATAGAATTTTACCTGGCCTGCCAGCAATTTTCCCTATGGCTTTTACTAAAGATGATGTTGCTGAAGATTTAGTTAGTGCTAATACATCTGCCTCTTACGCAGAACCAGGTGTTTACACAATGTACGTTCAATACATTTTATTGGAAGATCAATAAAATATCTTTAAGTTAATAAAAGTATAAAGGGTGTAGTTTTTCTACATCCTTTTTATTGTAATATATCATCACTATTAAGTGTATATCAATAAAAACATCATACAAGTATTTCTGTTTTTTTTAATGATACAAGTTGGACATTCTCAATTACACTGTGAAACTGTTCAACTAATCTTAGAAGAACAAGGAGAAAATGTGTTTACTTTTGATGACTTTAGTTCCTATGAAGGTGGTATTGCAAGAACAACTGTAGCACGTTTAAAAGTTAGAGTTGAAGATAAAGCTGTTTCAGATGGTTTATGTTCATGGTCTTTATACATGAGTTTAGACAATAATGGCGCACCAACAAATGAATGGGAAGAGTTAAACTTATATAGTAACGGACTTGCAAGCAACCCACTTACTAGTTTATTAGAAATTCGCATCACAAATGATTGTGCAACCTCTAATTTAGACGGTACGTTTACCAATTTTACAGATGTCTCTGCAGTCAATATTAAAGAAATTATAGAACCTATTATTCTTGATGCCTTAAACATCAATCACCCTGGTGCCTGTGGAACAAAAAACGTCAATGGGCCTGGTGATTATATTAGTAACTATCAAGAATTTACCTTCAAAATAGAAGTTCGCATAAAACCTGGGATGGCTTATAATCCTGGAAGATTTGGATTGACTATTAATTTCAGGTTAGAAGAAAATATTTAAAAGAATTGACGCTAAAAAACTCTATTAAATATATCACAAATATCACTTTGTTATTTTTCATTGTGTGTTACACACACGTGACCTATTCTCAAGAAAAAACAGAATTAACTGAAAAACCCGCTACGAATTCCTTCAAAGGAGGAACCAACGAAAAGGTTAGAACTCGTTTTAACAAACCTCTAATTGAATTAAAAAAAGGAAAATTAATTTCTAATGTTCTTCAGGTAATCAACAATAGCAAAGAAAATTTAAACTTTACGGTTGATTTACTGCTTCCAAGTGAGTGGAGTACATTAATTGGCTATGACAAAGTATATAATGTAAGCATTAGGGACACTTTAATAATTCCTATTCTGATAGTTCCTTCAAAAATAAACACAGGTAGTAGTGAAATTATTATTAATGCTTTTCTTATTGATCTGGATGGTCAACAAATTGGCGATAATGCTTTTATACTAAAAACTAAAAAGAAAATTTCTTGGGATGTTGTCATTAAATCAGCAAATAAATTTTACTTCAAAAACGACGAATACAACAAAAAGTTTGAATATAGTATTATCAATAAAGGAAACTATAAACAAGATATTTTCGTCAACCATTTATTCCCCAAAAGAGATTTATTCTTATCTGACACGGTACATGTTGAAGACAAAATTAACAATCCTAGTAAAACAATATCTTTAAATGTTGGTGAAGAAACTTCACTAAGTTACTATGCTTCGGCAATAAGATTAGACAAAAGAAACACAAAAAAAATTTCCATTACAAACTACAAACCTAATAAAAGTGATCATTTTAAAAAGTACGGAATGATTATTAATAGTAGTGAGCCTAAAAGTTTTAGTAAAACGGCTTTTAAAAAATCAAACAAAGTCTCCTTTATTAAACTACCAAACGATCTAGAACTTCAACCTTTCGGATACCCTTCTATTCCGATGACATTTGAAATGAATGTTCAAAATATTTTAAGCGACTATCCATTTATGTCAATGAATTTTAGAGGAATCAAACAACTAAGCGACGAAGCAAATATTGTTTATTCTGCAGAAATTAATTATACGCAATCTCATTATAGTAATGACTTGTTTAAAAACATTCCTTGGTATTTAGGATACTATGACGATTCGAAAACAGTAGAATTAGGACAAGTTAGTGCTGATATTGTAGGAATTTCAAGTTTTGGTAAAGGAATTAGAGGTAGCTATAAAATAAACGACAATCATAAGGTCTCAGGATTTTTTATAGGAAATAACGGAATTTTAACAAATTCAACAAGTAAATCTTATGGTGGGTCGTATTACTTCAAATTAAACAATGCGATTAAACTAGTTACCAAGGTTGGACGAAACCAAAATAGTAGAACTACTAGAAATATTGATATTATTTCTTTACAACCAAAGATTAGAATAAGTAGAAAAACAAATTTAAATTTATCATTAACACAATCTACTCTAAATAGAAATGGTTCTAGTAAAACAGAAGGATATTTATATAATT
>JBHOTE010000066.1:0-5778 GCA_042584125.1 Bacteroidota bacterium
ATACAAACCGAATAGAAAATCCGCGAGGATTTTCGTAAGTAGGCTTGCACCAAGCAATTAATTTTACACGGTGTTGGCATTAGTTTTTAATCAAGTTGTTCATTTCTTTTTCCAAATCCTTTTATTTCAGTCCGATGAATAACTTTTAAATTTTCCTCAAATTTCCTTTTTTCCTTTTCGTCCAAAAGTCCTCTTTCGTCGAGGAATGAGTATAACTTTCGTTGGTCAGTATTTTCATCTCCGAAATATTTGTCCATTATGCTTTGTTTAGCCTCATTTTTTAAGTTTTTTAAAAAAGTAGAAAACTTTTGTTTGTTCGGAAGTCCATTATACATAACGATATGAACTCCTCTGTCAGTCGGAATGTAAATATTGTCCGTTCTCAAAATGAAGGTCAGACCGATAAAAACTATTGATAAAATAGAAAAAACAACAATTGTTGTAGAATCAAACGCCTTATTGTCACTCGGAATCAAACTCAAAAATAGTGCAACAATACTCAATATAGAAAGTATAATAAATGCAAGGTTATATTTTTTGTATTTGGTAGCTTTTTTGAAATTCAATTCCTCGAACTCAAAGAATGTATTTTGAGAATTAAATTTTTCTCTTAATGACCATTCCAATCCGTTGTCCCTTATTAAGAACTTATTTGAATTGAATAATTTTCTTTGTTTTAATTCCATTTCTCAAATTAATGCCAACGTGTTTGTATATGGTTTGTTGCGTGGTTTAAGCACCTAATTTAGCAAATACAAACCGAATAGAAAATCCGCGAGGATTTTCGTAAGTAGGCTAGAACTAGCAATAAATTATATACGGTGTTGTAAACTGTGCTTTTATTTTTCCGCCATTAATTTCGCGTAAAATTTTTCTTTTTTCGTATTATTTGGTGCCTTTTCATATAAATCAAAAAGTCCGAATAAATAAAGTCTTTCGTTCATTGTCATTCCTCCAATTCCGTTAATTGCAGAGTCTCTAAATTCCGACCATATTCCGTAAACTTTTTCAAAATCCGCCTTTTTGTCAATCCACGCATTTCCAAGATATCGTTCAACATTTTCTTTTAATTCAACAGCATTTTGTTCGTCAGTTTTCCATTTTTGGATAAATTCCGCTAACTCTTGAACATTTTTTTCAGATGATATTTTTCTGATATTTTTTGTCAATTCATCAATATTCATTTCCGCAAGAGTTGTTTTTCAGCATTGTTTACAATTGTACTTATAAATCAGATACTTTTCTTTTTAACCAATTCATAAAATCCTCTCTATGATATTCTTTCCATTCATTTGTCAGAAGATATTCAGTTTCTCGGTTTTCAATCGGTTTTGCATAATATCTCGGATTCCCATTTATTAATCCGTTTTCTTTCAGAGATATTTTTTTGTCCACTTTTTTTAGAATAGGGAAGATTACGTTAAAAGTAAATTTAGAGTAATCTTTTTTCAGTAAATTTTGAATTTCATTTTCAGAAATTAAATCCTTTTCCAAAATTATAGACATTGTATTCTTAACTAATTTTCCGATTTTCAGTTTGTCAAGTTCTTTTTTTTCGCTCTCTGATATTTCCATAATTCCGATTTTCTATCTATGATTTTTTCAAATGCGTACTGCTTTTCGGCATTGTTTACAACGGTTTTGTATAAGATTAGTGTGGGAGGTAGACAATGACTAAATTGTCAGCCTAGCACTAAGCTTATACTTATTTTGTGTTTTTTCTTTGTAAACATAAAAATACTCAAATAAGTAAAAGCGACATAATAAAGAAACCAAAACTTTGGAGTAAACCTAAAAACCCACATTAATTTTATGCGTTGTTGTGTATAGTATTTTTAAGAAGCTAAAGTTTTTAATTTATTCTCCAATAGTTTAAACCTTTTTTTTCCTAGTTGAGTTGCTCTTAATATTGCAGTTTTATCTTGATATAATTCTTCATTACTAAATTCAGCAAACTCCCTAGACATATTACAGATATATTCATATAAAGTTGGTTCATTATATTTGAATTTATAGTTTGAGTTTAATTTATTATATAAACTCCGCATTGAATAGTCTTCAAAAGACTCCATTATGTCATCAAATTTATGGAAAGAAACTGGAAATTCAGATTCAAGAATAATTCTGATTTCGTTTAAAGTATCTTTAAATTCAATTTCGTCTTGTTCTGAATTAAGTTTTACTCCAATTTCATGATTGTTTATTTGCGAATACTCATATAAATTCATTGAAGATATTATCAGACTTTCTTCGTTTGCATAAATTTTGGAATGTAGATTTTGGATAGGAAATAATCGTACATTTTCAAATGAATTTAACCAATTCGAGTCACTTGGTTTTAATTCATTCTTCCGATGAATAATATATACTCCGAATTCTTTTTTGAAAGTATCTGAAAGCTTGACTTTTAATCGTTGGTTTAATTTTAAATATGGAGTTACTAGAATTAAATGTTTTTCAGCAGTTCTTAGTATTTTTTCTATTTCATATGAAATTTCTGTTGTCCCTAGTATTCTCACTTTTTATTTAATTTTAATATTATACACAACGTGTTTGTATATGGTTTGTTGCGTGGTTTAGTACGTAATTTAGCAAATAAAAACCGAATAGAAAATCCGCGAGGATTTTCGTAAGTAGGCTAGAACTAGCAATAAATTATATACGGTGTTGGGCATAGTGCTTTGTTAAATTGCTAATTTAGATTGTCTTTGATATAATTCCATTCCAGAAACTTCATCATAACGTTCATTCAGTCGTTTTCTTAAATTGAACAATCTAGCTTCGGCAGAATCAACTATTTGTGAAAAAAGACAAATTTGAACTTTACCTTTTTCAACTCCGTGTTCGTTTTTTATAGTTTGGATTGGCTGTATTTTTCCATCAAAAGATTCTCCAACAACGAAAGCATTAATATGAGGTGTACCGATTATTGTTCCACAACTCATAAAATCTTCTACATAATCTACAGCTTGATTTCTTTCTCCTTTTCCTAGTTTAAATCCACCTCTTTTTAATTCTATAATTAAAATCTTATCTGTTGTATTTAATTGGCTCTCATTATCAAATGCTTGTGTTCCTGTAATCGAAAAGGTAGAATTACCCTTAACAACAATATCAGGTCTTTTTCGGTAATTTCTAAAAGCATTTTTGTCAATTTTATTACCAAAAACTTTTTCAACAGTAGTATGTAATTGACTATTTGATGAATATTCGGGCGAGTCAAATTCCGGACCAAATACCCATCTTGCACTTGCAATTAAAGGATGTAAAACGTGAAGCTCATCAACACCTTTGTCATTACCAAGTTTTCTAATCGCTTCAATAACTGAAATTCTTTTGTCTATTTCATCAAGGACTGTAAGAGCATCTTTAACTGACCATTTATCTAGCAATTGATTTAATCCATCAACATCTTCTTCTGTTAGTAACGAGAGTTTTTGGATTAATTGACTACCACTTCTGGTTTTCTCTAAATTAATAACGGTTTCTACAGCTAAATTAATTGAATCTTGTCTCGCAGTTGGGTTACTGATTGTTAATCTTTCTACAGCTTCATTGAACTCATATTTTCCTAAAGGGCTTAAAGAATTATATTCTTTTTTAAATTCATTTTTAATCTGCTTTGTTGTCTCTTCAATATTATCTTGTGCTATTTTAGAAAACATTGTTTGTACAACTTCATCAACTTTATCAAAGACTTTATCTAGTGATTTTTCATACCTAAAACCAGTCCAATCCTCTTTTATATAATCTGCTAAATCTTTAGTTTCTACTACTACTGAATATCTCTTTGCGTGTTTAGTTCTACCATCTAATACCATATTTTTACCAATTATCCAAGATGGCTCTCCTACTAAACGTCCACTTTGCCAAAATGCAATTCCTTGGTAAAGTGTTGACTTTCTGCTCTTTTTAGAATCAATTAAGTGAATAGTGAGTTTTATATTGCCAATTTCAATTACTTCTGAAAACATCAAACCTTTATGCTCTTCTAATTGAATAGTTTGTTTATTAATTGAAATTTTAAACTTTGGGTCGTGAAGAAACCTAGCTGAAATAACTTCAAGAATATTATCTGATTTTGGTAAGTTTTTTTGTACTTCTACAATTAATTTTGTTCCGCTTGTATTGGCTTCTTTAAAATTTTCGGATTGAATAACAAAAGGTTCTTTCTCGCTTTTTGTTGAAATCACAAAATGAGATTCTTTTCCTTTTGAGTTTGTTATTACTTCGTAAGTATCATTAAAACACAGCATTCCGTGTCTTCCGACTCCATTTCGACCATATGCATAACGTTGTAAATCAACATCTTTAGGGAATTTCACTTTTTTACCTTGATGTTTAATTCTGTTATAACCAAGTTTCATCCAACGCGTGTAAAACTCCTCTTTTGTTAAACCAATTCCATTGTCTTCTATAATAATGTTCTGTCCTTTTTCTTCAGGAATGAAAATATCGACTATCGTAGCTCCAGCATCCCAAGCATTTGCAACTAATTCGGTTAATGCAATTTCAGGTGTCGTTGCAAGACTCCCTAAAGTTCTTATCAAATAATCTTCTTCGAAGAGTGAACCTTGTATGATTTTTTCTGTTTTCATTCTCGTATTTTGATGTTCGTTTGCATTGTGCCCAACGGTTAGTATAAGAATAGTTGCGGGTTTATGTGCGAGGATTTTCCGCAGGAAAATCAGACGTAGTAAACTTGCAACGACCTTTAGTTAAGCCCAAAATAGAGCAATTATTTTTATACATTGTTGTATGCCGTTTTTTATTTTTCATTTAATAATTCCGTAGTTTCAAATGAGAAAAAATTCAATTCGTTTATTCGCTTTTCAATATTTTCATATTTACCGACGTAAAAAGTTATAGTCGGACAAGTTTGATAAGTTCCAGTACTGTCTGTTCTACTTCCAATTCCAGAGTGCTGTTCTCCAAAGACATAAACTGAATCCTTGTCAAATTCCACATCCTTTTCATAAAAGTTGATAAATCGGATTTCTTGTCTTTTGTTTTTATTTATGTAATAATATTTATTAAACTGCCATCCAAATTCGGCTTTGAATTTGGTTGTTAAACGTCCGTTTGTGTCAATCTCATAAATCCGTTTTCCGTTTTCTAATTTTTCCTCTTTTCCGTTTCCGTCACAAAGACTAATTTTTACAGGTCCAGTATATCCATCAGGAATCAGCGTAATTGTATCGGTCGCATTATTTGAGCAACTAAAAAACAAAATTGAAGTCAGTATTATTAAGTATTTCACGGTTTTCTCAAATGGCATACAACGTATTTGGTTATGGTTAGTAGCGTAGAATAATAATTAAAAATAATAAATAATGAAAAACATTGAACAATTACTTAATAAAGAAAACTGGATTAAATATTTAGAACTTGCTGATGAAGGTGGTATTACAAATCACGGCATAGCACAAGACATTGTAAGTAAGATAGAAAAAGCTATTAACTATAACCGTTGTTCTATACTTTTAAAAAGTAAAGAGAAACTAAGTTATAGTTTATGGAAATTAGCTAAAGGATATGAAACTTATAATACTAAGTTTTTAAAACAAGGGGATGTCTACATAGACATACACCAAGTTATGCAAGAATACGAAGACTATGAACAAAGCTTTTTAATTGTTTAGAACGGTTTTGTATAAGATTAGTGTGGGAAGTAGACAATGATTATATTGTCAGCCGAGCCACAAGCTTATACTTATTTTGTGTTTTATTTTGTCGAACTAAAAATACTCAAATAAGTATAAGCGACACAATAAAGAA
>JBHOTE010000067.1:0-5734 GCA_042584125.1 Bacteroidota bacterium
TTGAGGTTCCGTGTGTGCTTCCTGCATTTGGAGCTTTAAATACAACCCAATTATTTTCTCCTTCGTTCTCTGTATAAAAAAAATCTTTGTTCTCAAAATTGTTTGGAATACCTACGTTTGATCCATCGCCTAAAACCAATTTGAAATTTTCAAAAAATGGACTTACATCATTTGCATAAACCGTGTTTTGTATTTTATTTTTTTCCTTTTTTTTAGCTTTATTAGAACAGCTATTTAGTGTTAATAAAACACCTAGGATTAAGAATCCTATTCCTGATGTGATAATTTTTTTGTTCATATTGTTCACTTTTATTTAATTTTTAAAATTTATTTTTAACGAAGAAATCTCTAATCTTACAAATCACAGAATTTTGTAACATTCTATTTGCATCACTATCTATCAAGATTATCTTTATGTAATTTTATTCAACACTTATTTAAGAACCTGTGTTATAAATTGTTATTTTAAATATATTCCATAATTCCTAATATACCGTTGTAGGAAATCACTAATGAAAAAAACAAAGCAGCATACAAACCGATATAAACACCAAGATTTGTTTTGTAATCTTTCATAACCTTTTTGCTACTTAGCATTAGTATAATTCCAAGAACTACAATTGGCAATACAAATACATTAAATACTTGTGATAAAATTTGAATTTCTATGGGGTTTGCTCCAAAAGCAGGTCCTATTAAAGCAACTAAACAAGCAAAAGCTGTGATAATTCTAAATTGGCGTGAGTTGGTATCTAATTTACCTGATTGATAATCTGCAACCAATAAGGGAGCTATTAATAAACAAGGAAATATGGATGATAACCCCGCACTTAAGGCTCCAAAAAAGAATATAGTAACTGCCCATTTACCAGCGACAGGTTCTAAAGTATTTGCCATATCTAGCACTTCTTCTACTACTTTCCCTTCATAATACAAAGCACCGGCAGCTACTGCCATTATGGTTCCGCTTATTACAAATATTAAAATAGCAGCTGTAATGGAATCTTTTTTCTGTTGATCTAAATTTTTTATAGTCCAACCTTTTCCTTTTACAAATAATGGTCGTGATAAAAACGTAGCGGATGCCATAGTTGTACCAACAAAAGCTGCAACCAACATTTTTCCACCAGGAATGTCTGGAATGGTTGGTATCAATCCTTTAATAACATCAACAGGAAGCGGTTGAACAAAAAATAGGGATAGCATAAATGACAAACCCATTAAAGTAACAAAAATGACTAGTATTTTCTCGAAAAACGTATACTTACCAACTAGCATTAATAAGTAAAATGTAACGATAATTACAATAGCAGTTATTAATACGGTTTCGTATTTAAAAGCGCTTAAGCCATCAAAATTAATTGCAAGTATTTCAAAAATAATATTTGCTGAAATCCCTAAAATCCCCATTAGTGAATTCCATTGCCCAAAGGTGATACCAACAATAATTAAAATTGCTAAAATTTTACCGTATTTTAAATGTTTTTTAAATCCATAAAGTGCAGTTTCACCTGTTAATAAAGCATAATTTCCATAGGCAAACATCAAAATTCCAGAGAAAATACAACTTAATAATAGCACCCATAACAATTGCATATTAAATTTGCTTCCTGCAACAATCATAGAGGTTACACTACCAGTACCAATGGTATAACCAATGGCAAAAATACCTGGGCCAAAACCCAAAATTATTGCAATTAATTTTTTAACAAATGATTTTTTTTCAGCTGCTTGTTCCATAATTATTAGGTTTGTTAATTTGAATTAATTAAATCCAGTTAGTATGATGAAATTCTCCTGAATTATCATCTATTCTTTGATAGGTATGTGCGCCAAAATAATCTCGTTGTGCTTGAATTAAATTTGCTGGAGAATTATTGGTAGTAAACCCATTGAAAAAATTAACAGACTCACTAAAACATGGAATTGCAATTTCATTGAAAACACATTCTGAAACTACTTTGTTTACTGATGGTCTCATCTCTTTTATTAAGGAAATAAATTTCTCGTGTTTCAATATATTATCTGTTTCTTTTAAAGCTTCAACTAAATCTTGCATCAACATTGATTTAATAATACATCCACTTGTCCATATCCTAGCAATTTCACTTAAGTTTAAGTCCCAATGATACCTTTTCGACGCTTCAGAAATTAATTTAACACCTTGATAATGGTTCATAATTCTTGCAAATTGATATGCATTAAAAACATCATCGATTGATAAGTTCATTTTTCCAGAGTTAGAATTCTCAAAAATTTCATTTAACTCAACTCTATCTTCTTTATAAAATGAAGTATAACGCGCAAATAAAGCAGCCGCTATTAACGAACTTGGAACACCCAACTCTGCGGTAGCAATTGTAGCCCAATTACCGGTTCCTTTATTACCTGCTTTGTCCAATATTTTTTGAACCAACCAATCATCGCCTTCTTTTTTTCTTAAAATATCAATTGTAATTTCTAATAAATAACTATTAGCCGTTGACTTCCAAGTCTCCATAATAGAAGCAATTTCATCGGGATTATTTCCCATTGCGGTTAGCATTTGAAATACTTCAGCTAACAGTTGCATTTCAGCATATTCAATACCATTGTGAACCATTTTTACAAAATGTCCACTTCCTTCATTTCCAATATACGTGCAGCAAGGCAAACCATTTGCATCTTTAGCAGCTATCGCATTTAAATACGGAGCAACGCTTTTATACGCTTCTTTATCACCACTTGGCATTATTGAAGGTCCTTTTAAGGCTCCTTCTTCCCCTCCCGAAACACCCGTTCCAATAAAATGAATGTTTTTTGTTTTTAAATATTCAAAACGCTCTTTTGTTTTGTTGTAATTCGAATTTCCACCATCAATTAAAATATCACCTTCTGATAAGTAGGGTATAAGTACATCAATTACAATATCAATTGTTTTACCAGCATTTACCATCAACATAATTTTTCTAGGTTGCTGAATTGAGTTTACAAATGATTCAATATTATCAAAAGCTTTTGCTGAAGCGAGTTCTTTAAATTCATTTTTAAAATTTAAAGCTACATTTTCTTCTACACCATCAATATGTCTATTGAATAAGGATATATTAAATCCGTTGTTGGCTAAATTTCGACTTAAACTTTTGCCCATAACTCCCAATCCAAACAAACCGAATTCAGATTTTTTATTAATTTTTTTCACAATGGTTTCCACTATTTCTTTAGGATTTAAGTTTATATCTATTTCTATTGCATTTGTTGGAGGTTCCAAAATATCAAACTGAGACTGCAACAATTCTGGAGGCATAAAATGATTGCTACGACTATTCAAACGCTCTAAAATCATTTCAAAAGAACCATTTAAAAAAATCCATTTCGAATTATTTTCGATTCCCCTAGAAATTATATCCCTATAACTATTTTTTAAGGCAGAGCAAACGATAACACAGCTAGTTGTTTGTAACTGTTCTTTTGCTAAGGAGTTTAACGTTTTTAACCATCCAAATCTGTCTTTATCATTTAAAGGTATTCCTTTCGACATTTTTTCTACATTATCAACGGAATGATAATCATCACCATCAAAAAAAGGAATGGACAATTCTTTAGCTAGAAATTCGCCAATTGTGCTTTTGCCAACACCAGAAACTCCCATGACAAATATTACTTGGTTTGAATTCATTTTACAGTGAAATTTATTTTCTTTCCAGGGATAAGGGCAAATTTTTTACTTTCATTTACTCCGGCAATAAAGGCGTTTATGATTTTATCAGACAAAGATTGTATTTCTAAATGCTGTCCGTTTAATTTTAATAGCACATCTGAATTATTAGAAAATTCAATATTTATTTTTTCGAATTGTAGTTGTTTTACACAAAAAAATAGTGCTTGATTTTCTTTTGATAAGGAGATGGCTTGTTCACCTATTGCTTTCCATTTTGAAGAATTTTTTTTCCACCCAATTATAGCTGGAATATCTTTTTCTTCATCAATTCTTTTCTCGTAGTTTGAAAAAGGGGATAGAACAGTAATAAAACTAAAATTATTTTGTCCTTCTTTAGATACGATTGTCCAATTTTTCCCTCTTTTTCCTGAAGTAATAAACTTGTCAACAGTATTTAATTGGTAAATATCTAATCCCGTTCCATTGTCAAAAGTAGATCGCAATAGATTAGGTGCGTTTTCATGGCTATAATGTCCCTGCCAAACTTGTTTGTAATTGTGTGCTTTTTTTGAAGAAAAATTATCTTTTACAATCCAGAAATCATTTTTTATATAAACAATCTGTCTGCTATATTTAACTCCAATGTTTTCAAATCCATCATGACTTCCAGCGTAGAAATCTAATGTGTTATTTATGGTCCAGCCAATCGTTGTTGGTTGGGGTAAATTTTTAAATTTTCCGAAACCACTTCCCCCTTGGTTTGAAGTATATTTTTTTCCTTGAAGTTCATCATCAACTAAGGCAACATTTTTAACTAAAGAATTTTTAAACAGGCCTAAGTCTTTTAAAGAGTACCGAACCTGGTAGTTAGGTAAAATTACTTTTCCGTTTGCCATGGCTTGTATGCCTAACATATCACCATGTTGATGATCGGGTTTGTCTTTATCTAACCCTGCTGAAACAACCAACATTTTGTCGTTCTTTTTCCAACCTTGGCGCATGAAATAATAACCAGTAGTAGGGAAATTTAAAGACCCATAACTTGGTGTTTTTGATTCAATGTTTTTTAAAGAATTTAATTGTTTTGGGTTGAGGTGCCAAAATAATTGTGGACTTACATTTGGTTTTGCAAAATAGCCCATTGTTGGGTTGTTAAATAACAGATAACCTAAAGTTAGTGCATTTGAAATATCATTTTTTTCTGCCCAGGGTTCATCCGTGTCATCAGAAAAAACAGGTGCAGAAGCATCAGGATAGGCTATTTTACAAAGGCTTATAAAAAGTGATTTTAATTTTTCTTCCCAAGTATTGTCAATTGTAATATTGTTATTTAATACCAAACGATACACATAAAAATAATTTAGAATATCACTCATATGGTAATGTACAGTTCTTTCAAATTGAAACCCATCATCATTTATTTCTTTGTCTAAATGCTCTTTTAATAATTTCATTGAATGCTCAAACCAAATTTGAGAATCTTCAAAATCATTAAATATAATAGAGAGCATGGCTAGAGCAGACAAACCTCTGGTTTGATGATTTCCAGGAGTAAAACTTTTATTATTAGCAAATAAATGTGCACCGTGCTGTAATAATGTTGCTACGGTTGTAAGCTGATCCTTGTCTGAATAATTTTTATTAGATAAAAAGACGGCATGAATTTGTAACCAATTTAAAACTCTGTAACCAGAACGAAATGCTTCGTAAATACCATTACCGTCTTTTATCTTTTCATATTTGTTTTCGTGTAATGCTTCATTTAATGAATGCATTTGACCTAAAAAATAATCAAGATGCTCTTTGTTATTTTTAGAAAGGGCAATATCAACCATTTTGTGTTGACGTGCCAGGTGCCTAAGTGCATATGCGTTTACAGCATTACCATTGGTATAACTAAAAGGCAAAAGCCAAGAGGTGGAGCTAGTAAATTTTGATAAATGATCTTGTGCTCTTTCTTTATGATAATTTTCTTGCGTTGGATATAATTTTTGATAAGTTGCATAGCGACTATCAAAGGTTTTCCAATCATAGAAATATCTTTCAGAATATTTTTCTCTAAAATACCTAGCTAAATCTTTTTCAGAAGTTTTG
>JBHOTE010000068.1:0-5446 GCA_042584125.1 Bacteroidota bacterium
ACCTGTTTTTCAAATTCAGTGGTACGATACTATTGAAAACAGTGAGCTTCAGGAACAGCAGTTAAAAAAATGGCTAAAAACTAGATTACAATTAGATAGTATACAAGTTGAAAGAAAATAATTTATGATCCCAATAGTAAGAAATATTCTAGCAATAATTTTAGCTTTTATCATTGGAAGCACTGTAAATATGGGTATTATTCTCATTAGTAGTTCTATTATTCCTCCTCCTGTTGGTGTAGATACCACAACCATCGAAGGACTTACTGCAGGAATCCATCTATTTGAAGCAAAACACTTTTTATTTCCTTTTTTGGCACATGCTTTAGGCACATTTGTCGGAGCAATTTTTGCCATATTCATTGTAAAAAACAATCATAAAAAATTCGCATTCGGAATTGGATTTTTCTTCTTACTGGGAGGTATTGCTAACATATTTATGTTACCATCTCCTACATGGTTTATTGTAACAGATTTAAGTTTGGCATATTTACCAATGGCATGGTTGGCTATTAAATTAATTCCTAAAAAATAACACTCTAAAAAAGGAAAATTTTACTTCCAATCTTCATGAAAAAAATTTTATTGCTTTCAGACACGCACAGTTTTATTGATAAACAAATATTAAAATATGTAAAACTAGCAGATGAAGTTTGGCATGTTGGTGATATCGGACTAATTGAAGTAGCGGACAGCATAAAAAAATTAAAACCCTTTAGAGCTGTTTACGGAAATATCGATGACAAAACAGTTCGTGCTGAATACCCATTAGATAACAAATTTACACTTGAAGGCATTTCAGTTTGGATGACCCACATAGGTGGTTATCCTGATAAATACAACCAACGTATCCGAGAAGAAATAAAAAAAAGTCCACCAAAATTATTTATTAGTGGGCACTCACATATTTTAAAAGTACAGTACGACCAAAAATTAAATTTATTACATATGAATCCTGGAGCAGCAGGAAAACATGGTTTTCATAAAGTAAGAACTATGCTACGATTTGAAATTGACAAAACCGAAATAAAAAATTTAGAAGTGATTGAATTAGAAACCAGAAGCTAATTGTGAGTTAAAAAAAAAAAAAAAAAAACGAAAGGAAACTTTTTTACAATATTCTATTCAATTTTTCAAAAAGCTTCTTTTTCAGTTCAGTATAATTTACAACCATTTCTAGTGTAGACTCTCTATTTTCTGGTTTCGTCATATCAGAAATCAACTCTTTTATTTTCAGCTCAATAAGTACTCTTCGTAAATTTAATATTGCATCTGTTACCAGCTTTGGAAGCACTTCCTCTTTGGCTGTAACATAAATATCTTTAGCCTCCCAATCGCTTAAAATATGCTTTTCATCATCCATTAAAATATCGGTCACTAATTGCGATATATCAGAATCGGTATGACTCGTTAATTCTTCAATAGAAATAGCCTGTTCCTGATTTAAACGATTTATAATTTCTAAATAAATTTTTTGAAAATGCGGATTTGTAAATTCAATCTCATCATCTTGTAACTGCAAATACAATTCTTGTGAAACAAAATTTGAGTATTCATCCTTAACCATAACGACTTGCCCAAATTCATTTGCCTCTTCTAACCAATCTACAAAATCAACTTGCATGTTACCATACAACAACAAAATTTTAATAATTTCTCTTTCAAGTATCGCTAATGTGTCAATTTCTTTTGAATCCTGTGGTGCTGAATTTCCTCCTTTTGCTCCTTGCTCTTGAGCAATCATCATTTGAAAATAAGCCTCTTGATCGGCACCATCATCACCACTTGGTTTAGGAGGAGTTCCTAAGGTTGTTCTTGCACGTTGCTGTTGCCTTTCTTGTTGCTTTTGCTCTTGCTGTCTTTTTTGATATGCTTCACGCTCATTTTTTTTACCAATCTGAGCTAATTCATTAAACAAAACTGTCTCGGAAATATCCATAATACGAGAACACTCTTGTACATAAACCTCTCTTTGAATATTGTCTGGAATTTTGGAAATACTGGTAACAATATCTCTTATCAATCCTGCTTTTTTTACTGGATCATTTTGCGCTTCCTCCATTAATAAGGAAACCTTAAAATTGATAAAATCTTTAGCGTTTACATCTAAGTATTCTGTCAATTCTTCTTTTGATACCTTTTTAGAAAAACTATCTGGATCATCACCCTCCGGAAAAATAAGAACTTTAACATTCATTCCCTGCTCCAAAATTAAATCTATTCCACGAATAGAAGCTCTAATTCCGGCAGCATCACCATCAAACAAAACAGTAATATTTGGAGTCAACCTTCTTACCAAACGAATTTGATCTGGAGTTAAGGCTGTTCCGGAAGAAGCTACAACATTCTCAACACCAGCTTGATGCATAGAAATAACATCGGTATATCCTTCTACCAAAAAGCATCTATCTTCTTTTGCTATCGCCTGCTTTGCATGATAAATTCCATATAAAACTTTACTCTTGTGGTAAATATCACTCTCTGGAGAATTTAAATATTTTGCTGCCTTTTTATCAGCTTTTAAAATACGACCACCAAAACCCAAAACACGACCACTCATACTTTGAATAGGAAACAAAACACGCCCTTTAAAACGATCAAATTGTTTGTTGTTATCCTTTACAATTGTCAATCCTGTTTTTGCTAGATAATCTAAGTCGTACCCCTTTCTTACAGCAGTATCCGTAAATGCAGACCAGTCATCTAAATTATATCCTAATTCAAATTTCTTAATTGTTTCATCTGTAAATCCACGTTCCTTAAAATAAGAAAGTCCAATAGCTTTTCCTTTGGGGTGGTTTAATAAAACATCGTGGTAATATTCTTTGGCAAAGTTAGAAACCAGGTACATACTCTCACGCTCATCAGCAGCTTCTTTCTGCTCATCACTCTGCTCCTCCTCTTCTATTTCAATATTGTATTTTTTTGCTAAGTATCGAATAGCTTCAGGATACGAAAAATGCTCGTGCTCCATTAAAAAAGTTACAGAATTCCCTCCCTTACCTGTACTAAAATCTTTCCAAATTTGCTTAACAGGAGATACCATAAATGAAGGAGATTTTTCATCGGTAAACGGACTCAAACCTTTAAAATTACTTCCTGCTTTTTTTAAGGTTACGAATTCACCTATTACCTCCTCTACACGGGCGGTTTCAAAAACACGATCTATGGTACTTCTTTGAATCATTTAATAAATTGCACTTTATGAGTCTTACTTTTTAAAACAACAAAATTTAAAAAATTTTCTTTTATACTTTCTAAATGAAAATACAGAAGAAACATTTTTTAAATTTTATTCAGTATATGTAAAATAATTTTACGTTAAAAGCAGTTTATTTATGAAACTGCTTTTAATTTTTTTATTGTAGAATTTGTCAATTTAGTTTCAGCATAATCTCTATCTACATTAAATTCCTTTTGATCAGTACCAGGCAAATCAAACATAGCATCTGTTAAGATTGCCTCTAATAAAGACCTCAATCCACGGGCTCCTAATTTGTATTCCAAAGCTTTTTCAACAATATATCCCAAGGCTTCATCATCAATTGAAAATGCCACGTCATCCATTTCAAACAACTTTGTGTATTGCTTGATTAATGAATTTTTAGGTTCTGTTAAAATAGAACGTAAAGTTTCAGCATCCAACGGATTCATATAACTTAACACAGGCAAACGACCAATAATTTCAGGAATCAAACCAAAAGTTTTTAAATCACTCGGAATTACATATTGTAACAAATTATCCTCATCAATTTTATCATCAGAAACTGAGGCAGAATATCCTACCGCTTGCCTATTCAAACGTGTACTGATATTTCTTTCAATCCCTGCAAAAGCACCACCAGCAATAAATAAAATATCTTTGGTATCTACTTCAACAAATTTTTGTTCAGGATGTTTTCTACCTCCTTTTGGAGCAACATTTACAACGGTTCCTTCTAATAATTTTAGCAACGCCTGTTGAACCCCTTCACCAGATACATCTCTAGTAATTGAAGGATTATCTCCTTTACGAGCTATTTTATCAATTTCATCAATAAAAACAATTCCTCTTTGCGCTTTCTCCACATCATAATCGGCAGCTTGTAACAAACGACTTAAGATACTTTCAACATCTTCACCAACATAACCAGCTTGAGTTAAAACTGTAGCATCAACTATAGAAAAAGGAACATTTAACATTCTAGCAATCGTTTTAGCAATCAGGGTTTTTCCAGTACCTGTTTGCCCAACTAAAATCATGTTACTTTTTTCAATCTCTACATCATTCGCATCGTCTTTGTCTTGCGTCAATCTTTTATAATGATTGTAAACAGCAACAGCCATCGCTCTTTTTGTTTGATCTTGACCAATAATATATTGATCTAGGAAAGCTTTAATTTCAGTAGGTTTCTTCACCTTTAAATCTGAAACAGAAACATTCTCTTCTTGATCAATAATTTCTTCTAAAACAATTCCATGTGCTTGTTCAATACACTTATCACAAATATGGGCATCCATTCCTGCAATAAGCAAATCCGTCTCCACCTTCTTTCGTCCACAAAACGAACACTCTAAATTTTCTTCTTTCGACATTTTTATTTCACTATCAAGGATTAAGTACTAAATACGAGATCCATCTCGTAATTATAGCAGCAATACTATTTATTTCTTGTTAAAATTTCATCAACCATACCATAAGCTTTCGCTTCATCAGCTTTCATCCAATAATCACGATCAGAATCTGCATGTACTTTTTCCATAGATTGACCAGAATGTTTTGAAATTATTTGATACAATTCATCTTTCAATTTCATAATTTCTCTTGCAGTAATTTCTATATCACTTGCTTGCCCTTGAGCACCACCTAAAGGTTGGTGAATCATTACTCTTGAATGTGGTAAAGCAGAACGTTTTCCTTTTTCACCAGCACACATTAAAACAGCTCCCATTGATGCCGCCATACCCGTACAAATAGTAGCTACATCTGGTTTGATAAATTGCATGGTATCATAAATCCCTAATCCTGCATAAACTCCACCTCCAGGAGAGTTGATATATATTGAAATGTCTTTAGTAGCATCAACACTCTCTAAAAACAACAATTGTGCTTGTATAATATTCGCTACTTGGTCATTAATACCCGTACCTAAAAAGATAATTCTATCCATCATTAATCTAGAAAAAACATCCATTTGAGTAATATTCATTTGGCGCTCTTCCATGATATATGGAGTAACCGAACTTCTTATTTTATCATAGTGCATACTGTTAATTCCATGATGTTTTGTAGCATATTTTTCAAATTCTTTTCCGTAATCCATTTGAGTTCAGTTTTTAATTAAAGTCTGTAAAGATAAAAAGATAATCGCTAATTAGTACTATGCTTTTGTATTAGAAATAATCCTATTTTATTTGATCTAGAATACTTATTTTTAATGAAATACTTTTGAATAAAAAAAACCTA
>JBHOTE010000069.1:0-5072 GCA_042584125.1 Bacteroidota bacterium
AAAAAAAAATTGATGAAATAAATATTTTGCAAGCCTCTATTTTAGCCATGCACAAATCAATAGATGCCATGAAATTGGTTCCTGAATTTATTATTGTTGATGGAAATAAATTTAAACCTTACAAAGAAATTCCACACGAAACTATTGTCAAAGGAGATGGGAAATACCGAAGTATTGCTGCAGCATCTGTTTTAGCAAAAACCTATCGTGATGATATTATGGATGTTTTAGATAAGAAACACCCAGAATATAATTGGAAGAAAAATAAAGGATATCCTACTAAAGAACATAGAAACACTATTAGAGAAATTGGTAGTTGTGATTATCACAGGAAAACATTTCGATTGTTACCAATAGGTGAAGAAGTGAATAGGAAAAAATAATAAAACTAAATTAAATCCTTAAATAGTTCAAACTTTAGAGTTGGCCATTCATCTTTAAGGATACTATAGTAAACAGTAGTTCTTCTATGTCCATCTAGCATTAACGTGTGGCTACGGAGTTCCCCCTCAAAGGTTGCACCAATTTTTTCAATAGCACGTCTTGATTGTAAATTCCGACTATCTGTTTTTAGTTCAATTCTTTCAAAACCTAAGTTTTCAAAAGCATATTGCAGTAATAAAAATTTACATTGCTTGTTAATTCCTTTTCCTTGTGCCGATCTGTCTAACCAAGTCCAACCAATTTCTAAACGTTTATGATGGTTTGAAACATTTCCATAAGAAGTGCTTCCAATATAAGAATCAAGATTTTTATCAAAAATAACAAATGCATAACGCTCTTTATTTAGTCTACTGTCTATTGCGTCTTGAATATAATATTGAAGATTTTTTTCATCGCCAAAAAGAGAAGGAGAGTATTTTAATAAGTCGGGATGTTTTAAGGCAATAGGAACCAACTCTGCCAAGTGTTTTCCTTGAAGAGGGATGAGGCGAATATAATTATTTTCTAAAATGATATTTTCTTCAAAATCTAAAGCCATAGTATTACGAAGATAAGAATTTTAGTTATTCAAAACTATAGCTCTTTTAAGGTAGATGTTCCACAGGATTTATCACCGCTAGTCCATTGCCATTTTTCATGAAGTAATAATTTTCCACTGGGAAGTAGTTCAGGGGTTGAAATACATACTCCTGACATTAATACTCCATTAGAGTTTATTTGTTGGTAAGACATTTCAATGCGTCCACCTTCTTTAACTAATCCAATTATTTGACCTTTTACTATATTTTTATCAGAATAATTTCAGCTCAAAATATTTTCAACTTGCTGGTAGTGAAAAATTATTTTAGGACTTATATTCCCGTTTTCAGAATTTGAAAGGACTTTAAATTTTTTATTATGATAGTTCATTTTGCTGAGTTAATTCAACTATTTTAATAGCCTCTACAGCTTCTTTTACATCATGTACTCTTAAAATTTGACTTCCTTTTTGTAGGGCAATGGTATGTGCTACGGTAGTTGCATTTAGTGCTTCTTGTGGCGAAGTTTCTAAAGGTTTGTATAACATGGATTTTCTTGAAACTCCAGTAAGAATAGGGCAGTCTAAGCTTTTAAATAAATCTAAATTATTTAATAATTCATAATTGTGAGCAATCGTTTTTCCAAATCCAAAACCTACATCAAAAATTAAATCATTCAATCCCATTTTTTTTAATTGAAATGCTTTTTCGGAAAATTCTTTTAATATATCCTGTGTAATATTGGTGTAAGTTGGGTTTGCTTGCATGTTTTGTGGAGTTCCTTGCATGTGCATAATTATATACGGAACTTGTAATTGAACAGCTGTTTTAAACATGGTGTCATCAGCATTTCCACCAGATATATCATTAATAATACATGCCCCTTTTTCAATACATGCTTTGGCAACTTTACTTCTAAAGGTATCTATAGAAATTAGTATGTCAGGAAATGTTTTTACCAACAATTCTACGATGGGAACACTACGTTTCAATTCTTCTTTTTCAGAAATATGTATAGCTCCGGGTCTAGAAGAATAGGCGCCTACATCAATAAAGGTAGCACCTTCTTGAAGCATTTTTTCTGTCTGTTTTAAAATAGATGCTTCTTCGTTGTATTTGCCTCCATCAAAAAAAGAATCAGGCGTAATATTGAGGATACCCATTACTTTTGGACTTGATAATTCAATTAAAGTGCCTTTACAATTAATAGTGCTCATTTTAAGGGGATATAAAAAAACAGATTTCTATGGAATTTGATAAAGTTTTTTATAATTTCGTTTGCGTAAAATTTCTTCTTTGAATGATAAAAAACAGAAGCGAAATTTACATAATTATTTTGAAACTTACCTATGCAAAACACAGCGCAACAATACGATGCTATTATAGCAACTTGTAAAACGTTATTTGAAAATAAAATGTCTGACTATGGGAGTGCTTGGCGTATTTTACGCTTGGCATCTTTAACAGATCAAATTTTTATAAAAGCACAAAGAATTCGCCAGTTACAAGAAAATACGACAAGAAAGGTAGATGAAGGAGAGGTTTCTGAATTTATTGGAATTATTAATTATTCTATAATGGCATTGATTCAAATTGAAAAAGGCATTGCTACACAACCTGATTTGGATACTGAAGAAGCAGTTGCTTTGTATGAAAAGCATATTGGAATTACGAAGAGTTTGATGGAAAATAAGAACCATGACTATGGTGAAGCATGGAGAGATATGCGAGTAAGTTCATTAACGGATTTAATTTTGCAAAAATTATTACGTGTAAAGCAAATTGAAGATAATCAAGGAAAAACTTTGGTTTCTGAAGGAATTGATGCAAATTACCAAGACATGATTAATTATGCCATTTTTGCAATGATTCATTTGGAGCAGGCTAACAAATAAAAAAAAACAATTTTGAGAATATTAGTTTTTATCATTAGGATTTTAGTTGCAGCCACTTTTTTATATTCTGGTTTTGTAAAACTGGTTGATCCTATGGGGTCAGCTTACAAGTTTGAAGAATATTTTGGTGCAGATGTTTTGAATTTGGAGTTTTTAATTCCGTTTGCATTGCCCTTTTCAATTTTATTGATTTTAACGGAAATAATGCTCGGGGTAACGTTATTACTGGGTTACAAACGTAGAATAACGGTTTGGGCTTTATTCGGAATTACCTTGTTGTTTTTATTTTTAACTTGGTATTCAGCATATTTTAATAAAGTAACAGATTGTGGTTGTTTTGGTGATGCTTTAAAATTATCCACTTGGGAAACCTTTTATAAAAATGTAGTTCTTATCGTTTTTTCTTTAATCTTGTTGTTGAAGAAAGGAAATATTTATTCTATTTTTTCAGATAAAATTCTTAGAAATCTAACATTACTCTTCTTTGTAGGCTTTGTTTATATCGTGTATTATGTATTAGTACATTTGCCTATTGTTGACTTTAGAGCTTATGCTATTGGAAAAAATATTCAAGAAGGAATGGAGTTTGTAGATGGGAGTGATGAGCTACCTCCTGTACACGATTTTTTCTTAGAATCTGATACGGAGGGTGACCTAACAGATAAAATTTTATCAGCAGAAAAAGCAATGTTGGTGATTTCTTATGACTTAGATAAAAGTAATATTCAAGGTTTTTCAGCACTACAAGAAGTTGCTCAAAAAGCTAAAGAAAAAGGATATTTAGTATATGGCGTATCGGCTTCATCATCAGATGATTTAATAAATTTACAAAAAGATCAAAACTTACCTTTTGAATTTTTATTTTGTGATGAAACAACACTAAAAACAATAGTTAGAGCCAATCCAGGAATTGTGACTTTAAACAAAGGTACCGTAACCGGAAAATGGAATTGGAGAGATGCTGATGCTGTTTTCGGGAACGATTAATTACTCAATATTGAATTGATTAATTATGGAATTGTCATTGTAAATTATTACAGGAAAATACTAAGTTATTGAGCAATAAATCCTTTTTTTACACCTGCTTCAATAGCAACATCTAAATGATTTTCTGAAGGAGGAATTGGACATGAATATTTGTGGTTATATGCACAATAAGGATTGTATGCCTTATTGAAATCAATAATTATTTGATTGTTTACAATATCACTAATAAATACATCAATATATCTTCCAGCTCCGTAAGAGCCTTCTCCGTTGGTTAAATCCTTAAAAGGCAAGAATAAATAATCTTGGTATTGTGGATTTAATTTAGAATTTTGACTTCTGTAAATACTTAATTGATATCCAACGCCATCAATAATAAATCTTGCAATTCCATATTGTCTGTACATAGGTTTTCTAGTCGTAGAAGTTGCTAAAGGAAACATTGTTGCTTCTGGAGTCAGCTGAAAAGAAGCTAATACTTTGTATTTTTTGTCAATTTTATAAAAGGGCAAAGCTTTAAACACGGCTAAATCTTTTTCTAATAAGGGAGATGCCTCTTTATTTGCATAATCCTGAATTAATTTTTGTTGAAATTCAGTAATTTTTTTTGTGTAAGAATCTTGAGCAATGGCATTTACTGTTAAAAAGAATGCTATAATTAGGAAGTTTTTTTTCATGTTTTTTTAGAGTAAAGTCAATTTAGCAAGGTAGTCGTAATGTTCCCCTTCTGTTAATAATTCGCAATGCAATCCATTATAGTTGGCACAGCGTTGCAGTGTGTTAAAATCTACATATAGCCAATCAAATTTAGTAGTTTTTTTTCCTTTGTAGCCCATTTGAAAAGTTACTTCTCCATAATAAGCTTGTTCGCTATTTATCCAATGATCTCCATTTTCATCTTCAAACATATAAATAATATCAGAAGAATCAATTAATATTTGACCCTCTTTATGTAGCAAGCTTTTGAGGTGTATTAAAAAAGGACCTAAATTTTCTAACCTACGGCAAATACCCGTTCCATTCATTAGTGCTAAAAGTGTGTCGTACTTTTCCTCTTTTAGGTTCCAAATATCATCGGTTTTGGTATTAGAAATTCCTCTTTTTTTACATACAGAAATAGCGCCTTTAGAAATATCTAAGGCAGTAACTTCTTTTAGTTGATTTTGTAAGTATAAGGCATGACTTCCTGCACCAGCACCAATATCTAAAATTTTTCCTTTGCAATTTT
>JBHOTE010000070.1:0-4994 GCA_042584125.1 Bacteroidota bacterium
CAACGTATATGGGTGTTATTTTCTGATGCCTTATATATTTTGAATGAAAAAAAACAAACTTTGGCCAGTTTTAACCCAAGCCCTACTGGCTTTGTTCAGGGCACAGAAAACAAACTTTGCCAAGACAGTAATGGTCATGTTTGGCTAAGTTTCGGTAAAAATAAATTGAATAAGTTTAATGAAAACCTAAGTGACCTTAGCAAATCGATTTTTGAGGAGGTTCCTTATTTCGACAAAAACAACTTTAACAAAACCTTCAACTATAGCATCCTTAATATGGCTATAGATGGTGAGGACAACTTGTGGGCCACTACCTTTTCAGGGTTTTTAATAAAATACAACATTAAAAACAATACCTATAAATCGTATTTAAACGATCCACTATTTAAAAATCTATTCATTCGCTCCATTCTCGCAGATAACAATAATAATATATGGCTAGGGACTGCTAGCAGGGGTTTACATGCTTTTCAAGAAGATTCTCATACTCTAAAATCGTTTTATACAGATGATGGCTTAAATATTAAAACCTTTTGGGCGAAAAGCAGTTTTAAAGACAAAGATGGTATGCTATATTTTGGTGGAGAAGAAGGCGTTAATGCTTTTTATCCTGAAGAATTAGAAAAACAAAAATCGAATGCAACGCTATATATAAATGACATTAGTGTATTAAATAAGCCCGCCCGATATATTTTAGATAAACAAATTACAGGGAATATAGAGCAACTAAAAAATCTTAACCTTAAAGCGAATCAGTCGTCGTTTTCCATAAAATTTTCGGCCATAGACAATATTTTAAATTCAAACTATTTCTATGCCTACAAATTAGAAGGATTTGATGAAAACTGGATAGCAATAGGGAAAAACAATACTGCCAATTATACTAATATCCCTTCTGGTTCCTATACATTTAAAGTCAAAGCAGGAACAAAACCAAATATTTGGAATATTTCGCCAACAGAAATAGATATCAAAATTAAACCTTATTGGTGGAATACTTTTCCTGCATACCTTGTGTATTTGATCATCATTTCTTTTTTAATCTATAGCTATATTATTAAAAACAAACTAAAAAACAGGTTGCAAAAGGAAGCATGGCAAAACGAACAGGCCAAAGAACTTTATGCAATGAAAATGAATTTCTTTGCAAAAATGTCTCATGAAATTCAAACTCCATTAACACTTATTTTAGGTCCGATAAACAACATGTTAGAAAGGGCTACCTCTAATGGTAATGAATTATTAAAGAGACGACTTACCATGATTAACAATAACGCAAATAGGCTGTCTCGTTTGGCCATGGAACTCATGACGATTAGAAACAAAGAACTAGGGAAGCTGCGCTTATATGCTTCAAAAAACAATTTAACCCATCACTTAAAAAAAATAGCCATTTCCTTTAGCGAACAAGCAGCTTTTAAAAAAATAGATCTTATAGAAGACTACCCTAATGAAGATGTTGCTATTTGGTATGATAAAGATAAGATAGAACACGTTATTTACAACCTATTATCAAATGCCTTTAAGTTCACACCAAAAAATGGTAAAATCGAACTTACAGTTACGCTAAACAAGAAGAAAGGACTTGTAAAAATAGCTGTGACCGACTCTGGACCTGGGATACCAAAAGATGAGTATGATGAGATTTTCGAATTATTCTACCAGTCAGATTTAGGTAAAAACGTAAAAGGCACAGGAATAGGTTTGGCTTTAACCAAAGAACTAATAGATTTACACAAAGGAAAAATAAACGTTACCTCTAAACCTAATGAAGGATCTTGTTTTGTAGTCACACTTCAGACCAAAGAAAATCTATTTACCGAAGAGGAAAAGATACATATAGAAGATACTGAAACTTCTACAAATTCTATGGAGGCAGATTTTAAGGCTTTAGAACAAGAATTATCCTTAAAAATAAAAAATAAACAAACTCTAGAACATACTCTTGTTGTAGTTGAAGATAATGTTGAAATGCAGATTTTTCTAAAAGACGTCTTAGCAAACCAATATAATTTATTTATTGCAGAAAATGGTGAGGAAGGAATTAAATTGGTTGAAAAGCACAAACCCGATTTAATAATTAGTGATATTATGATGCCTGTAATGGACGGACTAGAAATGTGTAAAACTCTTCAAGAAAAGAAGACAACTGCACACATTCCAATTATTTTACTAACTGCAAAAAACACGGATGCAACAAAACTAAAAGGCTTAAAATATGGTGCTATAGAATATATTAGAAAACCCTTTAACTTTAGTGAGCTCCTTTTAAAAATAAATAATATTATCACTCCTAATGAACGGATAATTTCAAAATACAAAACCGATAAGATTAGTACACCAGATAAACCTTACGAGCCTTCAATAGACGATATTTTCATGACTAATTTGGTTAATGAGCTTAATAAACACATTATTGACCCAGATTTTAAGCTAGAACACCTATCGAAAACAATGCACATGAGTTATTCTGTGATTTACCGAAAATGTCAAGATATAACGGGTAAAACGTTGGTTGAATTCTTACGATCGCTTCGAATTAAAAAAAGTGCACTGCTAATCATAGAACAAGGATATAATATATCTGAAGCTGCATTTATGGTAGGCTATAAGGATTCCAAATACTTTGCTAAATGCTTTAAAAATGAATTTGGTGTAGCTCCAAGTAGTATAAAAAGAGAAGCTAAGGAAAGTAATTTAGAAGATATTATAAAAAAATACAAACTTAAACTCTAAAGTTTATACATACCTATTGTCAAATTGGTATTCAAGTTTGTTTTCTATTATTTCTTTGGATGTGAAGTATCCAATTAATGCTAGTTTTCTCACATTAATTAAAAATTTATAGATTAAATAAGTTGTCTTTTTTTCTTCAGGAACATTGGCAAAACTTATTTGTAATTGCTCTAAAACCTTTTTTTCTTCAATTTTAGAAAGCTTTAAATATAGTGCCAATATTTTATCATACTCCTGATGATCTCCTTTCACAATATTTTTTCCATGTAAATCCTCAAATTTTTCACCAAATGCAATAGCCCCCTTTCTAAATAGCTGTTTTTGAGTGGGGGTCAAAGTGTGGGCAATTATTTTATCCACAAACTGCACCAAGTTGAGTTGACCTCCAAAAGAGTTCTTATCAACAGAAAGTATTGTATTTATTAAATTTTCGACAATAATTTTCTCATCATTATTAAAGAATTCAGAATGCCAACTACCAGTTTTTCTATCACAGGCATTAAAAATACTTAATACAGTAGGCATTGCAATTGTAACCCCAAGTGATATTGATAAATTTTTTATGGCCTCTCGTCTATTCATTATTAAAGCAAATTTTTCTTAATAAGTTCAGCAGCATGCTGCGCAGCTCTTGCAGTTAATGCCATATACGTTAAAGAAGGGTTTTGGTTTCCTGAAGAGGTCATACATGCACCGTCGGTTACATATACATTAGGCACTGAATGAATTTGATTATGTTTATTTAATACAGAAGTTTTAGGGTCGTGCCCCATTCTAGCTGTTCCCATTTCATGTATGGCATGGCCTGGAAAAAAACCGTAATCGAATCCCTTTACGTTACTGAAACCAGCTGAGGTAAGCATATTTATAGCTTCCTGCTGCATGTCTTTTCGCATTTGTTTTTCGTTCTCTTTAAAGGCAACATCAAAGGTAACTGTTGGTAACCCCCATTTATCCTTTTTAGCATAGTTTAGAAACATCTTATTTTCATGATAAGGTAAACATTCGCCAAAACCAGTAATACCAATTTTCCAGGGACCAGGTTTATAAAGTTCTTTTTTCAGATCTTCACCATAGCTTAATTCTTTAATGGCTCTCCTCCAATCTAGTCGACTAGCACTTCCTTGAAATGAATAGCCTCTAACAAAATTAGAAGCCTTACTTTCTGTATTTAAATTTCTAAATCTTGGAATATGAAAACTAGCTGGACGATTCCTTACAAAACCTTCTTTACTAAATTTATTCGTTGTTCCTGTAGCACCCACCATAAAATGATGGTCCATTAAATTATGTCCTAACTCTCCACTATCATTACCCAGTCCGTTTGGAAATCTTTTAGATTTTGATTGTAATAATATACTTGTAGTAGCAACTGTGGATGCACAACAAAAAATAACTTTAGCAAAAAACTCTAATTTTTCATTTGTTATAGCATCAATAACTTTTACACCTGTAGCTTTCTTTTTAGCCTCGTCATAAACTATTTCGCTAACTATAGCATTTGGTCTCAATATCATATTACCAGTTTTTGCTGCTGCTGGTAATGTAGAAGCATTGCTACTAAAATATCCGCCTGATGGACATCCTCTCATACATCGGTTTCTGTAACTACAATTTGCCCTACCTTCATGTTGTTTATCTCCCGTTAAATTTGCAAACCTTCCAATGGTTAAATATCTTTCAGGAAAGTGTTTCGCTATTTGTGTTTTAAACTCTTTCTCTACACAGTTTAATGCCATTGGTGGTGAAAAATGACCATCAGGTAAATGTGAAATGCCAAGGTTTTCACCTGATACTCCAATAAACTTTTCAACCTTTGAATACCAAGGCTCAATATCTTTATATCGTATAGGCCAATCTACACCTAGATTATCTTTTTTGTTAGCATTAAAGTCTAACTCACTAAGTCTTAAAGCTTGTCTTCCCCAAGTGAGGGAGCGACCTCCAACATGGTACCCGCGTATCCAATCAAAACGCTTTTCTTCATTGTAAGGATGCTCTAAATCATTTACGAACCAATGCTTTGTGGCATCATGTGTTACAAAACCTGTTCTATTTTGTTTAGGCTGTTGTTTTAATGTTTCATTACTTTTTATTCCATGAAATTCGAAATCCCAAATATCCTTATTTGCAGTCGGGTAATCTTTGCCATGTTCAACCATCCGTCCTCTTTCAAGAACCAACGTTTTTAAACCTTTTTCGCACAGTTCCTTAGCGGCCCACCCACCGGAGATACCTGTTCCAATGACGATAGCATC
>JBHOTE010000071.1:0-4913 GCA_042584125.1 Bacteroidota bacterium
GGTTTAAAATCATCCTTCCAATCGAATTTTAATTTTATTTTATCAATATTGGAGTTGAAGACTAGAATTTTAAGTTCGATTCCATTACTTGGTTTTATATCAATTGGGCATGGATTTACGATTACTTGATAATTTTCATTTTCAGGAACAGTAACATTAAGATCTTTCGCAATGGACTTACCCTTATTATAAACTTTAATAATTCTCTCTGTATTTTTTCCCTTAACTACATTGGCCGAAATAATTGCTTTTTTCTCGTCGTTTTTTTCTGATTCTATTTTTTCAAGTTGATAATCATTAATTAATTTAGATTGCTTTTTTATTTCAGCATCATGTTTAAAATATGTAAATACAGAAAATAAAATTGCTAATACAGATATTACTATGCTGGCATATTCCATTTGTTTGTGTTATAAATTTTTAAATAATTTATTAAAGTCTTTCTCGAAATCCTTTAATACTTCTTCAGTAGTTTTTTCTATTTCAGAATCAATATTTTCTTGATTAAGTTCTAGGAGTTCATCATATCCTCCGAGGTGTTTTCTATTACAAATTTTACATATAATCTCAGTTTTGTCTTCTTCCGATTCAAAGTCAGATTCTCCACAAGTAATACAAAGTAATTTTACAGATTTTTTATACGAATTTTTCATAGTTATTATCCTTTTTGCCAACGAGTGGCAATATGCGGAGGCCGGGATTTCGAAGCTCCAACTTGTCAAACTGCTACAATTATGAGTAAATATACTAAAGTTTATATTACCCAAATCCCCCGGCTTACGTATATTGCGTGTTGGCTACAGTAATTCTTAATTCAAAATGCAATTTCTTTATTTGTAGGAAAACCAAACCGTTGCCTCACAATCTTTGTTAGATTTTGCCGAAATCCAATGCGTACTAAAACCGACAGGGAAAGTATGCGATATTGTTTCATTGGCTTTTATTTTAAACGATTTATAAACAGTTGCTTTCTCGGAATAGTGTGTATTATGCACAAGTAAGGTAATCTCAACATCTTTGTCTGCGTTTAAGGAAACTTCCTTATGGTCATAACCTGTCATGAGATATAAATCAGACTCTTCATTGGCTTTTACTGCTGTGTTTTTCCAAACACCACCTTCACCTATTGGTTTACCCATACTCCATATATCATCAATACCACCAATCCAAATACCTAAGCCATTGGTCTCATCATTAACAAGATGTTCGTTATTTTTCGCATTCTCTTTCACACCATCTAAAACTAACAAACCATTCCATGTATTAAAATCAGAAATCATTTTATTGTGGGTGGCTACAGGACGCATCAATTTATATAGAGGCTCTTGGTGTATGGAATACAGGGGTACCTCATAAAAAGTTCCATGAATATTAGCTAAGGTTCTTTCGGACTCTACCTCGCGTAAATTTCTACAAGCCTTAGGATAGTAACTTCCTTTGCCTTTGGGTAACCTAAGTCTATCGTTTTTAGTTTTTAAGATTACCGATGCATCATCTTCCTCCCATATCACTTTATTTTTACGTGCAACCAGTGATGTACTATCTTTCATACCTTCATGAAAATCAAACGTGTATTTATTTAATTCGTATGTGTCGGAAAATTTGAATTTACCGTCGAGAATGTCTCCCTTATGCAGTGTGAGATTAAAATTTCGTTCATTGGAATACAACTTGACATGACTCACTTTTCCTTTGTAATTTGTGGATGCTAAACCTTCGAAAATTTCATTAGACATAAAGTCCTTTTTTTGAGCACTTTCAGTGTAATGAAAAGTAGCTGTTAATTTGGCATTGGAATTAGAGCTTAGTCTGATCCATTCTGCATTTAATTTCGGCTTAAAAATCTCAAATTCATATGCATTTGCATCTAACTTAATTGTTTTTAATTGCTGCCATTTATTATCACCGTTTGTATCGATCTCAATGCTTATTTCAACCGGGAAATTTTCAAAATTTGTTAGGTGCAGAATTTTATTATCAAAACCATTGAACAAATAGGGTAAGGATGCTGAATTAGCTTTTACCTTATCTTCTAACCAAATAGACCCATAGGCGGATTTGGGTCCCCATTGAGAAAGGTCATTATAAGTACCAAACCATAAGTTTGATTGGGCCTGACCAGATAAAGGGTTTCCCTGAATAGAGGTTTCGTCGGTGGCAAGAATCACACTACCATTCCAACAGGTAAAATCAGGGATGTACCTTAAATGTGAGCTAACCGGCCTGATACCAGCAGTCGATTTACTTGAGAAGGTCGAGGGAAAATCAAAGAACATGCCATGCATATCCATTATGTATTTACCATCGCAGAGCTCTCTTATGCGAGGCCATTCAGTAAACCAACCATGCGCTGCATCATTATTGTATGCCGCTTTGGGCAGTAAAAATGTTTCCCAACTGCCGTTGTCCAATACTTTCAACCTTATGGCACGTTTATCCCAACCCATGCTCCACAAAGGGGATTGCTCATTTTGCACCGCATTTATTCCATTTTTGGTAGTGACATCAGTAAATTGTCTACGTTCTACAACCTTAAAATTATCACCGTCAAATTCAGCTAAGATCCCTCGTTTTTCCTCGCCAAAAACATGTGTAGTGTCTATTTTCCAATCATCAACATTCTCCTTCGTTTTAACCTCTCCACCATTATTTGCTAACACTAAACGGTTTTGACTTGTATATGCACCCTTTCCGTGCCAGCCAGGTAAGGGATTTTCAAATAATAATTTTGACTCCAAGGTATGCACGTTTAGCTCGTAAAGCATCCCCTCCATATCGTAGTAATACACGAAATTCTCGGGATCTTTTAAATGTCGGGCAATAGCGGTTAACCTCCCTGGCATTTTCGCAATATCAATTACTCGTATATTTCCGGATCGGTCAATGGCGTATGGGCCGACAAATAATTGATCAGATTCTTTATGAATCATTCTGGCTGCTGGTGTACCTCCAACACTACCCTGAAATATTTCCATATTTTTATCTTTGTCAATAATATACAACTTGTGTTCACTCCCATTAACATTATGAGCGCCATAGTTAATCATATAGAGTTTATCATTCCATTCCACTAAAGCACCAATTCCACATTCCACTTGGCTATTATCTCCATTACCATTTACCCGTCCGTGGGTATATGTTGTTAGGTGTGGATAAATACCACTAACATGAAAACTCCCTCTAATATCAGTAATTTCACCATTCCTTTGAGAAATTTCTGTATTTGGTATTTCATAGTGTACTAGATTCATTTGAGAATAGGATACAAATGAGACTCCTAGTAAAAAAAGGGTTAAAAGATAATTCATGGTAAAGATTTTAAGTTTATATTTCAGGCAAATATATTGGATCTCATTCAGGAAAAACGTTTTTTTGTTATTCAAACCTGGTTCAGTATTCTGAACAAAGTATACAACTAATCTACAGTGCACTACCATTACAAATGACTAAATTTTTATTATGCAAAACGATTTTGAAACTGTAATTCGCCTAGTAGAGCAAAGATTCGACCGAGGGAATGCTAAGAATTGGCAGAATAAAGAATATACTGATTTAAGCTTTGCGATTCGTAAGAAGACCAAAGTATCTATAAGCGTGTCAACCTTAAAAAGGATATTTGGTAAAGTTTCCACTCCCAATAGGTATTATCCTCAAAAAGCCACTTTGGAAGCCTTAATTAATTATTCTGGCTATGAATTTCAACAAGCCCAAACCAATTCAGTAGTGAAACCTAATAAAAAATATAAGAAGCTCGCATTGTTTGCTATTCCTTTATTGATAACGTGTGTGGGTATTATCTTTTTTGCTAACAGTTTCAAAAACATCTTTGATAACCCTACAAATGCATCCATCGAGTTGATTACAATAGATGGTAACAATCCTGCAACAGTTTTTCTACGTTATGATACTCCTATTACAGATGACAGCCTTTTTATAAATTTTGGTGATGGATATGAGCCTGTATATATAATTGCGGGGAAAAAAGAGATTTCTCGTTATTATCGTTTTCCAGGCATATTCAATATTACCATTGAAAAAAATGACCAGGTAATTTCAGATACCCTAAAAATAAAAATTGAAACGAATGGATGGGAAGCTCTTGCATATTATTTCGACCAGCAATATAAAGACCGTTTCTATCCTCTTCTTATAAAGGAATCTTATAAGAATAATGCTTTGTTTTATTCCACAAGTGAGTTAAGTGATTTTGGTATCGATACCGGAAGAATTGTTATGATGCGGCTCGATAATTATTTTGCAAACAAGAACAATGCCGATAATTTCATTTTTAAAACTCGCATAAAAAGAGCATCATATTGGCCAGTATTAAGATGTTATGGAATGGAAATTATTATTGCCGGTGAAAAAGGTGACATTTCATTTAAATTTATAAAACCGGGGTGTAGTAAATGGGCTAATTACAAATTAAGCGAGAAAATAGTTGATGGGGATTCGAAACAAGTAACTTCATTGGGCATTGATTTTTCAGATTTTAAAACGATACTAATTAAAAACATTAACCAATCGGTAAGTTTGATTGTTGACGAACAGGAAATTATTAACGACACCTATAAAAAATCCATTGGGAATATCTGTGGCATCTCCTATATTTTCCATGGAAATGGTTCCGTAGATTACACTTTTCTTCAGGTAGCTGACAGCGTTATCGTGAACAAGGATTTTTAATGAATAACTTCCTTGGTTCTCATAATTGCGAATCAATCTATAAGCTGTTGGCCGCGAGATAACAAAAACTCCGCATAATTCTGTGATGTGTATTTCCCTGAATTCCACTCACAAATAAACTCTACTTTTTGTTCCATAGCTGTTGCGTCTTTCCAAGGCAAAATAATCTAATTTTTATATCAAATGTCGTTCAGAAAAGTGTAAACGATGTCCCTTTAACTTTGTAA
>JBHOTE010000072.1:0-4842 GCA_042584125.1 Bacteroidota bacterium
GTCTTTACATATTTCTCAAGCAATGGATACAAAGTAATTGTGCCTGAGTTACCTATATATAGCTTACCATTACTTAAAACCAATGTGAAGCATTTTTCGTTATTTATAAAAAAATTCATCGCACATAAAAATCTGGACAATGTTATTTTGGTTGGAAATTCACTTGGTGGACACATAGCATTGTACTTAGCCAAACATCATCCTGAGCTTATTATTTCTTTGGTCTTGACAGGTAGTTCTGGACTGTATGAAAATGCAATGGGAGACAGTTACCCAAAACGTGGTGATATTGAATACATTAGAAACAAGACCCAGTCTGTTTTTTATGATCCAAAGCATGCAACCCCTGATATGATTGACAAGCTTTTTGAGATTGTTAATGACAGAGGAAGTGTTTTAAGAATCCTATCTTTAGCTAAAAGTGCTATTAGACACAATATGGCAAAAGACATCCCAGAAATTACTTTACCTACTTGTTTGGTATGGGGGAAACAAGATAATGTTACGCCTCCAGAAGTAGCGAGAGACTTTGATCGATTAATGCCAAATTCTGAATTATTTTGGATTGACAAATGTGGTCATTCACCGATGAAAGAGCATCCTGAACAATTCAATGAAATTGTTCATACATGGTTTAAAAAGAACAACATTTAACAACATACCTAACAGGATTTAGATTTTCTAAATCCTGTTGTTTTATAATCCTATTTATACTCAAAATCATGCAAATAAAAAGAGCAGTTTTTGAAATCAGCAATTCAGACGTAAGTAAATGTCCCAAAGAACGTATTCCAGAATACGCCTTTATCGGTAGATCTAACGTTGGTAAATCTTCGTTGATTAACATGATTACCAATCACAAAAAATTGGCAAAAACCTCAGGAACTCCAGGTAAAACTCAATTAATTAATCATTTTAAAATCAATGATAATTGGTTTTTAGTAGATTTGCCAGGATACGGATACGCAAGAGTTTCCAAAAAAGTTAAGAGAACCTTCCAGTCTTTTATAAAAAATTATTTTTCACAACGCGAACAACTTGTCTGTTCTTTTGTATTGATAGATTCACGACATGAACCTCAAAGAATAGACATGGATTTTATGCAGTTTTTAGGAGAGAATCAAATTCCATTTTGCATTATCTTTACAAAGGCCGATAAATTGTCACCTACGGTTTTAAAAAGAAATGTAGCAACCTACAAAGAAAAATTACTTGCTGATTCTTGGGATATTTTTCCAGATTACTTCATTACATCTTCTACTTCACAAGAAGGAAGAGACGACCTCTTAGCATTTATTGGAAAGATAAACGAAGATTTAAGAAAATCTGGTAACGAATAACCCCTCTATTAATAAGTAGTAATGAAATCTACAGCTAGAAATCTAAATATTCTTTTTGAAGACAACCATATTATTGTGGTAAATAAAAGAACAGGAGACCTAGTACAAGGAGATAAAACTGGAGATGCTCCTTTAAGTGATTTATTAAAAGCATATATCAAGGAAAAATACAATAAACCTGGAAACGTTTATTTAGGAGTTGTTCATCGTTTAGACAGACCTACAACAGGAATTGTCATATTTGCTAAAACCTCAAAGGCTTTAGAACGTTTAAACAAAATGCTAAGAGACAAAACTATTGACAAAACCTACTGGGCCGTGGTTAAAAACAAACCGTTAAAATCTGCCGACACTCTTATAAATTACTTACGAAAAAATCCGAAAAACAACAAAGCCACAGTATTCAACAAAGAAACAAAGGATACAAAAAAAGCAATCCTTCATTACAAAACCATTAAATCTTTAGATAATTATCATTTGCTTGAAATTGATTTAGAGACAGGTAGACATCACCAGATTAGAGCTCAATTATCAAACATCAATTGTCCAATAAAAGGAGACCTAAAGTACGGTTTTAACAGAAGTAACAAAGATGCAGGAATTCACCTACACGCTCGTAGAATTAGCTTTATACACCCTGTATCTAAGGAAATAATAAACATTGAAGCCCCAACTCCAAAGGATCCTATTTGGGACGCTTGTCATTAATTTTTTCTAAACTAAAAACTGAAACAACTCAGGATTATCATTTAAATACTCCCCAAAAAAGCCTTTCTCTTTAATTCGTTTTAACAGAGGCTCAAAATCTCTTTTGCTTTTAAGTTCAATACCTACAACTGCAGGACCGTTATCTCTATTATTCTTCTTAGTATATTCAAAATAGGCAATATCATCATTAGGTCCTAAAACATCAACTACAAATTCTTTTAATGCTCCAGCTCTCTGAGGAAAACGTATGATAAAATAATGCTTTAAACCTTCAAATAACAATGAACGCTCTTTCATTTCTTCCATACGAGTGATGTCGTTATTTCCACCACTTACGACACAAACTACATTCTTACCTTTAATTTCTTCTTTGTACAGCTCTAAAGCCGCAACAGACAAAGCCCCTGCAGGCTCAACCACCAAAGCATTTTCATTATACACCTTCAATATCGTTGAACATACAGCACCTTCTGACACCGTATTAGCCGCATAAAGTAACTCTTTACAAATTTCAAACGAAGTATCTCCCATTTTTTTTACAGCAGCTCCGTCAACAAATTTCTCAATTTCATCAATTGCAGTATTTACACCTTTTTCTAATGAAACTTTTAAAGAAGGAGCTCCTTCAGGTTCTATTCCAATTATTTTTGTAGTTGGACTCAGCACTTTGAATACACTTGTTAAACCAGCTGCCAAACCTCCTCCACCAACCGGGATAAACAAATAATCTATAACTTCTTTTGATTGATCAATTATTTCTAAACCTACAGTACCTTGACCAGCCATTACATCTATATCATCAAAAGGATGCACAAAAGTAGCTTGCTTTTCTTTACAATAAATAGCTGCTGCATCATAACTAGCGTCATAAGTATCTCCAACCAGAACAATTTGAATGTATTCTTGACCGAACATACGAACTTGACCTATTTTTTGCTGAGGAGTTGTTGTAGGCATATATACAACACCTTTCACTTTCAATTTTTGACAAGCTAAAGCAACACCTTGTGCATGATTACCAGCACTTGCACATACCACACCGTTTTGCAGTTCTTTTTTATTTAGGTTTTTAATTCTATTGTAAGCACCTCTTATTTTATAAGAACGAACAATCTGTAAATCTTCACGTTTGAAAGAAATTGAAGCATTATACTTCTTTGAATAATTTTCCATAACCTCTAGCGGTGTATTTAAAACTACTCCTTGAATATTTTTTTGTGCTTTTAGCACATTTTCGATTTTAATCATAACTGTTCTCTCTTTTTACAACAATTAATATTGATTTACAGATTGTTACTCTTCTCTTTATCAACTTGATAAAAAACTTACAAACTTTACAATAGGCTATTCAAAACAAAAGCCTAACAAACGAAGAGTCTGTCAGGCTTTAAATATATAAAAAGTATAAAACTTATACGATTTTTTTCATTGCAGTCATTGACTCTCTTAAAAACTCTCCAATTTCTTCAACTGGATGATTTCTAATTTCAGCGTTAACCTCAATCAATTCTTTATTATCAACACCATTATCACCATCGTTAAATGGACGACCAACCAAATTACTTGGAGCATTTTTCACGTACTCAGCAATTAAAGGTTTTGCAGCATGATCAAATAAGTAACATCCGTACTCTGCAGTATCAGAAATTACTCTGTTCATTTCAAATAATTTCTTTCTAGCAATTGTATTTGCAATAAGTGGAGTTTCATGTAAAGATTCATAGTATGCAGACTCATCAATAATTCCAGAATCAGTCATTGCTTCAAAAGCTAACTCAACACCAGCTTTTACCATTGCAACCATTAACACACCATTATCAAAGTATTCTTGTTCAGAAATTTCAACATCTCCAGCAGGAGTTTTCTCGAAATTAGTTTCTCCTGTTGCAGCTCTCCAAGTCAATAAGTTTACATCATCATTAGCCCAGTCAGCCATCATTGTAGAAGAAAATTCTCCAGAGATGATGTCATCCATGTGCTTTTGAAATAAAGGACGCATTATGTCTTTCAAATCTTCAGACGCATTAAAAGCAGCAATTTTTGCAGGATTAGACAATCTGTCCATCATGTTTGTGATACCACCATGCTTTAAAGCTTCAGTGATTGTTTCCCATCCGTATTGAATTAATTTAGAAGCATAACCAGCATCAACACCTTCTGCAACCATTTTATCAAAACATAAGATAGAACCTGTTTGTAACAATCCACAAAGAATTGTTTGCTCTCCCATTAAATCAGATTTTACCTCAGCAACAAAAGAAGAACGTAAAACACCAGCAGTATGACCACCAGTACCTACAGCATAAGCTTTTGCATAATCCCATCCTTTTCCTTCTGGATCGTTCTCTGGATGAACAGCAATTAACGTAGGAACTCCAAATCCTCTTTTGAATTCTTCTCTAACTTCCGAACCTGGAGATTTAGGAGCCACCATTATTACCGTAATATCTTTTCTTACTTGCATTCCTTCTTCAACAATGTTGAATCCATGAGAGTAAGATAAAGTAGAACCTTTTTTCATTAATGGCATAACAGCAGTTACAACAGCAGTATGTTGCTTATCTGGAGTTAAGTTGATTAACAAATCAGCTTCAGGAATCATTTCTTCATAAGTACCTACTGCAAATCCATTTTCAACAGCATTTAAATAAGATTGTCTTTTTTCAGCAATTGCAGCTGGTCTTAATGTATAAGACACATCCAATCCTGAATCTTTCATGTTTAACCCTTGGTTTAACCCTTGAGCTCCACATCCAATAATAACTATTTTTTTACCTTTCAATGCTTCTACACC
>JBHOTE010000073.1:0-4840 GCA_042584125.1 Bacteroidota bacterium
GCAGTCTTTTCAAGTGAACTTTCGTTAAAAGCATAGCTAATATTTAAAATGGTAGCGTTTTCTTTTCGTTCAAAACGACTGGCATTGTATTCTTTTTTTTGCTCTGCATACTGAGTAATAGTCATTACAGCGATCAATAAATAAGCTAATAAAATCAGCAAAATCATTGAAAAAAAAATTCGAATTCGAAGTGAAAAGTTTCTAAAACCCATAAATTTAATGTTAACCTTAATTCCCTACAAGATTTTAAAAATTTATCAGAAAACCTATAAGAAATTAAGTTTTAACAACTAGGGATGTACTTATTTCAATTTTAACTTGTAGTAAATAATAATTAATGATAATAAGCCTGTTATAGCATTGGCAATAATCATTGCTAAACTACCAATATAAACACCATAAACAAACCATAATAAAACTCCTGTAAAAAAAAGCAGAAACATGGTCAAAGACACACTTTCTGCTGATTTTGTTCTCCATATTCTATACACTTGAGGCACAAAAGATATGGTTGTTAAAATTGCTGCAAACAATCCAATAACTTCAATATGAAATGGAATAATGTCCATTATTTTTCTTCTGGATAAGGTCTGCGAACAGTTTCTAAATAAAATATATCATCTTGTTCTCCATCTCTGTCTCTATCTTGAATCCCTCTTAATGAAAAACCATCTTCAATTTTTGCAACTGCAAAAGAAACAGTAAAACTTTTTTTACCCTCCCCAATAACATAATAAAGAGAATCTAAAGTAGTTTTCCAATTACCTTTAGTTATTCCTCCTGCTGAAGTTCCATTTTTTTCTTGCCAAGTTTCAAAAGTTCCATCTAAATTATGAATAGTAAAAGAAACAGGCATTCCCTTTGCCCTAGGGTCTTCTGGATTCGTAAAATCTACATCATACTCCAACAACGTATCTTTTCTTTGGTAAGTAGGCATTTCTATCTTTAAAAAAACAGTCTCCCACTTTCCTGTCAAATATTTTTTCATTTTTTCTTCTGGTGTACTACAAGAAATTATACTTACCAAAAGAACTACTACACTTACAAACTTTACTACTTTCATTTTATTTTATTTTTGGGAGATTTACCCCACTATGTTTACAATTTTACCTGGAACAATGATTACTTTCTTCGGAGTTCTACCTGCCAATTGAGCGACAGTCTTTTCATGTTCCATCACTGTTTTTTCAATTTCTTCTTTAGACATATCTAAAGGCAGTTCAATCGTAAAACGCATTTTCCCATTAAAGGAAACTGGATATACTTTTGAACTTTCCACCAAATGACTTGCTTCAAAAACTGGGAATGGAACCGTTGCAATAGATTCTTTATTTCCTAATTGACTCCACAATTCTTCTGCTATATGAGGTGCATAAGGTGAAATTAAGACCAATAATGGCTCTAAAATTTCTCTTTTGTTACACTTTAATGCAGACAATTCGTTTACAGCAATCATAAAAGTACTTACCGAAGTGTTGAAAGAAAAATTCTCAATATCTTCTTGTACTTTTTTAATTGTTTTATGCAATGTTTTTAATTCGTCTTTGGTTGCTTTATCATCAGAAACCTTTAATTCTTCATTCGTGAAATACAATTTCCATAATTTCTTTAAGAATGAATACACTCCTGAAATTCCTGAAGTTTTCCAAGGTTTTGCTTGTTCTAATGGTCCTAAGAACATTTCAAACAAACGCAAACTATCTGCTCCAAATTCTTCACAAATAGCATCTGGGTTTACCACATTGTATTTAGACTTCGACATTTTTTCAACCTCTCGGCCAACAACATATTTCCCATCTTCTAAAATAAACTCCGCGTTTTTATAATCTTTATTTAAAGGATGATTTTTGAAACCTTCTATATCCAATTCGTCTGAGCTGTTTACCAAAGAAACATCTGCATGAATAGGCTGTACTTTTTGATCAGCAATTAATCCTTTTGAAACAAATGTATTGGTTCCATCAACTCTATAAACAAAAGCAGAAGTTCCCAAAATCATTCCTTGGTTGATCAATTTCTTTGCAAATTCATCAACTGGTAAGTGCCCTTTATCAAACAAGAATTTTTGCCAAAAACGCGCATATAATAAATGCCCAGTCGCATGCTCAGAACCTCCAATGTACAAGTCAATATCTTGCCAGTAATCTGCAGCTTCTTTACTTACAAATTCGCCTTCATTTGTAGGATCCATATATCGGTTGAAATACCAAGAACTTCCTGCCCAACCCGGCATGGTATTTAATTCTAAAGGATAAACTGTTTTATTTTTTAATTTTTCGTTAGAAACTACCTTCTTAGCACGAGAATCCCAAGCCCATTCAGTTGCATTTCCTAAAGGTGGTTTTCCATCTTCTGTTGGCAAATACTTTTCTACTTCGGGTAATACAATTGGTAAATATTTTGCATCAATCATTTGAGGCAATCCATCTTTGTAATATACAGGAAAAGGTTCTCCCCAATAACGTTGTCGACTGAAAACAGCATCACGCAAACGGTAGTTTATTTTTCCTTTTCCAAAACCTCTTTGTTCCATTTCATAGATGGCCAATTTGGTTGCTTTTTTCACAGGCAATCCTGATAAGAAATCAGAGTTGGCTATTTTTGCAGTTTTATCTTCACAAGCCCCTTCAGAAATATCAACTCCTTCAAAAATATTTTTTATTTCAATATTGAAATGTTTGGCGAAATCATAATCACGTTGATCTCCACATGGAACTGCCATTACAGCACCTGTACCATAACTAGCCAATACATAATCACCAATCCAAATTTGTATTTTTTCTCCTGTAAATGGATGCACTGCATAAGCTCCTGTAAAAGCACCTGAAATGGTCTTTACATCTGCCATACGTTCTCTTTCACTACGTTTAGCTGTAGCTTCAATATACGCTTGAACTGCTTCCTTCTGATCTTCAGTAACAATTTTTGACACCAACTCATGTTCTGGAGCCAAGGTCATAAACGTAACACCAAAAATCGTATCAGGACGTGTTGTAAATACTTCTATATTATATGTTTCTCCTTGAGAAACAACTGTAGACTCAGTCTTCACTGGTGCTTTTGCAAATTGCAAGGCTGTTTCAATTTTAATAACAACAGTTTCTACACTTTTTTCTACTTCTTCAGCAGAAACATAAACGATTGAAAATCCTTCTTTTTCAAAATAAGCTTTGCGTTCTGCTTCGTTTTCTTTTCCTTCAAACTCAACAACGGTGTTTTTCGCAAAACAGATATAATCTACAACTAACTCACCTACTGTATAGTTTGCTCTGAACTTCGAAGTTCCTTTTTTCTTTCTTAATTTTCCCCACAGTGTACTTACCGCTTTAGAAGTATTTGCTCTTTTTTCCTTTAAAGCTTCTATTTCTTTGTAAGACAATTTCACTTCTCTTGAAGTAGAATTTGTAAATACATCAAACGTAACAGACGCTCCTTGAGAACGACCAATCCAATTTGTTTGAGAGTCTTTTAAAGGTTGTGGCCAATCAATTTTTTCCAATCCGTCTAATAAACGTTGTGCATAAGCAGAAATGCGCATACTCCATTGTGTCATTTTTTTACGAACAACAGGATGCCCTCCTCTTTCAGATACACCATTTACAATTTCATCATTCGCCAAAACTGTCCCTAAAACTGGACACCAGTTTACTTCTGTTTCTGACAAATATGTTAAACGGTATTGTAATAAAATTCTTTCTTGCACTTCTTTAGAATATCCTTTCCAATCTTCAGCAGAAAAAATGGCTATTTCTTCATCAGCTACAGCGTTAACAGTAGCGTTTCCTTCTTTCTTAAATATAGCTATCAATGTTTTCACATCTTCTGCTTTATCGGTATCTAAATTGTACCAAGAATCAAACAGTTGAATAAAAATCCACTGTGTCCATTTATAATATTCTGGACTAGAAGTACGTACCTCACGAGACCAATCAAATGAAAAACCAATATTATCTAACTGCCTTCTGTAAGTTGCAATGTTTGTTTCTGTAGTTACCGCAGGGTGCTGTCCTGTTTGAATTGCATATTGCTCCGCCGGTAGTCCGAAAGAATCATAACCTTGTGGATGTAAAACATTAAAACCCTGATGACGTTTGTAACGAGCATAAATATCCGATGCAATATACCCTAGTGGATGTCCAACATGCAAACCTGCACCTGACGGATAAGGAAACATATCCAAAACATAATACTTTGGTTTTTCACTATTATCTTCTGCTTTAAAAGTCTCGTTATCTGACCAATATTTTTGCCATTTGGCTTCTATCTCGTTAAAATTGTATTCCATCTTTATGGTAAAAGGTTTTCTTTTTACAAAAAACCATATGTTTTATAGTTAAGATGCAAAAGTACAGTTCTTAAGCGAGAGTAGAAAGTCTAATATTGAAAGTTTGGCGCACAAAAAAAGCAACAAACAGCGTTGTTGCTTTTTACTATAGATTTAATCCGAGATCTTATTTCTTTAGAGCAACTTTTACTCTTAATTTATCCCATCCCATATGAAGATTCATTTTTTTATCGAATGTCATAGAAAAAGCTTCTAAAGAATTTTCGGCTTGCGTTACTTTTCCTTTTACGCGAACAATATCATTTGCTTTATTGTATGAATAGGCTCCCCATGCATCTACGTCAGAACTTAAAATAATTGTCCATTCTTTTTCTCCAGGAATGGTATAAAGTGAATATACACCTGCTTTTACCGATTTTCCTCCAAAAGTGACATCTTCGTAGAAACGAATTTCAACAGCTTCATTAGCTCCAGTTCTCCAAACTTTGTCATTTGGTGCTAAGGTCGATACGCTTCTGCCTTTTAATTGGGGTCTACTATAAGTTACTTTCACAA
>JBHOTE010000074.1:0-4776 GCA_042584125.1 Bacteroidota bacterium
AAATGGAAATAAAATCCCAAAAATCATGTTCTATAAAATCTTTTTCTAAGAAATTTTTATTAATAAAGCACAGTGCAGGATAGTGCATATTCTAAAAAGTCCTAATTTGTAAAAAAAAATTCGAAACCAAATAACTACAAGTATGTTTAAACTATTAAATCCTGTTGCAATAATTTTTGTGACTATCTGTTTATCTAATTGCTCACAAAAAGATAACACCCCTTGGGAATTCTTAATTAAAGGAAATACTACCGATGGCTGGAACATTAAAGGAGGTGTTGCCACTTATAGTGTTACTGATGGAGTAGTAACGGGAACTACCGTAAAAGACACGCCAAATACATTTTTAACAACTAATGAGCACTATGGAGATTTTATCTTAGAGTTAGATTTTATAGTGGATCCCTCTATGAATTCTGGAGTTCAAATTAGAAGTAATAGTTTACCCCATTATCAAGATGGACGCGTACATGGATATCAAGTAGAAATTGATCCATCAAAACGTGCCTGGAGTGCAGGTATTTATGATGAAGGAAGAAGAAAGTGGTTAAACCCACTAGGTGACAATCCAGAAGCACAAAAAGCATTTCAACAAAACAAATGGAACCATTATAGAATTGAAGCAATTGGAGACACCATCAAAACGTGGATTAATAATGTCCCTGCCTCTCATTTGATAGATGACAAAACAGCCTCAGGCTTTATCGGTTTGCAGGTTCACCGCATACATGGAAAACAAAAAGAAGGAACTACAATTTCCTGGAAAAACATTAAAATTCTAACAGAAGATTTAAACAAATATTCTAAAAAAACACCCCTAAAACCAATTATCACTAAAAATAATTTAACCATTCACGAGAAAAACACAAAATGGAAAATGTTATGGGATGGTAAAACTACTAAAGGTTGGCGAGGTGCAAAATTAGATGGATTTCCTAAAGAAGGTTGGGAAATAAAAAATGGTGAACTTACGGTACTTTCATCTGGAGGAGCAGAATCTGCTGCAGGTGGTGATATTGTTACGGAGGAACTTTATGGTGATTTTGAACTATCAGTTGATTTTAAAATTACCTCTGGTGCTAATAGCGGTATTAAATATTATGTAGATACCAATATTAACAAAGGACCAGGATCCTCAATAGGTTTAGAGTATCAAATATTGGATGATGCACTTCATCCTGATGCAAAACTTGGAAGTCATAAAGGAAGTAGAACAGCCTGTTCTTTGTATGATTTAATTGAAGCAGACACTAAAAAACCAATGAATAAAATAGGAGAATGGAATACAGCCTATATAAAATCAAAAATGAATCATGTTGAACATTGGTTAAATGGCACAAAAGTTTTAGAATATGAACGAGGAAGTAAAGCTTTCTTAAAATTAGTTTCTGAAAGCAAATACGAAAAATGGCCAAATTTTGGATTGCTTGAGAAAGGTCAAATTTTATTACAAGATCATGGTGATCGTGTTTCCTTTAAAAACATTAAAATTAAATCCCTATAAAGTTTATGACATCAAGAAGAGATTTTTTAAAAAAAACAACATTAGTTAGTGCAGGGCTTACAGTAGGTAGTTCTGCCATGGCAATGACAGCAAAAAGTTATAATAACATTATTGGATCAAACGAACGGTTACATGTTGCAGTAGCCGGATTAGGAAGAAGAATAAATGCTTTTACCCAAGCTATCGGAGAAAAAAACAACAATGTAAAGCTAGATTACTTATGTGACGTAATGGAAAGTCAGAGGGTAAAGGGCTTGAAAAAATTCAGTAAATTTATTGACTATACACCAAAATTAGAAAATGATATTAGAAAGGTTTTAGATGATGGTAAAATAGATCTCTTAATCAATGCTACTCCAGACCACTGGCATACACCAGGTTCTATAATGGCTATGAAAGCTGGAAAACACGTTTATGTAGAAAAACCATGCAGTCATAACATGCATGAAAATGAAGAGTTGGTAAGGGCTTCTAAACATTTTAACAAATTTGTTCAAATGGGGAATCAACAACGTTCATCAGGTCATACTGTAGAAATAATTAACGAAATTCATAATGGAATTATAGGTAAGCCATACAAAGCATTAGCTTTCTATAGCAATGGTCGTGGTGAAGTACCTCTTCAAAAAGCAGCACCAATACCTAATGGATTAGATTGGGATTTATGGCAAGGTCCAGCCCCAAGAAGAGAATATACTTCAGAAACATGGAATTATAATTGGCATTGGTATGGTTGGGAATACGGAACTGCGGAAGCAGGAAACAACGGAACACATGAATTGGATGTTGCAAGATGGGCTTTACAAGTAGATATCCCTCAAGAAGTTTCTGTTGAAGCAGATAAGCGTCACTATTTAGAAGATGGTTGGGAAATGTATGATGACATGGAGGCGACTTTTAAGTTTAGTGAAAATAAGGTTATCAAATGGGACGGAAAATCTAGAAATAGTTATAAAACCTATGGAGCGAGTCGTGGTACTATAATTTATGGTACAGAAGGCTCTGTATTTGTAGACAGGAATCAATATATCCTATACAATAGAGCAGGAAAAGTAGTGAAAGAATTTAATTCTAAAACTCAAGAAGCTGGTAATGTACTAGGTGGCGGTGGCTCCACATCTACCAAACATGTTGAAAACCTTTTTGATACAATTAGAGGAAAAGAAAAATTAACAGCTCCTATTGAAGATGCTAGTAAAAGTATGGCATTGGTTCATTATGCAAATATTTCTTACCGTATAAACAAAGGTTTCGATATTGACAAAAACACAGGTACAATTTACAACCGTGAAGCTATGGCTCTTTGGAGTAGAACATATGAGCCTGGATGGGATATAACATTTTAATAGCTATTTATAAATAATAAAAAATGAATAGACGTAAGTTTTTAACACAAGGAAGTATTGCATCTGCAGCTTTTATAGCAAGCACTTCAGTTTTAGCTAATTCTAGTTTAATTTTCAATTCTAATAAAATAATTAATATTGGTATTATAGGCACAGGTAACAGAGGCTGTGGTTTAATACCGTTCATAAATGAAATTGAAAATTTAAATGTATATGCCTGCTGTGATCTTCTCCCTTCTCGTCTAAAAAAAGGATTAAAAAGAACCAATGGAACCGCTAAAGGATATTCTAATTACAAAGATTTATTAAACGACAAATCAATAGATGCAGTAATTATTGCCACTACATTTAGTGAGCATTCCAAAATAGCAATTGATGCAGTAGAAACAGGCAAACATGTCTATTGTGAAAAAACGTTAGCAAAAGGCTACAAAGGCATTTTAGATTTGGTTGCTAAAGTAAAGAGTTCTAATATTATATTTCAAACAGGGCATCAATACCATAGCTCTAGACTATATACTCATGTAGTTAAACTTATAAAAAACGGTAAAGTTGGCAACATCTCAGCTTTTGAATGCCAATGGAACAGACACTCTAACTGGAGAAGACCTGTTAAAGATTCTAGTTTAGAAAAAGCTATAAATTGGCGAATGTATAGAAAAACTTCCGGAGGACTTGTGGCTGAATTATGCTCACATCAAATAGATTTTGTCAACACCATTTTAGAAGAAAACCCAATACAGGTTATGGGTACTGGTGGTATTGACTATTATAAAGATGGACGAGAAACTTTCGATAACATTCATTTAATTTATAGTTATCCTAACGGTATCGACGCTAAGTTTTCATGTATTTTAAATAATGCCAAAGACAATTATCAAATTAAAATCATTGGAGATAAAGGAACTCTTATTATTACAACCAATTCTGCTAAGTTTTATCCTGAAGGCATGAAAAAAGTAAAAGTTTTAAAAACACAAGACACAGATGGAGTATCAGGTGCGACTAGACAAGCTGACCATAAAGAATATGGAGAAGCAATTAAAATATCACACGCTAACCCTAGTAAACAAGCTCTTTTAGATTTTAGAAATAGTATTTTAGACAATGAAGAGCCTGTTTCGAATATCATTACAGGAGCAAAAGCAGCAATTTGTGTACAAATGGGACTAGATGCCATGTATAACAACAAAATTGTACAATGGAATCCAAAATTTGAAATTTAGACTACGACAAACAAAATGGGCCAGGTCTACTTTCTGGTTGTTATTGATTCAGGCATATATTTAAATGAAAAACACCAAATTTCAAATTGAAAATAACTTACATTAATCATTTTCTACGCAACAAAAAATAAAGTTCACGACGCAAATACCGACACAAAAACTATCATAAAAAATAAAACACCTGATAATCAATAGATTAAAAGGTGTTTTGCGGTCTGGACGGGACTCGAACCCGCGACCCCCTGCGTGACAGGCAGGTATTCTAACCAGCTGAACTACCAGACCGTTGCTGTTAGCGGTGGCAAATATAGAACATTTCAACGTTCCAACAAGTGATTTACTAACTTTTTTTAATGTTTTTTATAGCTAAATCGGTATCCACACTATAAATCAAGTCTTTATATTCTTTCTTTTTATCAATATCAAGTAGGTTGTTTTCAAAATCAGCTACCTCAATTGAATTCTCATACTTATAAATTATTTTTTTAGCACCTTTTTCTCCATACAAACCAATTAAATCTGAAAAATAATTCTCTCCAAATACAGCAGGAACCCCAAAACTCGACTTATAATTACTCACTATTATTTTATTTTTATTGGATTCATAAATTTTAATAAGCCTTGAAAGGTATTCTGTTTTCACAAAAGGTTGATCTGCAAGCATGATTAAAACATGTCTGATTTTATGTTTATCCGTAAT
>JBHOTE010000075.1:0-4753 GCA_042584125.1 Bacteroidota bacterium
CTTTAAAAACAGAAGATTCTCCACTAATAGTACTTGTTACTTCTACACTTGGATATATAGTATCATTTTCTGTTGTTGTATAAGCATTTTTTAAACTGATAATTCCTGTTTCTGAATCAATATCTAATTTATCATCATCACTAGTTAAAGCAAAAGTAACGGCAGGGTTTCCAGTTATTAAATAAGGTTTAGATGTTTTAGCATCGGTGTTAACAATAAGGTTTTGTGCTAATGGAGAGTACAATAAAGAAGTTACCAATTGCGGTCCAACTCCTAAATGAAATACATCTTCAAAAGTTGTGCTATACTCAATATTATCTATTAGCGTAGTAGCTCTTATAGTAAAGTAATAATTACCAATTCCAAATTTGTTGTCATCAGAAATATTAATAACTCCGTTGTTTTTAGTATCATAACTGTAGGTAACATAAACTTGTTGCCCATCATAATCAATCAATTTACTGGCGGGGTTTAATATTTGTAAAATAATTACTCCATCTTCTTTTAAAATAAGTTTAACGTCTTCATTTATAGTTAGTTCATTGTTTTGGCTAAATTCAAGTTTACCTTCATTGTTTAAAAGAATATTTAAATCACCTTCTGTTTTTATGCGATCTCCATTTTTTAAAACGAGAGTTATACTAGGCTGGGGGTTTGTAATACTTACATCAATCATATAAGTATCGTCTAGTATCGTCCCATCAGATTTCCTACCAGAAATTATTTCAAAACTTGGAATTAACCCATTCGTATCTAATACCGGAATTCCTGTTTTAACCGCTGAATATTCACGAACATTCGTTACTTCTGCATAGGCAAGTCCTTTAGGGGCTGAATAATCGGTTATGGATGTATTGGGCATAAACGTTTCTTTATCACAACTTGTAAAAGAGAGCAAGATGCCTAAAATGAATATCCATAAATATGTTGTTTTCTTCATAATATATAAAAGTTAATTTAATGTTTTTTGATAAGTTAAATGTCCAAAATAAATTCGATTTTAAAGTGGTGTAAATATACCTTTAGACAGGGGGTAATTGATCTTTGTTTTTTTTGTTAAAACGGAGAGAGACAAGGAAATGTCAATGCTACTCTCTTTTTGTTGATTAGAAATTGGGCTAATGTATTTGAAGTTATTTTATGACTTTTTCATACTCCTTAATTAACTCGTTTAATTTTGTTGGATTTGTTTCTGCGAGATTGTTTTTTTGTCCAGGATCTATAGATAAATCGTAAAGTTGATATTTCTTAGAATTACCTAACTCAATTTTTACCATCTTATTTACCACGTCTCCTTCATTTGGAGGAATCATTACCCAATTGTTTTTTCTATATGCTGTAAACTGCATAGCCTCAATTACTAAATTTTCTCTTCCTTTAAACGTTTTCCCTAAAAAGGTGTTTAGTAGTTCTTCACTGTCAGGAACTCTTGTGTTGCTTTCAACAAGTTTTGCTAAAGATGATAATAAATCTAATTGACAAACTAAGGCATTTGAAACGGCAGGTTTTATTGTCCCTTTCCAATATGTGAAAAAAGGTACATGAGTACCAGCGTCAAACAAACTATATTTTCCGCCTCTTAGCTCTCCAAAAGGATTGTGTTTTCCTAATTTTTCTTCGGCATCATCATAATATCCATCATTTAGCACAGGACCGTTATCACTTGAAAAAACAATTAAAGTATTTTCTAACAAGTCTTCTTGTTCAAGTGTCTTTATAAATTCTCCAATACACCAATCAGCTTCTGCAATCACATCACCCCTAGGTCCTAAACTGGTACTGCCTACAAATCTAGGGTGTGGTGTTCTTGGTACATGAGGTTGTTGCATAGCATAATATAAAAAGAACGGCTCTTCTTTGTGTTTTTTTACATAATCTTGGGCTTTTTGAAGGAAATGATCGGCCATGTCTTCATCAATCCATTTGGCTTTTTCCCCTCCTTTCATGAATCCTATTCTAGGAATTCCATTGACAATACTATTATAATGTCCATCATACCATTTCATTTTTAGTAACTCAGGATTGTCCCACCCTGTTGGTTGTCCTTTAAAGTTTTTTTGATAATTTATTTCAATTGGGTCATTGGGATCCAAGTTCACTACATGTCCGTTTTTGATATAAACGGTAGGGACTCTATCTTGAGTTGCTGCCATTATATAAGAATAATCAAAGCCAATTTCATTGGGTCCTGGACTTATTTTTTGGTTCCAGTTTACATTTCCTGTTCCTAATCCTAAATGCCATTTTCCAACTATACCTGTATGGTATCCTTTTTCTTTAAGCATTTTTGGAACTGTGGTTTGATCTGCGCCGATTATTAGGGGGGCTGTACCAGGTAATATTTGGGCTTCTTTTTCTCTCCATGGATATGTTCCTGTTAGTAAAGCATATCTACTAGGTGTACAAGTAGCAGAACTAGCATAACCATTTGTAAACCGTAATCCGTTATTTGCCAATCTATTTATGTTTGGCGTTTTTATTTCACTAGGTCCGTTAAAGCCAACATCACCATATCCTAGATCATCGGTGTAAATAAACACAATGTTTGGAAGTTTTTTGGCTTTAGGAATTAATCCTTTTTTTTTCTTTTCAGTACACTGGATTGAAAGGCAACAAGTAATAATAGCTATACAAAGTATTTTGATTCTATTTATATTCATCATAAAATAAGTTAATTATTATATGATAAAAGTATAAGTTGTATTGTTTAGAAGAAGGGGGGGGCTAGTTCTTTTAAAAGGGGTAAATTACCTTTTGCTTTTGTATGCAAGTAATTAACCCTCAATTTCATCATCATTGTTGCTATTCTGAATTCTATACTCTGAAGGCAGTACATGGAACAAAACTTTAAAACATTTTCTAAAATATTTTAAATCGTTGAATCCTACTTCATAGGCAATTTCAGATATATTCATTTATTAATAATTGGATATTCCACTTTTTTCAACCAAGCATCAACTCCACTAGAAAGCGTTCCTCCTTTTTTACCAGATTCAAATATTTGCTGAGCAAGTGGTCCATATACACGAAAAGCGACTTTGTCATTTTCCCATGTATAATCATCAGTTCTTTCAGGTACAAAACGAGAATAACACACCAAATCAGACTTTGTTTGCTCTTCTTTAGAAATAGAAACAACTTTAAATTTAGCCTGAGAAGAAGGTTTAACTAATGGCTGAAATAACAAAACATCCATGGTTCCATCTCCATCATTATCTACTAATTGCGTAACCAGTAAATTTCCTGTTGAAACCTCCTTTATACCTAATTCCGTCAAATCATTAACTCCCAAAATTTCTTTTGACAACTCAATAGTTTCATTAGAACGCTCAACAGCCAACGTGTTTTCAACCACTAACGTCTTGTTTTTTTGCTGCTTGACCGAAGAACAAGCAGCAATAAAAACAAGACTTAGTAAGCAAACCAAAGTATATATATTTCTCATTTTATATCTTTTTATTATTCATTTGCTGGTTTCCCGATAGTCGCTAAAATACCACCATCAACGTAAACAACATGACCATTAACAAAATTACTAGCTCTTGAACTTAAAAATACCGCTGCACCCTGCAAGTCTTCTGGCTCCCCCCATCTAGCTGCAGGAGTTCTTCCAATAATAAAATCGTTAAATGGATGACCATCAACTCTAATTGGAGCTGTTTGACTTGTTGCAAAGTATCCTGGTCCAATTCCGTTTGTTTGAATATTAAACTTAGCCCATTCTGTAGCCATACTTCTAGTAAGCATTTTTAATCCTCCTTTAGCAGCTGCATAAGCACTAACAGAATCTCTACCAAGTTCACTCATCATAGAGCAAATATTAATGATTTTTCCACCACCTCTTTTGATCATTCCTTTAGCTACATTTTTTGATACTATAAAAGGAGCAACTAAATCTACTTGAATTACAGCATTAAAGTCTGTAACTTCCATATCAACCATTGGAGTTCTTTTAATAATCCCAGCATTGTTTACCAAAATATCAATAGGACCTACTTCTTTTTCTATTTTTTCTATTGCTTCCATCACAGCCTTTTCATCTGTAACATCAAACACATAACCATGAGCATTATAACCAGCCGCTTTGTATTCTTCAATTGCTGTTAATAACATTCCTTCGGAATTATTATTTACTACAATGGTAGCACCTGCATCTCCAAGCCCTTTTGCCATAGCCATTCCTAAGCCATGAACCGCACCAGTAATTAATGCTACTTTTCCTGTTAAATCAAATAAATTTGTTGACATAATTTTTATTTTTAGTTAGTTAGTTAGTTAGTTATCTTAAATCTGTAATTTTACATACATCCATATCTCCATAATCCAAGTTTTCACCTGCCATACCCCAAATAAATGTATAATTACTTGTTCCTGCTCCTGAATGAATAGACCAAGGTGGAGAGATTACCGCTTCATTATCCCCCATCCATATATGTCTTGTTTCATCAGTTTCTCCCATAAAATGAGAAACAGCTTGTCCTTCTGGAATTTCAAAGTAAAAATAAACTTCCATTCTTCTATCATGAACGTGTGCTGGCAAAGTATTCCAAGCTGAACCTGGTTTAATTTCCGTCATTCCCATTTGTAATTGACAAGTATCAACAATACTATTTACGATCAATTTTCTTAAAGTACGAGCATTAACTGTTTCTACCGAACCTAACTCAATAACCTCAGCGTCTTCTCTACCAACTTTTTTATTTGGAAATGCTTTGTGAGCTGGTGTTGAATTTAAATAAAACTTTGCTGGATT
>JBHOTE010000076.1:0-4700 GCA_042584125.1 Bacteroidota bacterium
AAAATTTATAAAGTATAATGAAGAATCAATATTACTTATCTAAAGTCTGTTTGCTATTGTTGATAATCTTTAGTTCATGTGTGAAAAAAAATGTGCAAAAGCCTGAAGATATTTCTATTTCTGAAAATTTTAAAAATCCTATTGGGTTTTACAATCCAAAACCAACTTTTTCCTGGCAATTGCCAGTTTCAGAAGAAGTAAAATCCCAATCTGCCTATCAAATAATAGTAGCTTCCTCTAAAGACTTATTGCCAAATAATGCTGATTTATGGGACTCTAAAAAACAGAAAACTTCTCAGTCGACTTTTATAAACTATCAAGGAGTGCAATTACAATCTCGCCAAAAAGTTTATTGGCAAGTAAAGTATTGGAACCAAAACGGAGAGTCGTCACAATGGAGTGCTATCAACCATTTTGAATTGGGGCTTTTATCAAATAAAGATTGGCAAGCCCAGTGGATTGGCTTAGATACCAAAAAAGAAAAAGTTCTAGGGAGTCAAGATAATATCATACATAGACCACAATATTTAAGAAAGGGATTTGAATTGTCTGATGAGGTGACCTTAGCTAGATTGTATATTACTGCAAAAGGAGCGTTTGATGTGGCCATAAATGGTGAAGATGTTAGTGATGATGTAATGCCTCCAGGATATACGCCTTATAAAAAACGTATAGAAACGATTACTTATGATGTTACTGAATTGATAGAGTCGGGGGAAAACACAATCGGTGTAGAATTGGCGGCTGCTTGGCACTCAGGTCGTTTGGGGTGGATGAAATCCTATTGGAATGATACAGAGACACCAAAAGCTTTAATTCAGTTAGAGTTGACTATGAAGGATGGTTCTAAAGAAATGATTTTGTCTGATAATAGTTGGAAGGGAACTACAAAAGGGCCTATAAGACTTTCAGAGATTTATGATGGTGAAACCTATGATGCCAATTTAGAAATGCCAAATTGGAATACAAATAATTTTAATGATCAAAACTGGGAAGCTGTAAATGCATTTCCTGTTGGTCAGGATATACGTTTAGAACCCAAAAGACACACCACAGTTAAATCTAAAATTGAATTAGCGACAAAAGAGATAATAAAAAAAGACGGTTCGGTTATTTTTGATTTTCAGCAAAATATGGTAGGAGTACCTTTGTTAAAAGTACCAATGAAAAAAAGGCCAAATATTAAAAGTTCGATTCGCGGAAAAGTTATCTCCTGATGGTACATTTTACACAAAAAATTATAGAAGTGCGCAGTCAACTAATTACTATACAGCATCGGAAGATGGCGTTATTGAATGGATGCCAAAATTTACATTTCACGGTTTTCAGTATGTAGAGTTAAGCGGATTTGATACTTCAAAAACACCATCAAAAGAATGGGTGACAGGATTGGTTCAGTACTCAGATTTTGAAGAAAATGGTACGTTTACATCATCACATGATAAACTTAATCAACTTCAAAGTAATATTGTTTGGGGGCTAAGAGGTAACTTTTTTGATATTCCAACAGATTGCCCGCAACGAGATGAACGAATGGGGTGGACTGCAGATGCACAGGTATTTGGGCCAGCGTCTATGTTTAATGCCGATGTCTATAAGTTCTGGGCTAGTTGGATGCAAAGTGTTCGTGAATCGCAATATGATAATGGTGGTATTCCTTGGGTAGTACCAGATGTGTTGTATAACAATAAAGTAAGTGCAGGTTGGGGAGATGTATGTACTATCATACCTTGGAAAATTTATTTAAGAACAGGAGATAAAAAAATCCTTGAAGAGAACTTGGAAATGATGAAAGCTTGGGTTGCATACCATGAAAGAAGTTCTAAAAATTATATTTCATCAATGGGTGGTTTCGCAGACTGGTTACAACCACTTCCTGAAAATGGTAATAATAAAGGAGATACCTCTCATAGTTTAATCGGTACTGCATTTTTTGCTCATTCTGCAAACTTAACAGCAAGATCAGCTAAAGCATTAGGTAGATTTGATGAATATAAAAAGTATAATTCTTTATATAAAAGGGTTGCAAATGCTTTTGAAAAAGAGTTTTTTAAAAACGGTATGGTAAAAGGTGTCGCTGATACACAAACTTCGTATTTATTGGGTTTAGCTTTTGGATTGATATCTGAAGATAATAAAGAAAATGCTAAAAAATTCTTGTTAGAAAAAATTGCGGAAGCAGACAATCATTTAAGAACGGGATTTTTAGGAACTCCATTGTTGTCAGAAGTTTTAGGTAAAACAGGTGAAATTGATTTAATGTATAAATTGTTATTTAACGAAACCTATCCATCATGGTTTTATTCTATTAACCAAGGAGCAACAACTATTTGGGAACGTTGGAACAGCTATAGTAAAAAGGAAGGTTTTAATCCTCAGAAAATGAATAGTTTAAATCATTATGCGTATGGTGCTATTGGAGAATGGATGTACGAACGAATTGCAGGTATTGCTCCACTTGAAGCAGGGTATAAAATAATACGTATTGCACCACTACCTAGAGCTCCATTAACTTCGGCATCGGTAAGTTTAAATACACCTTATGGTAAGGTGGTTTCTTCTTGGGAAATTAAGGGTAATGAATTCCATATGAATGTTACTATTCCTCCAAATACAACCGCAAAGGTTATAATTCCGGCAAATACTCAAACTGAGTTGATGTTAAATGGAGTTTCATTTAAAGAAAATTCAAACATTAAACTTTTAAACACCAATAAGGATTCTTTTAAACTATTGGTTCAGCCTGGTAATTTTAAGTTTATATCGAAATTTTAATTTTATGGATATCAAATTTAAAATAGCATTTGTTTTTTTCGTGATTAGTCTTGCAAGCTGTAAGACCCAAAAAAACGAAGTGAAAAATATAGAAACAGAAAAGCAAAAAGTAACCGCACAGATTGAAAACAATCCTGTAATTCGTCATATAAGAACTGCCGATCCTTCTGCGCATGTTTGGAAAGATGGAAAAGTATGGATGTACACATCCCATGATATGGAAGATGCCATAGATTATAGTAGTATGGATGGATACCGCGCGTTTTCTTCTACTGATATGGTAAATTGGACAGACCATGGAGAAGTACTGCATTCTAAAGATATTCCTTGGGGAACAAAAGGATGGATGTGGGCACCAACTGCTATTTATAAAAATAATAAATACTATTTACTTTATCCTCATTCTGTAAAAGGAACAAAAGATGACATGAGATGTGGAGTAGCCGTAAGTGATGTACCACAAGGGCCTTTTAAAGATATTGGTTGGATTAAAGGTGTAGAAGGAGAATGGCTTGATCCGTGTGTTTTTACAGATGATGATGGCAAAACGTATTTGTACTGGGGTGTAAGAAGACCTAAGGTAGCTTTGTTAAAAGATAATCTGTTAGAATTGGCTGAAATACCTAGAACAATAGCATATGGTAGTGATAATTTTTTTGAAGCGAGTTATTTGCATAAACGAAATGGAATCTACTATTTCTCTTACAATGCAGGTTTAGGCGGTTTTTATGCAATGGGAGATAGTCCTTATGGACCTTTTGAATATAAAGGCGGACTGAATCCTAAACAAAGACAAGACCACCATTCTATTGTAGAATATAAAGGGAAAAATTATTTCTTTTATCATTGGCAAGGTTGGAACGGAGGTTCAAAGTTTAGAAGGAATACAGCTATAGAGTATTTGTACTACAATGAAGATGGAACTATAAAAGAAATTTACGCTACAAAAGAAGGTGTAGTTAATATTGATAAATAAAATAAAATTTGAAACAAATGAATAAAGTAACTTTAATTGCCATAATGTTTTTAGTGTCTTTAGCAAGTTGTAAGGACAACCAAAAAGTAAAAGAAACAAAAGAGGAAACAATTAAAAAACCGAATATAGTTTATATTCTTACCAATCAATGGCGAGGTTCCGCCTTAGGTTATGCTGGTAATCCAGATGTAAAAACACCAAATTTAGATGCTTTTGCTAAAGAATCGGTAAACTTTACCAATACGGTTTCGGTAACACCAGTTTGTACACCGCACCGTGCAGCATTGTTTACAGGTAGATTTCCTACTACTACAGGTATGTTTTTAAACGACTTGTATATGCCTGCAGAAGAATTAACTATGGCAGAAATTTTTAAAGCCGAAGGTTATAATACAGCATATTGGGGTAAATGGCATTTAGATGGTCACGGAAGATCAACCTATATTCCAAAAGAAAGAAGACAAGGTTTTGATTTTTGGAGAGGTCTGGAGTGTTCACACAATTATACAAAAATGCCTTATTATGATAATGAAAATACAGAACTGAAACATTGGAAAAAGTATTCGCCATTTGCAATTACGGAAGATGCAAATCAATATTTAACAGAACATGCTAAAGATGAAACACCATTTTTGGCATTAATATCAATTGCAACGCCTCACTACCCTCATGGTTCTGCACCTAAGAAATATAAAGATATGTATCCGCCAAAATCTTTAACATTGAACCCAAATATTTCGGATAAGTTTAAAGAAAGAGCACGAAAAGAACTGCAAGGTTATTATGCGCATGCAACAGCTACAGATGAAGCTATTGGAAATTTGATCAATAAAATAAAAGAATTAGGCCTATTAGAAAATACCATTATTGTTTTTTCTGCAGATCATGGAGAAATGATGGGAGCACATGGAGTAAAACCTTTTGTAAAACAATTGGCTTGGGATGAAGC
>JBHOTE010000077.1:0-4666 GCA_042584125.1 Bacteroidota bacterium
GCCACTAATTTTTCAGTAGAGATTAAACAATCTAATTTTTCTGGTGAAAAATCCTCTAAATTGGGGAATGGCTTAAAAATTGGCTTAGGAATGGGAGCTGGTTACTTGTTAATGATGTTTATTGTTATTTACGGAAATTCTGTAATGAGAAATGTAATAGAAGAAAAAACGAGTAGGATAATAGAAATTATTATTTCTTCTGTTAAGCCCTTTCAATTAATGCTAGGGAAAATAATAGGAAATGCTTGTGCAGGATTGCTACAGTTTTTTATTTGGATCATACTACTATTGATTTTAGGGACAGTTGTATCTGTGTTTATGGGGGTTGAATTGGGAAGTGTTCCAGTATTATCAGAAAAAAATTTATTGACAGAAAATGGTGCAAAAATTCAAGAAATAACTGGATTAGTTTCTGAAATTTTAGCTTTACCATTGCTTAAAATGTTTGTGTTATTTATCTTTTATTTTATTGGAGGGTTTTTCTTATATAGTTCAATTTACGCAGCTATTGGAGCAGCTGTTGATAGTGAAACAGATACACAACAATTTATGCTGCCCGTAATAATGCCCTTAATGTTGGCTATCTATATTGGATTTGCTTCTGTGTTGAGTGATCCACATGGACCGGTAGCAACTATTTTTTCAATTATTCCTTTTACATCCTCAATTGTTATGTTAATGCGAATTCCTTTTGGAGTTCCTTGGTGGGAACTATTAGTTTCACTAATATTACTAACGCTAAGCTTTGTTGGAATGGTTTGGTTTGCTGCTAAAATTTATAGAGTCGGTATTTTAATGTATGGAAAAAAACCAACGTATAAAGATTTGTATAAATGGTTAAAATATTGATTTTATCAAGGTTTAAATAAAGAAATTCAAGAATGAGTAAAATATTAATTATAGAAGATGAAGCTGCTATCCGCAGAGTGTTGACAAAAATAATTTCAGAAGAAAATGATTCATATCATATAGAAGAGGCAGCGGATGGATTGGAAGGCTTAGAGAAAATAACCAAGGAAGATTACGATTTGATTTTGTGTGACATCAAAATGCCGAAAATGGACGGGGTTGAAGTCTTGGAAAAAGCAAAAAAAATTAAACCTGAAATTCCGGTCGTAATGATTTCTGGTCATGGTGATTTGGATACAGCAATCAATACAATGAGGTTGGGAGCGTTTGATTATATATCAAAGCCACCAGATTTGAATAGGTTGTTAAATACCGTTAGAAATGCTTTGGATAGAAAAGTGTTGGTTGTAGAAAATGCTCGATTAAAGAAAAAAGTAAGCAAGGGGTATGAAATGATAGGTGAAAGTGAACCGATACTTGCTATTAAAGATATGATTGAAAAAGTAGCAGCTACAGATGCTAGAGTTTTAGTTACAGGGCCAAATGGAACAGGTAAAGAATTAGTTGCACATTGGTTGCATGAAAAAAGTGAACGTGCTTCTGCACCTCTCATAGAGGTAAACTGCGCGGCTATTCCTTCAGAATTGATAGAAAGTGAATTGTTTGGTCATGTAAAAGGATCTTTTACGGGCGCTAATAAAGATAGAGCAGGGAAATTTGAGGCGGCCAATAATGGAACTATTTTCTTAGATGAGATTGGTGATATGAGTTTATCTGCTCAAGCAAAAGTTTTAAGAGCTTTACAAGAAAATAAAGTTAGTAGGGTAGGAAGCGATAAAGATATTAAAGTAAATGTGAGGGTAGTAGCAGCTACTAATAAGGACTTAACTAAAGAAATAGCTGAAGGAAGATTTAGAGAGGATTTATATCATCGTTTGGCCGTTATTTTGATTAAAGTGCCTGCATTAAATGATAGAAGATCAGATATTCCTTTGTTGATTGAACATTTTTCTAAAACCATATCAAAGGAACAAGGAGCTATTAATAAAAGTTTTTCTGAAGCTGCAGTGAGTTTGTTAAAAAGTTATGATTGGACAGGGAATGTAAGGGAACTTAGAAATGTTATAGAGCGATTATTAATTCTTGGAGGAAATGAAATCTCTGAAGAGGATGTAAAAATGTTTGCTAGTAAGTAATTGTAAATTATAAAAAAAGCTTCTCAAAATATGAGAAGCTTTTTTTATAATCTTATTTTTTGGATCGCTGTGTAACGTTGCCAGTTTTGTTTGTTAAACATTTTGTAGAATACAAAACAGCCAATATCTAACGTATAATAAAAGAGACTAATTCCACTAGGTGGATTGTAACTTTTTAAGAAAGGGATTACATTAAAAGCTGTATCTGGCCAATACCAGCATTCGTAACTTGTTCCTCCAATTTCTAATACCGCCACTACTGTATACATTGTCAAGAAAAACATTCTGTCTTTTGGTCGTTTCCATATGATAAAAAATATGGCCACAGTCATAACAAATCCGAATATATCTCCTAAAAAAAACAAGAATGCTGTGGCGTAAATTGCGATAAGAATACTAAGTGTTTTTATGATTTTATCGTGATGTTTTTGAATGATAGATGCTTTCGAAAAAACAAACACTCTTGCATAAACAGCAGCATGACCAAAAGGTACATATAGCGGCACGTTTTCTAAACGGTAGGTGTACATTCCTAGGACTCTTGAAAATAAATGCTCACCTACAAAGCCAATAATTACTCCATAAATCATCAATTTTTTAGTACGAGGAGTAGATCTATAATATAGTATGAAAAAAGCAGTAATCATTAATATATTTAGATAGAACTGATTGTCAGGTACTATTTTAGCGAATCCTTTTCCATCAAAATAGAGACCAAATACAAACATAAAAAGCAAACCTATTCTTCGAGTGAAAACTTTTAGAATGAGTTGAAAATCTGTTTTAGTAAGTGTAGGTTCAAAATTATTCATAGGTTTATTAAGAGGCTTCTTCTGTTTTACTTGAATGTCCAACTAAATGATTCATGACCTGTAATTCTCTAGTAGTAAAAGCTCTAATTTTACCGGGTTTTAAATTACCCAAGGTAATATTCATAATACGAACTCTTTTTAGCTTTTGAACTTCATAACCTAAATATTCACACATGCGTCTAATTTGTCTGTTTAGGCCTTGTGTAAGAATTATTTTAAAAGTGTATTCATTAATTTTTTCTACTTTACACTTATCGGATATGGTGTCTAAAACAGGAATTCCATTCCCCATTTTTTTTATAAAGGACTCTGTGATTTTTTTATCTACAGAAACAATATATTCTTTTTCATGATTGTTTTTAGAACGAAGAATTTTATTTACAATATCACCATCATTAGTTAAGAATATCAAGCCTTCACTAGGCTTGTCTAATCTACCAACTGGAAAAATTCGTTCAGGGTAATTTAAATAACTAATAATATTTCCTCTTATCTTGGTGTCTGTAGTACACGTTATTCCAACAGGTTTGTTAAAAACTAAATAAATATTTTCAACTTCTTTTGTTATCACTTGGTCGTAAACCGAAATAACATCTTTATGGGTTACTTTTACACCAAGTCCAGCTACTTCACCATTTACTTTTACGTTTCCTTCTTCAATTAATTTATCAGCAGCTCTTCTAGAGCAGTAACCTGTTTCTGAAATGGCTTTATTTAGTCTTTTGGTTTCCATGGTAAAATTGTTAATTTTTAAATTTTTTGAAAACCAGTCCTTTTATTTTTTCTGTAATTTTCTTTTTAATATCTGCCGGATAAGTTCTTTCTCCCATAAATACTTCAGTCATTGCTTCACAAAACCGATCTCCATATTTTTTCATTAAGAAATTTCTTACCATTTCATTCTCATAAAACAGTTTGGCTAAATATGAACCTGTTTTCAATTCAGGTATCAAGACTTTATTTAATTTTCTAAGGTATAAATTTTCGGCTTCAATACTATTTAATTCACTTTCAATAATTGCTTCTGCGGCCATTATTCCAGTTAGAATTGCATTCGATATTCCTTCAGCTGTAATTGGATCAGCAAAACCAGCGGCATCTCCAACTAAGAATACATTATTCTTGACAAATCCATCTGTTCTAGCACCAACAGGTATTTGAAATCCATGAAATTCTTCTTTTACAACTTCAGTTATTTCAAGTGTTTTCAAATAATCTCGATAATATTTTTTCAGATCAATCTTTGTTCTTCTCATCGTGGCAACTCCCAGTGATAAGTGATTTTTTTTTGGAAAACACCATGCATATCCCATTGGCACTGCGTCAAAATCAAATCTAGCTTCTTTTGATAATTTTTCAAAATCTTCTGGAGTAACTTCAACTTCATATTCAAGGGCAGGTATCATATACCTTGTGTCTTTGGACCAACCAGATAATTTTGCTGTTGGACCTAAAGCTCCATCTGCTGCAATTACAAATTTTGTTTGAACTTCTCCTTCAGACGTATGAAGTGTAATGTTTTCTTCGAAGGAGATACTCTTTAATTTATGGTTTTGCAAAAGTGTAACACCCTTTTCTTCAGATTTTTCGACAATTAAATTATCAAATTCATCACGCATGACCATAGTAACTAATGGTTCTGGGCGTTCAGCGGTTAAATGCTGCCCTGTTTTTTCAAAATAAACTTCAATCTTATTAAATTCTTTTGAAACCACGGCGCTTATATCAAAAGGCATATTTCTTCTTCCACGATATACAAAACCACCACCACAAGTTTTGTAACGTGGTAAGGTTTCTTTTTCAATAATA
>JBHOTE010000078.1:0-4493 GCA_042584125.1 Bacteroidota bacterium
TTTCAGATAAAAGCAACGAAATTTTGAATTTAAACAGTGGATGGAAACTTTATTCCAAACCTATAAAAATTGAAAAAGGAAAATATGTTTATGCTTTGGCCGAACGCATTGGTTTTCAAACAAGTGAAATAACAAAATTAGCAATAGAATAATGTAAAAGCTCCTTAAAAAGGAGCTTTTTTTATGTCTTTCACTACTTTTTTTATAGCTGTATCTATTGTTATTACAGGTGGTTGACTTAAGTTATACCTTTTGAGATTTTAAGAAAACCTGTTTTTTTGATTGTTGATGCATCTTTGTAATGTAACCAATCAAAAACTTCAAATGCAATCACAAAAAAAATTTATAAAAGTGCTTTTCAGCATAAGTCTTTTGTTCTGTTTTTTAGCCTGTTCGGATGAAGTTGCTATGGAAAGTGTTGCAGAAAAAGAATGTCAGATAGGTTTTAATATGCGTTGGAGAGATACGCCACCATTGTCGAATAATTTGACGAATGCTATTTCTGGAATGAAACCAGATTTGCTAAGATATCCTGGTGGAACTTTAGCGCATAAATGGAATTGGAAAACAGGATTACCTACCCCTAATAATTCTAATGATGTTGTACACCCAATAAGTGATGTGAAAAAGATGGCTGAAGCTACTCAAACTGAAGTTATGTTTGTGGTAGATATTGTAAACAGTTCAATTGCCAATCAGATTGAGATGCTGAAGGCATCAAATGTATCGGTTAACTATGTAGAGATTGGCAATGAATTGTATTCAGATCATTATGAAAATATTTTTCCTTCAGGTAAGTCTTATGCGGATACAATTAATTCTTGGGTTCCTGAATTAAAAAAACATTTTCCACATGCCAAATATGGAGTTTGTATGATTGGAAGGGCAGCAGGAAATGATAGAAGGAATGCCTGGAATCATGAAGTGTCTCAAAATATTGAAGTTTCAATAGATGCTTATATATATCATATTTACGTTTCTGAGAATGAAACCGTAACGGATAGAATTGAAAGATTTGAGCAGCGATTTGTTAAAAATTCCGGAAAAGAAACTTGGATTACAGAATTTGGAGCACATAGCCATACGTTAGAACAAACCAATGAAATCTCAAACTATGTAGAGTCTATAGCTGACATTGCATTAAACCATTGTTTGATATCTGCTTCAGGAAATTTCAGCAAGATAGATGACCAATCAGTATATACACTGGAAGGTTTACTTTTTGTAGATAGAAATAAGAATAAATAGCCATAAATATAACTAAAACTGGAAATTATGAAAAATTTAAAAAAGATAGTAGCCTTCGTACTTTTTGCACTAACTGTAAATTTTGTAAATGCACAAAAAGCTCCTTTTGTAAAAAAAGCTAATAAAAAAGTAAACCAATTGAATGAACGAATTATGTCGGTTGATGAAGCGTTGAAATTAGATGCCGAACAAATGAAATTAATTACTGCAATTGAAATTGAAAAATTAAAAGCAGTTAAAAAAATTAAAAACTCTGATTTAGGAGAAGACTCTATGCAATCTGAATTAAAGAATTTATACAAAACTTCTTTCAAGAAAATGTTTGACGAAGTATTGAGAAAAGAACAAAAAGTAGCTTTTAGAAATTCTAAAAAAGAGTAATTACCCTTATCAAGGTATTGTAAAATAAGGGCTTGATGAATTTTATACCCCATCTGACAAATATTGAACCCTTTGTTTTAGGTCTTCTTCTAATTTTGAAATATCAAAAAAATAATAATCACAAAAAATCATATACCATGAAAAAATTTACAATTATTTTATTACTAATAATTCCCGGTATACTATTATCACAGAACCCTTTTACATTTGATGCCGATGATGATTCGGATGATGTTTGGACAATATTAGGCGGTTTTACAAGTGCCTTTTCTGGTGGAGTATATCAATTGACAGCTACAGTTTCTGATCCCGCTAAAAAGAATCCAACTTTTGCTACGGCAAGTGCGGGTATTGATGCTGGTGTAAATACTGTTTGTGCAATTACGCTTAAGAATTCTAGTGTTGCTGGACCAACATATTTAAGAATTTCATTTCCAGATGGAGGATCTAGAACTTATATCAATCAAGACATAACCAATAGTGATGCTGATTTCAAAACCTATTATTTCGATTTAAATGGAGCATCAGGTTGGTCAGGAACGGTTAATGATATTAAATTTCATTTTAAAACAACTGGGAATACAGATTATTTTGTTCCAGCAACACCTGCTACTTTAATTGAAATTGATGAGATAAATTTTTATGCCGAAGGAGCTGCATCTTATAGTGGGTTTGTTCAAAATCCTGATTTTGATGATACAGAAGGGGTGTTAAGTCCGTGGGATATTAATACAGGAACCACTACAACGGTTAATTATGTTAAAGATGGTGGTGTTACCAATGGTGCATTGGCAATTAATTATTCTGCAGCATTGGCAAATGGTGATATTAAGGTTGAAAATAATTATACTTATGCACTTTCACCAAATATAGGTGAGTCTGATTCTGTAAATCTTACTTATTACCATAAGTTAGCAGCAGGAGACGATGCGACTGCTGAAGAAATACAAGTGTGTTTTAAATTGAGTTTGAGTGGCGGAGGAACCAAAACTTTTTATCAAGGATGGAAAACTCCCACAACAACATTTACACCCGAAGTAGAATCTAGATCTTTAGATGATGGAGATGCTGGAACAACTAATATTTATACAGATATTACTGTGTTTTTTAGAGCAAGAAATGGAAACAGCGATACGGTTATTTATTTAGATGATATAACGTCTAGTATTGAAAGTGTTTTAGATGTTCAAAAGAATCTTGAAAAAAAATCGGAGTTTACGGTATATCCTAACCCAGTAAGAAATGTTTTGAACTTTACTTCTAAAGTTGCCTTAATTGAAATGTTTTCAGTTTTGGGACAGAAAGTGAAAAAAGCACAAAACACGAATTCTATTGATGTTTCTAATTTAGATAACGGAAGTTATGTAGTTAGAATAACAGACCAAGAGGGAAATTTTAAAACACAAAGAATTATTAAATATTAGTTATTGAGATTTATTAGCAGATGCACCACTTTTACAGTGGTGCATCTTTGTTTTGATGATAATCGAACCAAGTTTGACAATTATCGAACTAAAAAAAACCAAGGTTTCTTTAATTTTGAGGAACTGAATTAAACAACACTAAAAATTAACCACATGAAGAAAATTACTTTTATCGCAATCTTACTTTTATCAATTTTTGGATATTCCCAAACCTATGATTTTACAAATTCTTTAGACGATTGGGCAGGAACAGGAAATTGTACTTTGGAACTTGGGGCTACAGAAATGACTGTGAACTTAACAGAGTCTGGAACGAACCCTTCTTTTGCAATTACTACAGCATCAATCAATGCAACAACCAATAAAATAGGTGCGGTAACCATAAAAAATAGTTCTGCATCGGGACCAACATATATCAGAATGTCTTACCCAAAAGCTGCTGGAGGGAGGATTTATACTAACTTGGAGATGACCGCTGGTGACTCAGAATATAAAACCTATTATTTTGATTTGACCAATGCAGATTGGGATGGAACAGAAAGTGATGTCAAAGTTCATTTCAAAGCATCTGGAAATACCGACTATACTATTCCAGCAGGTGTTAGTATGTTGGTAGATAAAATCGAATTTTTATCAGAAATTCCAACAACTGAACGTCAAATTTATAGTTTTGATACAGATGATGATTCTGAAGGTTGGTCGGCAGTTAATGCAACTATTACCAGTGTTTCTAGTGGTGTTTTAACTTTTACACCAACGGCAGATAAATTTGCAAAATTACAATTGGATGGAGGATTGTATCACGTGAATGCTTCCTCGGCTACAGTAATGCAAATTACGCTTCAGAATTTATCTACGAATGATGATGAGTTAAGAGTTATTGTAGGCGATGGTGGAAATACAACACAAGTAATTACTACGTCTGATGGAACGGAACAATCTTACTCCATTGATTTGAGTGGTGTAACAGGTTGGACAGGAGATTTGAATTCTATTCAATTAGGCTTTAGGGATGCTGATAATGCTTCTGGAGCAGGTAAGTCTTCTGGAACAGGTGCTATATTAATTAATTCTATTGCATTTGATAATTCATTAAGTGTTGAACATATTATAAAAAATGATAGTTCTTTAAAAATTTCACCAAATCCAGTTGTAAACACTATGACTATAGAGTGTGAGGTTGGTATTCAAAAAGTTGAGATTTATTCTGTAACTGGGGTAAAAGTTTTAACAGGTATTTCAAATCAGTTTGACTTATCAGCTTTAGAAAGTAGCGTGTATATCGCAAAATTTTATTTAGAGGATGGAACCTTTTCCATAAGAAAATTTTTGAAAAATTAATTTTTACGATTTCTAACTAAGAAGCCTTTTCATGTTTAAATGCCTAGTGACTAGTAAAAAAGTCACTTAGAAAACTACACCCCAAACCCAACCATCTAT
>JBHOTE010000079.1:0-4297 GCA_042584125.1 Bacteroidota bacterium
TAAATGGTAGTTACAATAATTATTTCCGCTTTGTGTTGACTTCTGCCAACCTGCTTTGTTTTTTTCTTAAAAACTAAAAAAAATCTTGAGAAAAATTTGCGAAAATAAGTTCCGATTTTTCGGTAAACTTATGCATGCCAACGTCTCCGTATATGAAACGTAGCGTGTAAAAAGACGCTATCGTTTCGGATTATACACGAGCCGAATTTTTAAATTTTTCTTTTTATCTTTATTTTACTAAAAGCCAAATTTAAAAATTTGGCGGTCTCGCAAATACACACAAACCTTTGGTAAAGCCTGTAATAGCTATGTTTTATATACATTGTTGGTGGTAGTTATTCTTTACAATTCATAATTTTCCAATATTACTTCGAACATTCTAGAATAAGAGTTGTCCATTCTTTTAAAGCTGTTAAGAGTTTCTATTTCAGCTTGACTTAATTCATCTCTATTTTCAATCCGTTGTTGGTCTCTTATGGTGACTAAAACTTTTAAAAAAATCTTTAATTGTTTTAATCTACGATTGTCTAAAAGTTCTGTGTCAAGTCTATATTTCTTAATTGTACTTAAACCTAATTCAGAATTGTTTTTTGGCTGAATAAATTCGTCATCAAAAGTTATATGTTCTTTTATCTCTAAATCGGTATTTCTGCAAGGGTCTAAAGCATCTTGAATTGAGATAGTGGAATGGGTGATTTTTCCATTGCAATTGTCACAAGACAGATAAAGGTTTGACCATTCAAAAGATAAGGTTTTGTCAACACTTACTTCTATATGATGGTCTATTTCTTTACGTTTACCTTTGAGTTTAGATTCGCAGTAAAAGCATTTGTGATAACTAATCGAATTTAATTGTGTTCTTATTGTTGTATGACCATATTTATTTGAATCAGGTCTTTTTTTTCCTGAGGCAACAAAATTATCTCTCCAAATTTCTTTTCTGTCAGTTAAAATTTGAGGTTCAGGTAGCCTTTCTAATCCTCTCATTTTTTAATAGACTTTAATATTTTATCTAGATTCAAGTAATCGAAATATTCAGGATTTATAACCAATAATTTTTGCTCAATTTTTTTAACTTCTTCCTGTTTTTTTTCTTCAATTGCTTTTTTTCTTTCCTCTAAAAGTTTTGATATTTCTGTACCAAAATTACTTGTATTAAATAGTGGGCTTAATAAAATTTCCTCTATAGGCTTATTTAAATAGTAGTCCGTTTCCTCATCAACTATTGAATAATCAATTTTACTTTTGCATACATAAACTCTTGAATTTTTTACCGAGGAAACTATGAAAGGTGAATGAGTTGAAACAATTATTTGAAGTTTAGGAAACAATTTTAAAATATTTTGAAGAAAAACCTTTTGCCATTTTGGATGTAAGTGGTTCTCGGCTTCATCAATTAATAAAAGACCTTTTATTTCTTTATATTTTGAAATTGGTATATGGTTGATTGAGCATATGGAATAAACTTGACTTAAAATACTTGTGAACCTTTGAATAAGATAAAGATTTCCACTACTTAATTTGTCTAATGAAATTTCGTTGTTACCAATTTTTACAATTGGTTGCAAGTTTATGCGAGAAACGTGTGATAATTTACCTTCAGATATGGATAAATTGATTATGGTTTCTAAAATATTGTACAGTGAACTACCTAATTCCTTTTCATTCTTATTTGTACTGTCTTTTAGATAATCAAAAAAAGAAATTATTTTAGTTAGGTCTATATTTTTATGTACTCCAGACAAAACATCTTCTAAATAAATATCCGGGCTTAAAGCAGTAATGCTTGTAATATTAAATCTGTCATTTGATAGTTTAGATGTCCAATAATCTAATATAAAATCTTTCTTGTAACTTGTTTTAAATTGTGATTTAAATATTTTGTTTATTTCAATTTTATCAGTTAGAAAGTTCTGTCCGTTATCACTTTTTTTATTGGATTGTAAAGTAATATTGGAACTATTAATTATAAAGTCTGTTTTTATTAAAAAATCCTCACTAGAGCTTATATCTCTTTCAACTTTGGCAAAAGCTCCCATAAAAAGGCTTCTTATAGCGTCAAGAATAATAGATTTTCCAGTTCCATTTTCACCAGTTATGCAAATAACAGGTGGAGATTCTAACTCAAGTTCGTCTGAAATAAATTCCAAATGAGCATCCTTAAAAGGACCAATGTTTTTTAATGTTAAATTTTTAAGTCTCATTTTGAGTTCTGTTTTTTAATTACCACCAACGGGTTTGTATATGGTTTGTTGCGTGTTTCAAGCAACTAATTTAGTAAATAATTAACGACCAAGAAAGTTCGCGAGGACTTTCGTAAGTAGGCAATAAGCCAGCAATAAATTATATACGGTGTTGTGCTTTAGTACTTTTTTAGTTCAAAAGTTCATTTATTTTTTCTAACCATCCTTTAATTTCGTTATTTCTGTCCCTTTGCTCAATCATTTCAGCTGTCATATTTGGAAAACCTCTTTCTGCTAAAAACTTTTTTGCTTTAGTATCCTTTATAGTGTTTGGCAAACCAATTTTCTGAGAATATGCTTCTGCAAATATTTTTGGTGTAGCTTTTCCATTTGCATCATATTGGTCTGGGATTTCTATTTCAATATCAAAGCCTTTTTTTATAGCATCTTTATGTAAATAACTCTCAATCTCAAGTTTCTGTGTTAGTTGTCCAATAGACTTATCATCTCTTGCGTTAACTTCATCAATTGAATCTTTATATGACCTAACATCATTGTCATAAATATGAATTTCAGGCTTCCCTAATTTTTGTAAATAGTTATGATTTACCCAATGTTTTAGAGTAGAACCACCCATTAAAACAAATGCAATTCTTTCATCAGATGTTAAATCAGGAAGTTCAGGGTATTTAACTTTCATAGCTTTACTTAAACAACCTAAAGCTGTAACATCTGTGGGACCTTCTACACAACAAAGTACTTTAACTCTACTATCAGGAGTTACTCCTAAAGTTTCTGCTATTCTAGAAAAAACTCCAACTCCTAAATCAATTTTTAATTTGTCTTTATCATCTTTGTGAATAAACCTCAAACTTTCAACTGGAAGTTCTGATGCTAATCCTGGACTATGTGTAGTTAGTATTATTTGACAATCACTTTCATTAGCTAATGATATAAATGATTCTAATAATATTTTTTGATTATTTGGATGTTGAGCAGTTTCAGGTTCTTCAATAGCATATATTATATTCTGCTTTGAAGATGATTTCAAACGTCTTTCTGCTTCTGCCTTAAAAAAGCTAACTAATATCATTCTTCTTACTCCACTTCCTCTTTTATTTAAGGGAATCCCATCATCAGTGTCAAGTTTTATTGAAAATAAACCATTCCATTTTGCAGGTGTTGGAGGATTAAATTTAGGGTCTAACTTACTTGCAAGATTACTATCTATTTCTTGTAAAGCTTTATGTGTGTTATTTGCTATTTCTTCAGCCTTTTCTTTTACTTTTTGTTGAATATCATTTATTTCTTTTTGGACTTCTGACATAGCTGTTGCTATTGCTGCTTTCATTGGGTCTTGAACTTCGCTATCAGTATCGCTACTACTTCTATCACTTTGAAATAATGCAAAATATGGTAAATAAGAATCTATTTGTTCCCATATTCTTTTTGCATCTTCTTTTGGTTTCGAAACAGGTATCTCAATCTGACTTAATTCTAAATCACTCGTGGAATCCCAAATAGCTTTTCGCATTGTTGGGTTTCCTTTTAGTTTAGAGTCCAATGATTTTTTCTTAATAATTGCTTGTAATTCCTTTTCCTTTAGTTCCAATAAGTTGCAAACATCCTTATTAGTAGGATGATTAGCTATAATAAATATTTCAGAAGTTGGTGTTTTTTTTCCGCAATCAAATTTCTTTTTAATGATTAGAGTATTGTTCTTTGAAAGTAAATACTCATTTTCTAGACTTGTTGGAGAAGAAGTATCAATTGATAATTCAGAAGGGTAATCCGTAAATTCACAAGTTATTTCAACTACTTTGTTTGTAGACTTGATATTAATGTCTGTAGAATCAATTTTAACGGTTTGATTATTAAAAAATATTTCCAGTGCTTCTAGAATTGTTGATTTACCAATATCATTTTTCCCAATAATTGTTGTTAGTTGGTCAAACTCTATTTTAGTTTCGGTTTGATAAGCTCTGAAATTTTTAATGGTCAAAGATTTTAAATTCATTTCTTTCTTTTTGGGTATGAAGCACAACGTTTATGTATAAGATTAGTGGCGTATTTTTAGCACCTAATTTAGCAAATAAACACCAGATAGAAAATCC
>JBHOTE010000080.1:0-4236 GCA_042584125.1 Bacteroidota bacterium
AAAAGACAGTCATAAAATATTAGAATATGTAAGTTTTGATGACTCCAAAAACTTTAAAGGAATAGATAATTTAAAACACCTTTTATTAGCGACCAAAGAGAATAGAGAGATTTCCTTTTTGCATGAAAATTATAATAAGAAAACCAAAGAAGTACATACAATTACGCCACTGATTTTAAAAGAGTATTTAAATCGATGGTATATCGTAGGTGTTACAAAAGAAAAGGATGAAATTCGAACTTACGGAATTGATCGTTTGTCAAATATTGAAATATTAAATCCTTCTAATATAAATAGAGCCGCTTATAAGGAAAAACTACAGAAATTTGAACACACCGTGGGTTTGACGTACGGCGAAGGTCAACCAGAGAAAGTTTGCTTATTAATCAATGAATTGCATGTAAAATACCTGAAGAGCTTACCATTACATTCGTCCCAAGTTGTTTTTCCAAAAAATGAAGATAACAAACATAGAGTAGAGTACTATCTATATCCGAATTATGAATTTATCACTCAAATACTGAAAATTGGAATTGAGGCTGAGGTTGTAGCTCCACCACACTTGAGAACAGAAGTCAAAAATATATTAAAAAGAACCTTACAGAACTACGATTCCTAAAAACGCAGAGCATCTTTCTTACGAATGAAAATACTTGGCTAAAAATGTAGTTTTATTTATAGCGACACTGGTTGACGGAGCTATCGTTTTATTTTGCTGTAAATAGAAAATACAAGCAAATGAAAACATGGAATAAATACACAAAAAGGAAGAGTTTTTTACCATTAATTAATGGGAACATAGATTTTTTAAATTTTCAATATATCTTTAATAGTGAACTAACAAATTGGGCTACATTCGAAAACATTGACATAGATAAGTTTTCGAAACACCTACAGGAAAACTACGAAACTGAAATCATTGTTGAATCTTATTTTAATAAAGATAGAGGTTCTAAACTAAAAGGCAGAAATTTTTTAATTGATGATACAGTGCTGAGAATTGTAAGCCTAGATACCTGTGCTCAATTTGATAGAAATCAAAATGTAATCAGGTTTACTTTTTCCAATAAGCAAAAAGAAGACGTATTAAATCTCTTCGAATTGATGACTGAATTTTCGATGCCTGAAATTCATAGAAAAAAAATAGCAATTATAAAGCTCGGTAGTCATGGTTTTTTTACGGATGATTTTAAGTTGCCAAAAAATAAAATAAATATAGAATTGAACTACAATGATTCGCTTCTAGAAATGAACCAATTAATCTCAGAAAATTTAGGAACCAAAGACTCTAGTGGATTGGTATTATTGCATGGGAACCCAGGTACGGGTAAAACAAGTTATATCCGTTATTTGTTGAACAGTATCGACAAAGAAGTTATTTTTCTTCCAACATCATATGCAAACAAAATTTCTGACCCAGAATTTGTTACTTTTTTATTAAAGCATAAGAATTCAATTTTAATTATTGAGGATGCAGAACAGTTATTAATCAAAAGAGAGTCTTCAAAATTTTCTGCGGTTTCAGCCTTATTAAATGTAACGGATGGCTTATTAGGTGACGTGTTGAACATACAGGTTGTTTGCACATTCAATACGCATTTATCAAATATTGATGAGGCACTGGTGCGAAAAGGTAGGTTGTTAGCGAGATATGAATTCGAGGCCTTGTCGGTACAAAAGGCAAATAACTTAGCCGAAAATTTAAAATTGGAGGTCAATTTTACGTCTCCTCAAAATCTTTCAGAAATATACAATTATCAAAAGGAAAGTTTCAATATAGCGAAACCAAAAGTTGCTATTGGATTTAATTAACTATAGCAGCATTTTTTATTGAAAACAAAAAATAAAGGAATGACACCAACTTTAGAACAAGAAAAAGTATACAATTTTATAAAGAATAATTCCAACCATGGTATCATAGATGCCGTTGCTGGTTCTGGAAAAAAAAACAACCATAATTGAAAGCGTTAAGTTTGTGCACAAAAGTAAATCCTTGCTTTTTTGCGTGTTCAATACAAATATTAGAGACGAAATTCAAATCAGAGTAAAAAAAATCAGTCAAGTCATTGTTGTCAAGAATTTGCATCAACATTGAATGGCGAACTTTTCGAAAATTGTTTTATGAGTTCAATTACTTCTTGGTATTGTAGATCAAAAACAGCTCCAAAGGGTTTGTTATTTGCTTTGGAGGTAATCAGCTTGTAATTGATTTTCTTTACATCTAACTGATCGATAAATATTTTTGCTCTGGTATTGATTCTATTTCCTTCAAAAGCAAAAGGACTAATTAGAATGCATTCAAGCTCTTTATTAGTTGTAGCTAAAAGTTTTTCTAATATTTCCAATTCGTTTGCATGACTTAAGTGTGCTATGAATACTAATTTTGAACAATCAGATTGAATAGGAATAGTTTTATCCTCTGGTTGAAATACATGGAATTTGATAAATGTGCCTTCTAATAGAGGAAGGATCTTTTTAAAAACTATTTCGGAACAGCTGACAGAGAAAACAGCATTGGTTGGTTTAGCTATTGTTTTTTGAAGAATATTCATGATTTTGTCTAAGTTGTATTTTGCAATGAAGTATTTCCATTTAGGTAGGTTCTTATTTGGCATAATAAATTATATTAGACAACAAATAAAGTTTACGAAAGTGTGAAAAAGTGTCGTTAAACCACGAAATAAATGAAGTATATTCTCTAACGACATCTTTTGACGTTAATATTTCTTTTTTTTGGGTCATAAAGCATAAATAAAATAACATGGGTATAGAAAGTTTTAAAAAGAGTTTTGAAAAACTGAAAATTAGATTTAAAGAAGATCCAGAAAAGGTAGATCAACGGGATTTTTATTCAATCATCGAAGAAATGGAGGGTGATATCGAAATGTTAATGGATAAAGCTGAGAAACATCCAAACTATAAGTTTAGGCCTAGCCCAGATGTTCCTGCATCAATGGAATTACAGGGGTTTGAAGAGTTGAAAGATGAAATTGAAACCTTAGCAAAAAAGATATATACGAATGATATATCTGGTATTTTGGATATGATGTATCCTGATCATGATGAAAACGATATTGATATAAGCAACTTTTTTAAAGATTAGAACAATTAATGGAAAATAGTAAAATTACAGCTCTCATAAATAGCGTAAGTACACAGCTAAAACATCAGAAAGAAATTGCAAAAATAAAAGGTGAAACATTTAATATTTTTTCTATTCTAGGTATAGAAACTAAAGAAAACAAAACGCATTCTAACTTTATAGCTGAGCTATTAAGTCCCGAAGGGTCACATTTTTTCGGGAATATATTCTTAGTTGAATTTCTAAAACAAATCAATCATACTTTTGAATTTGATGTAAGTACAGCTTATGTTTTCAAAGAGTTTCCAATAGGCCCTGTAACAACAGAGAGTGGAGGTAGAATTGATATTTTGATTAAAGATGGAAATGATAATACAATTTCTATTGAAAATAAGATTTATGCGGGAGACCAAGAGAATCAATTATTAAGATATTCTAATTATAATAGAGGAAAGAATACGGTATACTATTTAACGTTAAATGGAAATGAAGCAAGTACTTATTCAGTGGGGGTAGATAATAATATAGACTATAATTGTTTATCCTATAGAGATGATATAATCGATTGGTTACAAAAATGTAAAGAACTAGTAATCGATGTTGCTCAAACAAGAGAGGCTATCAAACAGTATCAATTATTAATTAAAAAATTAACAAATCAATTAGCAGATCAAAAAATGGAAAAAGAATTGAAAAAAATATTAGTTGCAAACTATGATGCTTTCGATGTGATTTCAAGTTATAAAGAAACGATAGATCGTGAAAAGTATATTGGTATTATTAAAGATTTGGTTATACGATTAACAAATGACTTAGGTGCTGATTGGATTGTTAATGAATCTGCTGATTTGTTTAAAAATTGGTCAGGGTTCACTATTCAACATAAAGATTGGCCAAAATACACAGAAGTAAGTATACAGAGTGAAAGAAAGCCTGTAGGAAATAGAAATAATTGTTGTGTGGGGGCTTTTCATGAAGCATTTGACAAAGAGAATATTTTAAAAGAAATTAATAATGGGGTGATTGGTAGTGATTGGAAAAACAATAATAACTGGTTAGGACAAAAAGAATTATTTAATTTCGGTAACATAGAAGAAAGAAAAAAAGCATTCTTAAATTATGAAGAGTATTTAGGTAATATTTTAAAAGAATTA
>JBHOTE010000081.1:0-4094 GCA_042584125.1 Bacteroidota bacterium
GAGGACCTGATGGTGGTGATGGTGGACGTGGTGGACATATAATACTAAAAGGAGATAAAGGAATGTGGACTTTACATCATCTTCGCTTTTTAAAACATAGTAGAGCCGACCATGGTGGTAACGGAAGCAAAAGTAGAAGTACCGGTAAAGATGGAGCAGACAAATACTTACCTGTTCCTTTAGGAACTATTGTAAGAGATGCAGAAACACAAGAAATTTTATTTGAAATTACTGAAGACGGTCAAGAACAAATTTTAGTGGAAGGGGGTAAGGGAGGACTAGGAAACTGGAACTTCAAATCTTCAACAAATCAAACACCTCGATATGCACAACCAGGAATGGAAGGTGTTGACGGATGGTTTCAAATAGAACTAAAATTGTTAGCTGATGTAGGATTAGTTGGATTTCCTAACGCAGGAAAATCTACCTTACTAGCAGCAATTACCGCTGCCAAACCTAAAATTGCTGACTATGCTTTTACTACTTTAAAACCTAATTTGGGAATTGTTGACTATAGAAACCATCAAAGTTTCGTTATGGCAGACATCCCAGGAATTATTGAGGGTGCATCAGAAGGAAAAGGATTAGGACATCGTTTTTTACGACATATAGAACGTAATTCTGCTTTGTTGTTTTTAATTCCTGCTGATTCTGAAGATATCCGTACCGAATATAAAGTTCTGCTTAATGAATTAAAAAAGCACAACCCTGAACTTCTAGATAAAGAGCGTTTTCTAGCAATTTCTAAATGCGATATGTTAGACGAAGAATTAAAAGAAGAGCTAACTAAAGAACTTCCAGAAGGAGTTCCTAATATATTTTTCTCATCCGTAGCACAAATAGGACTTATGGAATTGAAAGATAAGATTTGGGCCTTGCTTAACAAATAGAAACAAAAAAGAGATTTAACTTATTAAATCTCTTTTTTATTTAATCTTTATAACTATCGGAATTTCATAAACAGTTGTTACAGGAATTCCCATTTTAGTAGCAGGAAATAATTTAGGCAAAGTTCTAACACTTTCCCCTATCAAACTATCTAACATTGGCAGTTGTTTTCCTACATTGTCACTTGCCAATATCTCCATTAATTTGGAGCTCCCTTTATTATCTATCTGCAGCTTTACTTTCACAACTTCATCAATGCTACTACTAACTTCAAAAGTATGTGCTAACAACGAAGCAGACAAGTGTGTATATAATTGATTATTAAAACAACGATTTTTAATCTCTATATCCAATATACTATCACAAGCCTTAAAAGAAGGATAAACATCTACTTTTCCAAGATCAACAAAAGTATCTAAAGAGACAGGACTTAATTTAGCTCCAACATTTTTTTGCAAAAATTCACAGGAAATGCAGCTGCCTATGATTAAAATAAAAAGTAAAGATTTGAACGTCATTTATCCTTGTTATACTTGGTGAAAATACGATAATTATTTCATCCTAAAAAAACAGTACTCATGATGATTAAAATAAACCAAACTCGAAATAAAATAATTTTTAATTAATAAAAAATACTCTTAATTTGCATTAAAAACAAATGGACATTCTATTAACTTGCATCGGCTTTATATTTATTTGCCTAGGAATTGTAGGATCCTTTTTACCTATATTACCAGGTCCACCTACAGGTTGGATTGGACTTTTATTATTGCATCAAACAGATGCCGTACCAACAGACTGGAATTTTTTATGGATTACATTGTTTATTGCAATATTAGTAACCGTTTTAGATTATATAATTCCTATCATAGGAACAAAAAAATTTGGCGGAACAAAAAAAGGAATGTGGGGAGCTACCTTTGGTCTAATTATCGGTTTGTTTTTTGGACCTATAGGAATTATTGCCGGCCCCTTTATAGGTGCTTTTATCGGAGAGTATTTAGGCAATCCAGACGATACACAGAAAGCCTTAAAAGTAGCCTTTGGTTCTTTTATAGGTTTCTTACTCTCAACAGGTTTAAAATTGGCTGTAGGAGGTGTGTTTTGCTATTATTTTGTTATTGACTTTTGGCTATACAAAGGTGAATATAGTTGGTTTTAGTCCAAAAAAAAAGCAACCCTATCTAGGGAAGCTTTCCACTGGTTTCAACAAAAACCATGACACTTTTTAATAAAAGTGACAAAACAACACAACACTGCTTTTTATAAGCAGCATACAAATATACAGTTTTTTTTAGACACCTTTAAAATATTCACTTTTTATTTCCTGTAAACAATTCATTAAGTATCTTTGCAGCCTTATAAACACATCACTAAAAGACACAATCCCATGCAATTATCAGAACAAGAAATTGTAAGAAGAGAAAAGCTTGACAAACTAAGAGCTTTAGGAATCAACCCTTATCCTGCAGATTTATTTCCTGTAGACATTTACTCTAAACAGATTAAAGCAAACTACGAAGAAGGAAAAAAGGTTGTTCTTGCTGGAAGATTGATGCGAAAGAAAATACAAGGGAAAGCTTCATTTGCAGAATTACAAGATGCTGAAGGAAGAATCCAAATCTATTTGAATAGAGATGAAATTTGTCAAGGTGAAGACAAATCATTGTACAATGATGTTTTCAAAAAACTATTGGACTTAGGAGATTTTATCGGAATTGAAGGTGAGCTATTCAAAACTCAAGTTGGTGAAATATCAGTAAGAATTAGCAATTTCAAATTACTAAGTAAAGCTTTAAAACCTTTACCACTTCCTAAAACAGATAGTGAAGGAAAAACATATGATGAATTTAATGATCCTGAATTACGTTACCGTCAACGTTACGCTGATTTAGTAGTTAATCCTCACGTAAAAGAAGTATTCGTAAAAAGAACGAAACTTTTTAATGCAATGCGAACTTTTTTTAATAACGCAGGGTATTTTGAAGTTGAAACTCCTGTATTACAACCTATTGCTGGTGGTGCTGCGGCTAGACCATTTGAAACTCATCATAATTCATTAGACATTCCTTTATATATGAGAATTGCAAATGAGTTGTATTTAAAACGACTTATTGTTGGTGGTTTTGATGGTGTATATGAATTTTCTAAAAACTTCCGTAACGAGGGAATGGATAGAACTCACAATCCTGAGTTTACTGCCATGGAAATTTATGTGGCCTACAAAGACTACAACTGGATGATGGAATTCACTGAAAATTTATTAGAGTACTGCGCTTTAGAAGTAAACGGAACAACAGATATTGTTTTTGGTAAACATGAAGTTAGTTTTAAAGCTCCGTTTGCAAGAATTACAATGGCTGACTCTATCAAACATTTTACTGGATTCGATATCACAGGAAAGAATGAAGACGAACTAAGAGCAGCTGCTATTAACATGGGGATTGAAGTAGACAATACCATGGGTAAAGGAAAGTTAATTGATGAAATGTTCGGTGAAAAATGTGAAGGAAACTATATTCAACCAACTTTCATTACTGATTACCCAAAAGAAATGTCTCCATTATGTAAAGAACATAGAGATAATCCAGAATTAACAGAACGTTTTGAATTAATGATTTGTGGGAAAGAAGTTGCCAATGCATATTCTGAGTTAAATGACCCAATTGATCAAAGAGAACGTTTTGAAGCACAACTAAAATTAGCTGAAAGAGGAGATGACGAAGCATCAAATTTTATAGATGAAGATTTCTTACGTGCCTTGGAATATGGAATGCCTCCTACTTCAGGTTTAGGAATTGGAATGGACCGTTTGATTATGTATTTAACAAACAACCAATCTATTCAAGAAGTATTATTCTTCCCACAAATGAGACCTGAAAAGAAAGCCCCATCAGTAGAATTGAATGAGGAAGAAAAAGCAGTATTAGCGATTGTAGAAAAAGCAGAGAAAATTGCACTATCCGACTTAAAAACACAATCTGGTTTATCAAATAAAAAATGGGATAAGACTATAAAGGGCTTGACAAAAAATAACTTAGCGTCTGTAAACAAAACAGAAGATGGTTTATTTGTAGAGTTGGTTTAGAACTTTTCTACAAGAATATATTATAAAGGAATCCTCACAAGGGATTCCTTTTTTGTTTACAGAAATAGTAACTATTATATTTTATCTCGACTACATCACAAGTAATTTAAATCAATAA
>JBHOTE010000082.1:0-4091 GCA_042584125.1 Bacteroidota bacterium
TACACTACCTAACAAAGTGGTATTACTCCATGGAAGTAATTGTTTTGGCTCACCCATTCTAGAAGACGAACCAGCAGCTAATATTAATATTCCTGTTTTATTTTGCATTTGCTGAATTTATCTGTTTCCATGATCTGTTGTGGATGGATCCCTTTTTATCTTGAAGATGGTATGCTTTTTTATTACGTGAAACTGTAATTATTTCTGAGAGTATTGATATTGCGATTTCCTCTGGTGTTTCACCACCAATATCTAAACCAGCAGGACCATAAATAGCATCTAAAAACTTATCTTCTACTTCTAGGTGATATTCTATAAAGGCAGACAATATTTGCTCTTTTCGCTTAAGAGGTCCCAATAAGCCTATATAACAAGGTTGTGAATCTTTTAAAGCTTTCAAATACAACAAATCCTTTGCATAGTTATGATTCATTAATACAAATGCTGTTTGGTTATCAATTCTAGGAATCATAAAATTTTCAGGCGACAATTTTAACAATTCTGAAGCCCCCACAAATTGTTCCTTTTCTTTTTTAGAATCTGGAGATGCCATTATTAATATTTCCCAACCTAAATTACTTGCTTGTTTACACAAACTAACCGCATCATGCTCTGTCCCTATTATTATCAAACGAAAATTGGGCATCATTTTTTCAGAAAAAATCTTGTAATTAATTTCATTTTCTTTTTGCAACCTATTTTTTGAAAATGGAATAATTAATCCTTCTTTCAATTGTAAAAAACTTCCCTTCTGTGTTTTTTTCTCATCCAAACTGTAATAGCTATTGATGAAAAATTCTTCTCTGTCATTTAAGGCACTCACGATTTGTATTGTTTCATTTTCTTCTATTGAAAACTCCTCCAATAAAACATATAAGGTTCCTTCACACCCCAAACGAAAACGACCATCATAAGTCATCATTTTTGGCAAACCTGTTGCAAATACAGACAAAGATTGTTGCACAACCTCTTTCTCAACACAACCTCCACTAATAGCTCCTACTATTTGTTGATTTTGTAAAACAAGCATACGAACCCCTGCTCCTCTGTACGAAGAGCCATCTACAGAAACCACCGTAGCCAGAACTGCCTTCAACCCGACATGTCTAGCTAATTGATACGCTTCAATTATATTTTTAAATTCGTGCGTCATTAAATATTCATTTCCCCATTTTTGATAAAAGGCTGCTTTCTTAAACGAGTTCCTGTAGCAGCTTTTATTGCATTGGCAACTGCAGCAGCGGCAGGTGGCAAGGTTGGTTCCCCTAAACCTGTAGGAGCTTCATTACTATCTATAAAAAAGACTTCTACTTTCGGTGTTTCATTCATACGAATTAAGCGATACTTATCATAATTTGAACTTTGAGGCACACCGCTTTTTATTTCTAAATCACCGTACATAGCATGTCCTATTCCATCAATTACCCCTCCTTGTGCTTGGTTCATAGCTCCTAATGGATTTACAACTATCCCACAATCTACCACACAATATACTTTTGTCACTCTTGGCATTCCATCTTTTATAACTACTTCTGCAATTTCTGCTACATGAGAATTATGACTATAATAAGCACTAAACCCCTGAAAAACTCCTTTAGGAGATTTACCCCAGTTTGCTTTTTCTTTGACTGTTTTAATAACTTCAATCATTCTTTTTGGCGAGTAATCCATTCTAGTATCAGAACTGTCTGCTATATTTAATAAATCCATTCTTAATTGAATGGGATCTATTTTTAATTCTTCTGAAACCTCATCCAAAAAACTTTGTTCGGCAAAACCTAAGAAATTAGATATTGGAGCTCTCCAAGCCATGGTAGTAACCTTACTTTTTAATTTAGCAACCTCTACTTTGTAGTTATCGATAGATCCTGCCGGAAAAAAATTAGCTCTACTTCTATTTATGTTACCACCAATAGCGGCTTCTTTAATATGATATCCAGATATTTTTCCGTTTTTCAACGCTGCTTTGAATCTATATTTAACTTTTGGTCTGTAAAAACCTGCCGTCATATCATCTTCTCTAGAAAAAACTAATTTTACTGGTTTCTTAATTAGGTTCGATATTTCTGCTACTTCTAAAACAAAATCATTTTTTAACCTTCTTCCAAAACCACCTCCCATTCGAGTCATTTCCAATAATATTTCACTTGAATCACGATCTAGCAATCTAGCTACTCTATTTGCTGTTCCAGCAGGAGTTTGAATGGGTCCAACCAAATGAACTTTATCAGCAGTAACATTGGCGAAAAAATTCATTGGCTCCATAGTATTATGAGGCAAAAATGGAGCTTCATAAGTACTTTCAACAACTGTATCTGCATTCAAAAAAGATTCAGAGACGTTACCATCAACTCTAACAGGTTTTAACTTTTCTCCTTTAACTTCTCCACCATCTAGCAATTTAAATAAGTCCTCGTCTTGTTTTGCTGAGTTTTCCAAACTCTCATTTGATGACCACTCAGCTTTCACCTCTCTTTTACCCATAAAGCAAATCCAAGTACTTTCACCAACAACGGCAATCTTATTACCAAAACGAATAACCTCTAATACCCCTTTAATTTTTTTTGCAGTACTACTATCAAAACTCAATAATTTTTGTCCAAAACCTGGAGGGCGTATGACTGATGCATACAACATGCCGGGTACTTTATAATCTAATCCAAATAAAGGTTTTCCTTCTGAGATCTTAGTTCCATCAACATTTTTAACATTTTGCCCGATAATAGTAAAATCTTTAGTCTTCTTTAAAGTAACATTTGAAGGTATTTCCAATTTAGCCGCTTCAACCACTAAATCTCCATAACCTAACTTTTCACCCGAATTATTAATTACAACCCCTTTTTCAGTTTTACAACTAGATGTGGATATACCCCATATATTAGCAGCAGCCTGAACAAGCATTGCTCTTGCTGTGGCACCTGTTTGTCTTAAAGGCAACCATGAAGAACGTATAGACTGACTTCCTCCGGCAACTTGTCTTTTATAATTTTTAGTATCCAGTTTTCCTTGCTCTACCGTAACATCATTCCAAGCCACATCCAACTCTTCAGCTATAAGCATTGGCATTGAGGTTTTGACTCCTTGACCAATTTCCGGATTAGGAGAAAATATAGTTACCTTACCGTTTAACGCTATTTTTATAAACGCATTAAAATCGTGATAATTCAAACTAGAAACTGTATTAGATAACTTACAATTTGGACTTAAGGCTTTTACCAAATTAAATCCAAACAGAATTCCTCCACTAGCCAAAAGAGAAGTTTTCATAAACCCTCTTCTATCCACGCTATTTTTAATTTTAGTTTTCATAGGTTTTTATTTAGCGTTAGAATTCATTTTATTGGCCGCAGATTCCACAGCCTCTTCAATTTTATTATAAGCTGCACAACGACAAATATTTCCATGCATGGCCATTCTAATTTCTTCTGTTGAAGGTTTTTTATTTTGCTCTAAAAAAGCAGAAGCAGTCATAATTTGACCCGATTGACAATATCCGCATTGAGGCACATCTAACTCATTCCAAGCTTTTTGTACTGGATGAGAGTTATTCTCTGACAATCCTTCAATAGTTGTAATTTCATTTTCACCAACCATTGCTACTGTTAACAAACAACTTCTAGTAGCATAGCCATTTAAATGTATGGTACAAGCTCCACACTGACCTGTTCCACAACCATACTTGGTTCCAACCAAATCTAATGTATCACGCAAAACCCATAATAATGGTGTGATATCATCCACATCAACGATATGAATCTTTTTGTTAATTTTCAATTTAAAAATGCCCATAATTCATTTGTGTTTTTTTTTATAAATATACCTAATAAAAATACCATTCACAATATATTGCAAATGGTACTTAGTTTTTACTTTTGAAATAATTAACTCCCTTTAATTACTTCATATTACAGTAGTAATACTCAAAACATGACTTACTCAAAATTACCCAACAAAAAATGAATTTTATCTATTTCGTTAAATATTATATTTTAATGTAAACATCAAAAAACGTGGTTGTACATAATACACAATTGTAGAAATGCTGTTTTGTACTTCTGAAATTGTATCTCTGTTAATAGATGTTGTTTCCA
>JBHOTE010000083.1:0-4037 GCA_042584125.1 Bacteroidota bacterium
GTAAATCCTTTTGCTTGTAATAGCATTAGGTAATGGAATAACAAATCTGCTGATTCATATAAGAACAACTCATCATTAGTATCCATTGCTTCAATAACCGTTTCTACAGCCTCTTCACCAACTTTTTGAGCTACTTTATTGATTCCTTTCGAGAACAAACTTGCCACATAAGATTTCTTCGTGTCTTTATTTGCAACCCTTTCCGTAATTACCTCTTCTAAAGTAGAAAAGAACCCATAGGAAGAGACATTGTCTTCCTTCCAACAAGTATCAGTACCTGTATGACAAGTAGGCCCAACCGGGTTTACTTTTATCAATAAAGAATCATCATCACAATCATTTGCAATACTAACTAATTCTAAAAAGTTTCCACTCTCCTCACCTTTTGTCCATAAACGATTTTTACTACGGCTGAAAAAAGTAACTTTTCCAGTCTCCATTGTTTTATCGTATGCATCTTGGTTCATATACCCCAACATCAAAACATTTTTTGTTGTTGCATCTTGAACGATTGCAGGAACTAATCCGTTATCTTTAGAAAAATCTATCTTCATTTTATTTAATTTTATTTGGTCCCCTGAGCCTGTTGAAGGGCACATTATTATGTTGACTTCAACAGGCTCAGTCAACTAAATTATTCTTTATAATCTTACAGCAATCCCTTGCTTTTTTAATTCCTTTTTTAAATCCTGTATGTCAATTTCCTTGAAATGAAATACACTTGCTGCTAATGCTGCATCTGCTTTTCCTTTGATAAAAGTATCCGCAAAATGTTGCATATTCCCTGCTCCACCAGAAGCAATAATCGGAATATTAATTAACTCAGATAAAATTTCTAAAGCTTCATTAGCAAACCCCGTTTTAACCCCGTCATGATCCATTGAAGTAAACAAAATTTCTCCTGCTCCTCTTTCTTCAACTTCCTGCGCCCATTCAAATAGATTAATATCAGTAGGAACCTTACCTCCTACCAAATGTACATACCAATCTCCATCAATTTGCTTGGCATCAATTGCTACAGTTATACATTGTGCACCAAATTTCGCAGAAGCATCATTAATTAATTGTGGATTTTTAACTGCTGAAGAATTTATAGAAACCTTATCTGCACCTGCATGTAATAAATAATCAATGTCTTCAACAGAAGAAATACCACCACCTACAGTAAATGGAATATCAATAGCAGCTGCCACTCTTAAAACCATATCATGCAAAGTTCTACGTTTTTCTTCTGTAGCAGAAATATCTAGAAACACCAACTCATCGGCTCCAGTATCTGCATAAATTTTAGCCAATTCCACCGGATCGCCAGCATCTCTTAAATCTACAAAATTTACACCTTTTACGGTTCGTCCATCTTTAATATCCAAACATGGAACTATTCTTTTTGTTAACATTTTTCTTAGTATTAAGTACTAAGTCCAGAGTTTTAAGCTTTGTACAGATTATGTACTTTACACTTATTACTTTGTACTATTAATAATATAATTTTCCAATTGTTTCAAACTAATTTTATTCTCATAAATCGCTTTACCTACAATGGTACCTTCACAACCTAAGGCTGCTAATTTTGGTAACTCATCAAAAGTTGAGATTCCACCACTTGCAATTAATTTTACATTTGGCAATTGTTTTAACATCTTTTCATACAAGTCAAAAGAAGGACCTTCTAGCATCCCATCTTTAGCGATATCGGTACAAATAACATAAGAAACACCTTCTTTCATATAACTTTGAACGAAAGGAATTAAGTCTTCATCAGACTCTTCTAACCAACCACTAATGGCAATTTTTTCATTGTTTGCATCTGCACCTAAAATAATTTTATCTGCACCAAATTTTGTCAACCAACTTTTAAATATATCTGGATTCTTAACTGCGATACTTCCACCTGTAATTTGTCCTGCACCTGATTCGAAAGCAATGCGCAAATCTTCATCCGTTTTTAAACCACCACCAAAATCAATTTTTAAAGATGTTTTGGTTGCAATTTCCTCTAACACTTTATGATTCACAATATGACTTGCTTTGGCGCCGTCTAAATCTACCAAATGTAAATGCTCAATTCCGTGTGCTTCATATTGTTTCGCCATTTCTAGCGGATGTTCACCATATACTTTTTTAGTATTGTAATCTCCTTTAGAAAGACGAACACATTTTCCGTCAATGATGTCTATTGCTGGTATTATTCTCATTTTTATTAGGCTCTAATATTTTAGTAGCATGCACTACTTTTAATCTATGTTATTTAATTCTTTAGTAATTAAAAAAAACCGATACTAGGTAATCAACTACAGTTCAAGAAAATTTTTCAATATATGAGTTCCTGTTTTACTACTCTTTTCAGGGTGAAACTGGGTCCCATAAAAGTTGTCTTTTTGTAAAGCTGTAGAGTACTTTAACCCATAATTTGTGGTTGCAATGGTTTCTTTACAAATTGGCGCATAAAAACTATGAACTAAATAAATAAATTCATTTTCCTTGACTTCAGAAAACAAAGCTGTTTTTAAATCTGCTATTTGGTTCCAACCAATTTGTGGGACTTTTACCTCATTCGTAAAACGAACTACATCCACATCAAAAATACTCAAACCAGTAGTATTCCCTTCTTCACTAGAGTGACACATCAATTGCATTCCCAAACAAATTCCTAACACGGGTTGTTTCAATGTAGGAATAACTTTATCTAAACCTGATTCCTTCAGCATTTTCATAGCACTACTTGCCTCTCCCACTCCAGGAAAAATAACTTTATCTGCTGCTTTTATTTCTTCTATATCATTACTCAAAACAGCTTCATGTCCTAATCGTTGCACTGCAAATTTAATAGACTGAATGTTTCCTGCTCCGTAATTTATAATTACTATTTTCATTTTTTTTCGTATTAACTAGCCTTCAACAAGCTCAGGCTACGTTTTTACAACATACCTTTAGTTGATGGTAAAAACATTTTATTCGCATCTCTTTTTACAGCCATCTTCATTGCTTTTGCAAAAGCTTTGAATATCCCTTCAATTTTATGATGTTCGTTTACTCCTTCTGCTTTGATGTTTAGATTACATTTAGCACCGTCTGTAAAAGATTTGAACAAATGGAAAAACATTTCTGTTGGCATATCACCAATCATTTCACGCTTAAAATCAGCATCCCACTCAATCCAAGGTCTACCACCAAAATCTACTGCAGCTTGCGCCAAACAGTCATCCATTGGCAAACAGAATCCATATCTTTCAATACCCAATTTGTTACCTAAGGCTTTACTAAACAACTCTCCTAAAGCAATCATGGTATCTTCAATGGTATGGTGTTCATCCACCTCCAAATCACCATCAACTTTCACTGTCAAATCCATAGAACCATGACGCCCTATTTGATCTAACATATGATCAAAAAATTTAACACCCGTAGAAATATCATTTTTACCTGAACCGTCTAAGTTCAATTTGATATAAATTTTTGTTTCGTTTGTGTTTCGTGTTATTTCTGAAGTGCGAGACTCTAATTTCAAGAATTCATAAATGGCTTTCCATTCTGTTGTTTCTATTGCGACAACATCATTTAACTCCGTTCTTTTTACCGACAATTCCTCATCTGCCAGGCCTTCAACATTATTGATATAAATTCCTTTAGCTCCTAGATTCTTAGCCAATTCTATATCTGTCAATCGATCTCCAATCACAAAAGAATTTTCTAAGTCGTATTCTTCAGAATTTATGTATTTCGTTAACAAACCAGTTCTAGGCTTACGAGTTGGCGCATTTTCATGAGGAAAAGTTTTATCAATAGCAATATCAGAAAAAACAACTCCTTCATTTTTGAAAGCCTCAATAACCTTATTTTGAGCAGGCCAAAAAGTATCTTCTGGAAAAGAATCTGTTCCCAAACCATCTTGATTGGTTACCATGACCAATTCGTAATCCAATTCATCAGCAATTTTACTCATGTATTGAAATACCTTAGGATAGAATTCCAGTTTTTCCAAACTGTCCAATTGATAATCTACAGGTGGTTCAATACAAAGAGTTCCATCTCTATCT
>JBHOTE010000084.1:0-3716 GCA_042584125.1 Bacteroidota bacterium
ATCTATGTAAGTATCAGACTGCCTTAAATAATTTGTGATTTGATTTTGTTTAAAACAATAAATATATTCTATGGAATCCCCTTCAATCTCATACTTTCCTCGCTTATAGTAAGTTCCTTTCCATTCTTTAGGCTCGTTTATTCTTAAGTTTTTTCTCAAAGACATTGTGATATCTAAATGGATTTTATTTGTATTGTAAACATCAAGCTCTTTTCCAAAAAGACCTTTTCTATTGAATTTAGAAATTGAATTTTCTTCAGAATTAAATATTACTAATACATAATCTTGGTTGGTGTGAAAATTTATGTCTGTATAACTATCTTGATAGGAAAATATCACATAAATAACAATTCCAATTATTATTTCTCCAATTATCAATTTGTAGTAAGATACTTTTTTGACTAAAAACCTATCAATAATATAAAAGAATATTAAAAATATTGTTATCGGAATTACGATAACCGCATATATTGGATCCGTTGTAAATGCTATGTATAAGGCGTGAAAGCTTACAATGATTCCTATAAAGGTAATTATCGTTAACAAAGTAATAGGAAAAACAAAGTCTTTAAGTGCTTTTTTAAATTTCACTATTGTATTAATTTTTATTGCTCACAACGGTTTTTGGTATGTTTTGTTGAGTGTTTAAGCACTAAATTTAGTAAATAATTACCGACCAAGAAAATCCGTGAGGATTTTCGTAAGTAGGCTAGAGCCAAACAATAAAATATACCAGTTGTTGGCGTTTCGTTATTTGTTGTTCAAAATTTTGTAATCGATATTATTAGTTTCTAATAGTTTTTTTATATCAAAAACTCTTTGTTCTCGTTTAACGGTCATTTTTTTATATGTATCAACAATTAATAATTTTGGCTTAAGGTTTATACTAAAATCAGTACTAGAAATCGTAGTTAATTTCAAGTTTCGTTTAACTTCTAAAAGGTTCTTATAATATTTTTTTATATCATTTTCATAATATTTAATAAACAATTGATATTTTCTCATTTGTTCAATAATCTCTGGAATATTTGAATTGCGTTTTTCGTCATTTCTCAACCTACTATCAGTTATTCCTTTCAATTCAATGAAAGATAATTCATTCGATTGCAATTCAATTAAGTCAATTCTTAATTTGCCAATTTTTAGATTTTTATTAAATTGAAATTCTGAATCAATATAATTCGTGTTTTCTATAACCAATTTTCCTTGTATCCATTTTTCTGCAGGTCTTTCATTTTCAATATGTTTTAGATACGTTTGTTTAATTCGCACTTTAATATCTTCAATTGTTTTTTTATCAAACAATGATAAATCTATCAAATCATAATCAAATTTATCGTTCCCTTTTTTAGTTTTTCCACGTGGAGTAAAATCTCCTAAATATTTTTGGTGGATTTTTGCTTTAAAATCTTTTTTAAACTCAATTCGAGCAATTGATCCTCCAAAATAATATACATTGATAGAGTTGTCTTTTCGAATATCAATATATAACTCATCATCATTGATTAATAGAATCCACCAATCTGGCATTTGAGTTTTTAATTCTTTAAATAATCGTGCATTTGGATTAATCAATGAAAACATATCATTTCTTTTATTTGACATAGCTTATTTTTTTCTTCGTAATGAACGCCAACGGTTTTGTATAAGGTTAGTGTGGGAGGTAGATAATCGATAGATTGTCAGCCGAGTCACAAGCTTATACTTATTTTGTGTTTTTATCTTTGTCGGACTAAAAATAATTAAATAAGAATAAGCGACCCAATAAAGAAACCAAAACTTTGGATTAATCCATAAAAACCCACATTAATTTTATACGGTGTTGCCTAACGTTTTATGGCTATTTATAAATTCAAAATTATTTTGTTGAAATATTATTCAATTCATTTTTAATTTTCACTATCCATTCATTGTTCGTGTCTTTAAAAAATCCATGATAAGTTTCATAATCATATTCCTTCTGGTATTTTCGGCATTCATTCCAGAGAGAAGAGTAAGCGTTTTGATACGTGTCAAAATTCTTAATGTTGTTAGATTGAAGCTCTCTAAATTTCAGATTTATTTTTCGAGAAAATAGTTCTGCAATGTCAAAATGTAATTGTTCATGCTTAAGAAGATAAGAGCCTTCTTTTTTTTCTTTAGACCATGATTTGTTTGTTTTAAACCATGCTACAGTATGAATTTTTTTGTAATTGATAATGTTTCCCGATTCATCTATTTGAACATTAGTTGGGACTATTTCGATTTGATAAGTCGTTTTAGCTTTTCCCTCACTCTTCTGTTCCGGAATACCTTTAAAATTCTGCCATATTAGTGTAGAATTCTCCGACCATTTTATGTCATTTTTTTGAGAAAATGTTACGGATGAATAAATAAATAGGATTAGTAAATAAATGTGTTTCATAGCTGATTTTGGTTATGTTTGGCAACGGTTTTGCATAAGGTTAGTGTGGGAGTTGGAAATCGTATGATTTTCAGCCAAGCACTAAGCTTATACTTATTTTGTGTTTTTATCTTAATCGACCTAAAAATACTTAAATAAGTGTAAGCGACACTGTAAACAAGCCTAAAACTTTGGCAGAAAAATAAAAACCCACATTGACTTTATGCGGTGTTGTACACTGGCGGCCTAATGCACTGTCAATTTTGTTTTTACTAATTTTTCTAAATATTCTTGTTTGAAGTCAAACCAATCTTGTCTGTAATTTGAATGATCGATAGAGTTCTTAAAGTTTTGAAATGGTTTTTGGTTCTCTAAAATTACCTCTAATACTGTACGAAATTCTAAGTCAGTAATTTGTTTTACAAATTGTTCAATTATTTTAAAAGTCTCAAAATTTTCTAAAGCTTTTATTTTAATAAAGTTTGAATTTTCATTTTCTACTTTTTTTATTTCACTTTTAAAAAGATCTTTAAATTCTTCAGCATCTATTGAATCTGAAAAATTTGGTATTGCTACAATTTCGTCTGTTTTAAGATTATAATAACAATTGTTTCCGCAATCCAATTCTTGCGCAATTTTCTTAATTATGTCTATTTTATAATTATCCATAAAAGCACCCATGTTCGTCTTTTTTTATGATTTCAATAAGTTTTCCTAAATGTGAAGATTTTGGGTTTGGTTCATATAATTCCCATTTTCCATTTGCTCTCATCCAGTACAAGTTCCATTCTTTTCTTGACTTATAATATCTGATTTTCGCAAATTCAATTTGTTCTTTTTTCTTGGGGTTATCCCATTTAGGTCTAATTTCAAAAAGGAGTACAACTTTACCATCAAATGAATATCCAATATCTACTTGTGCACGGATTTCTAGATTTTCTGGTCGTAATGATTCCACATATTTTTTTATTGTAGATTCATTTATATCAATAATTTTATTAGACATTTATTTTTTTTTGCTTGTGTACAACGGGTTTGGCTATGCTTAGTGTGGGAGGAAAGTATGTACAATATTTTCAGCCACGCACTTAGCTTAGACTTATTTTATGTTTTTATCTTAATTGGTTTAAAAATAATCAAATAAGTTTAAGCGGACATAATAAACAAGGACAAAACTTTGAGAAAGCACAGAACCCGCATTAAGTTTAGCCGGTGTTGTGTAAAGTTTTATTTATCCTAAATGTATATTTTTCTCTATCAGTTCTTTTTCAATATACTCTTTATAATATTTCATAATTATAGATACTTGTTCATGTTTTATCTTTTTAGATAC
>JBHOTE010000085.1:0-3617 GCA_042584125.1 Bacteroidota bacterium
AAATGTTTCTATTTCTTTTGTAGTACCTATGTCAGAACAAGCAATTTCATTTACGCTAAAACCTACTTGTCTTAATTTGTCAAAGTAGTCTTTACCATAAATACGAACATGATCATATTGTCCAAAGTGTTTTTTACGTTCTTTCGGGTTTGTGATTGTGAAATCTTCATAGGTATTCTTTCTAGATAAATCTTGTGGGATTTGAAAAATTCCAAATCCACCAGGCCTTAATACTCTATATAGTTCTTCCATGGCCTTTTTGTCATTTTCTATATGTTCTAATACATGATTGCAAAAAATGAGGTCATAAGAGTTATCTTCAAATGGCAGAGAACATATATCTGCTTTTACATCTGCTAGTGGAGAATATAAATCGGTAGTTGTGTAGTCTAAATTAGATTGATTTCTAAATAGTTTGTAGAAGCATTGTTCAGGTGCAACATGCAGTACTTTTAACGATTTTGTGAAAAACTCTGTTTTTCGTTCTAAAAAGAGCCAAAGTAAACGGTGGCGTTCTAAAGATAAGGTTCCTGGGGCTAAAACATTTTCTCGTTGATCTTCATAGCCGTATGGTAAAAATTTCCGAAAACTTTTTTTGTCAATAGGATCCGTGTATTTGTTCCCTTTAAGATATAAACTAATTAATGGCCTAACCAAATAACTTCCTTTTATTAAAAGTGGTCTTGGAATTGTATTTAAAATTAGTTTGAAAATTTTCATCAATGAATAAAGAGAATTAGAGAATATAGTACATTATTTAGCTCTGAATTCATCTTCAGCATTTGTTACAATACCTAGTACTTCATCTATGTATTTAAAAGTAGATAATAATTCTGGTTTTCCGTTTACAATAGCAACATCATGTTCAAAATGAGCAGAAGGTTTTCCGTCTTTTGTAAGTATTGTCCAGCCATCATTAAGTTGTTTAATGCTTTTTGTACCCATATTAATCATAGGTTCAATGGCAACTACCATTCCTTCAACAAACTTTTTACCTCTTCCTCTTTTTCCGTAATTGGGCATTTCAGGGTCTTCGTGCATTACGCTACCTAATCCATGGCCCACTAGTTCTCTAACAACACCATAACCATGGTCTTCAGCGTATTTTTGAATAGCGAATCCAACATCTCCTACTCGGTTTCCTGCCTTGAATTCACGAATACCCTCGTATAAACTTTGTTTGGTGACTTCTAAAAGTTTTTTTGTTTCAGGATCTACTTCACCCACTTCAAACGTATAAGCATGGTCTCCATAAAAACCATTTTTTAAGGCGCCACAATCAATTGAAATTATGTCTCCTTCTACCAATGGATCGTTATTAGGGATTCCATGAACTACTTGAGAATTTGGACTCATACATAGCGTATTAGGGAAATCATATAGTCCTAAGAATCCTGGAATCGCTCCGTGATCTCTGATAAATTCTTCAGAAAGTTTGTCAAGTTGTAGCGTAGTAACACCTGGTTTTACTTCTTTAGCAAGCATTCCTAAAGTTTTCGAAACAATAAGAGCACTTTCGCGCATTAATTCAATTTCTTCTGAAGTTTTAATCGTAATCATGGAACATGTTTTATGAAGACAAAGGTAATTTAAATTATAGAAAATTGAAAGATAGAAGACCTACAAGTTCTAGAAGATAAAGGCAATTGATAAGGTTATTTTTTGAAGAAAGAAAAGAAGCTGTTTTGTTTCTTTTTAGTTGGTTTTTCCGAGAAAAACTGTTGGTATACATTTCCCCAACCAATAAAGCCACCAACATTACGGTCATCTATAAAAATATCTGCATAAATTTTTCTTGAGGTGGTTTTACAGTCTAGAATTTCTTCGGGGTAATTTTTGTTTACCGCATAAAATTCGATGCCATTTTTTTTACAAAAATCTACTGCTTGATCTAATCTTTTTCCTGTTCTAACTGTCCATAAAATTAAACGATGTCCTTGTTGTTGCAATTTTTTCATTGTTTCAAAAGCAAACAGCATAGGTTCACCAATTTTCGGATATTTATCTTCTGCAATAGTTCCATCAAAATCTACAGCAATAATTAAATGTTTATGAATAGCCATTTATAGTGTCTTTAATGAGTTAACAAAATACAAAAAAATCCTGTAAGATTTCTTACAGGATTTTTTTATTTGTACTTGTTGTAGTAGTTATAGTAATGGATTACAAGTCATTTCTTTTGGTTGTGCAACTCCCATTAATTTTAAAATTGTTGGGGCAACATCACCTAAGACACCATCTTTAATTGATTTCAATTCTGAATCTATCAAAATCATTGGTACAGGGTTTGTTGTGTGTGCAGTATGAGGAGATCCATCAGCATTCATCATTGTTTCACAGTTTCCATGATCTGCAATTAATAAAGTAGAGTAACCGTTTGCTAAACCAGTTTCAATTACTGCTTGTGCACATTCGTCTACGGCTTCACACGCCTTAATTGCTGCATCCATCATTCCAGTATGACCAACCATATCTCCATTAGCAAAATTTAAACAAACAAAATCTGCTTCTCCTTTTTCTAAATCTTCACATAATGCTTCTTTTAATTCATAAGCACTCATTTCTGGTTGTAAATCGTATGTTGCAACTTTTGGTGAATTACGTAAGATACGGGACTCTCCTTCAAATGGTGTTTCTTGTCCTCCTGAGAAGAAGAAAGTAACATGAGGGTATTTCTCTGTTTCAGCAATTCTGATTTGCTTTTTACCAGCATTAGACAATACCTCTCCGATTGTGTTTTTAATATTATCAGTATTATAAATTACATTGATTCCTTCAAAACTTTCGTCATATAAAGTAATCGTAGTATAGTATAAATCTAATTTTTTCATTCCGTGTTCTGGAAAATCATTTTGAGATAATACGTTTGTTAATTCTCTTCCTCTATCCGTACGATAGTTGAAGAATAAAACAACATCTCCTTCTTTGATTTGAGCTTTTGGGCTCCCATCAGCATTTGTTACGATTATTGGTTTGTGAAATTCATCTGTCAAACCAGCTTCATAATTCTCTGAAATTGTAGCTTGAATATCAGTTGTTTTTGTTCCAATACCATTTACAACTCCGTCGTATGCTTCTTTAACACGTTCCCAACGATTATCTCTGTCCATTGCATAATAACGACCTGTTACAGATGCCAATTCTCCTGTAGAGATATCCATATGGTCTTGAACTTCTTTTAAGAAAAATGGAGCTGATTTTGGGTCGCAATCACGGCCGTCTGTAAACGCATGTAGATAAACGTTTTCTACTTCATTCTCTTTAGCTACATCTAATAATCCTTTTAAGTGATCTATATGTGCATGAATACCACCATTAGAAACAAGACCTAAAAGATGAACATCTTTGTTGTTCTGTTTGGCGTAATTGAAAGTGTCAAGTAAAACTTTTTCTTGTCCTAAAGTTTTTTCTTTAACAGCCTTATTGATACGAGCAAGGTTTTGGTAAACAATTCTACCCGCCCCTAAATTCATATGACCAACTTCAGAGTTTCCCATTTGTCCTTCGGGAAGACCTACATGTTCTCCATCTGTACGTAAAGTTGCATTTGGGTATTTGTCGTAAAGACCATCAATATATGAAGTTTTGGCATTGAATACTGCTGAGACTTTTGGGTC
>JBHOTE010000086.1:0-3603 GCA_042584125.1 Bacteroidota bacterium
AAGGCGATAAATACAGAAGCCTTTCTGAAAACAGAACAGTGAGAAATGATACTATTTTTTCTAATAGAGGAAATGTAGTTTCTGAAGATGGTAATTTATTGGCAACTTCCATGTCTAAATATGATGTTCGTATGGATGTTGTTACCGTTAAAGATGCTGTTTTTGAAAAAAATATCCACGCACTTTCCGTAGAAATGTCAAAAATGTTTGGCAAATCTGTTGCTGAATATCAAGCTTATTTTAGAAAGGCTAGAAGAAATAAAAACAGATATCTGTTGATAGCTAGAAACTTAGGCTATATGGATTATTTGAAGCTAAGGAATTTTCCGATTTTTAGGTTAGGTGTTTATAAAGGAGGTGTAATTACCGAGCAGAGGACGGTTAGAGCGCATCCTATAGGAAAGATTGCAGAAAGAACTATAGGTCATGGAAATGTTGGTATTGAAGGTGCTTATGCTGATTATTTGAAAGGTAGTTTGGGCTGGAGAATGAAACAAAAAATAGCCAACAATCAATGGAAGCCCATTAATGATAATAATGAAGTAGAGCCAAGAGATGGAAGTGATGTTATAACAACTTTGGATATAAATGTTCAGGATATTGCACATCATGCTTTGTTAAAGCAATTAGAAGACTTTGAAGCGGATCATGGTTGTGTAATTGTTATGGAAACCAAAACGGGTGCTGTGAAGGCAATTTCGAATTTGGGTAGAACTTCAAATGGAAAATATTACGAAAGATTAAACTATGCGGTTGGAGAATCTCATGAACCGGGGTCTACTTTTAAAGTAGCAAGTTTGTTGGTTGCTTTAGAAGATAAAGTAATTGATACAGGGACGGTTGTTGATACGGAAAAAGGAAGGATATTTATTCATAGAAAAAAAGTGGAAGATTCTCATAGAGGTGGTTATGGAGAAATTTCTGCAGCTCGAGTTATAGAGGTGTCTTCGAATGTTGGAATAGTAAAAATTATTCAAGAGCATTATAAAAAGAATCCACAAAAATTTGTTGATGCTATTAATGAACTAGGTTTAGGTTCTAAATTAGGATTGAAAATAAAAGGAGAAGGAGTGCCTTATATTCCAAACCCAAAAGACAAAAAAAGATGGAATGGTATTTCTTTAGAATGGATGGCTTGGGGTTATGGTGTGTCTTTAACACCTTTACAAATTATTACTTTTTACAATGCCATTGCTAATGATGGTAGAATGGTGAAGCCGCAGTTTGTAAAAGCTTTAAGAACTGAAGGGAAAATTGATAAGTCTTTTGGTCCTGTGGTGATAAAAGAAAGAATTGCTTCTCAAGAAACAATAAAAAAACTTAAGAGAGTTTTAGAAAATGTTGTGGTTAAAGGAACTGCAGATAACATCTATACTCCTAATTTCTCTATGGCCGGAAAAACAGGAACTGCAAAAAAAGTGGTGAATGGCGTGTATTCTAATCAGGCATATGTTGCTTCTTTTGCTGGTTTTTTTCCTGCAGATGAGCCTAAGTATTCTTGTTTGGTTGTAATTCATAATCCTGATAAAAAGAAAGGTTATTATGGCGCTACAGTTGCAGCACCGGTATTTAAGACCATAGCAGAAAAAATGTATGCTTCAGCACCTATAAAGAAACAAGTGACAAATGCTACTCCACAACTAGCGCCTTTAAATAAAGATGTGGAACGTTATTATTCTGTTGTGAATTCAGAAAGTCAAACAATGCCAAATTTAAAAGGTATGCCAGGTATGGATGCTATTTCAGTTTTGGAAAATTTGGGCTTAAAAGTTAGGTATGAGGGTGTAGGAAAAGTAAGATATCAGTCTATTAGAAAAGGGCAAAAAATAAATAAAGGAGCTACTATTATTTTGAAGTTGAGTTAATGAAAGTTTTAAAAGACATATTAAAAAAAGTAACGATTTTAAGTTTGATAGGAGATAATTCGGTGTCTATAAAGGATATTGTTTTTGATTCTCGTAAAATTTCTGAAGGAAGTCTTTTTGTTGCTCAAAATGGGGTGTCTTTTGATGGACATACCTTTATTGATAAAGCTATTGAACTTGGAGCTTCGGTTGTTGTTTGTCAAAAATTCCCTCCAGTCTTCAAGGAAGGAATAACCTATGTGCAAGTAGTGGATAGTGATTTGGCTTTGGCAATAATGGCATCGAATTTTTATGACAATCCATCTTTAAAATTGAAATTAGTCGGAGTTACAGGAACCAACGGAAAAACCACAGTTGCTACTTTGTTGTATGATTTGTTTCAGAAAGCAGGGTTGAGGTCAGGATTGCTATCAACGGTTAAAATAAAAATAGGGAATGTTGATTTTCCAGCAACGCATACCACTCCAGATTCAGTAACAATAAATTCTTATTTGGCTAAAATGCTAGAAGCGGGAGTTACACATTGTTTTATGGAGGTTAGTTCTCACGGAATTCATCAAAAAAGAACAGAAGGTTTGGATTTTGATGGAGGAGTTTTTACCAATTTATCACATGATCATTTAGATTATCATAAAACCTTTGCGGAATACAGAGATGTTAAAAAACGTTTTTTTGATAGCTTATCTAAAAATGCTTTTGCATTGGTGAATAATGATGATAAAAACGGAGCGGTTATGCTTCAAAATACGAAAGCTAAAAAAGTAAGTTATGCTTTAAAAACAATGGCAGATTATAAGGCTCGTATTATTGAAAAAGGCTTGTCTGGGATGCTTTTAAATATCAACTCTCAAGAAGTTTGGTGTCGTCTTATTGGTGATTTTAATGCTTATAATTTGTTGGCAATTTATGGTGTTGCAGAATTATTAGGTTTGGAATCGCATGAAATGTTGCGATTGATGAGTGAATTGGAAAGTGTAAATGGTCGTTTTGACTATAAGATTTCAAAAGGAGGAATAGTTACGATAGTTGATTATGCACACACACCTGATGCATTAAAAAATGTTTTAGAAACTATTGAAGGTGTGCGTTCGGGTAAAGAAAAAGTTATTACCGTAATGGGTTGTGGAGGTAATCGTGATAAGGTGAAACGTTCAAAAATGGGACATGTAGCTTCTGCAATGAGTGATCAAGTTGTTTTTACGTCTGATAATCCAAGGTTTGAAGATCCTCAAATGATTATAGATCAAATAGAGGAAGGTGTGCTGTCTGAAAATAGAAAAAAAACCTTGTCGATTTTAGATAGAAAGCAGGCAATTAAAACCGCCTGTAGCTTCGCAGAACCTGGAGATATATTGTTGATTGCTGGAAAAGGTCATGAGACATATCAGGATGTGAAAGGAGAAAAAAAACACTTTGACGATAAAGAAGTGACAGAAGAAATATTAAAAGAATTAGAAAAATAAACCAAATTAATAACGAATACAATGTTGTACTATTTATTTGACTACTTAGAAAATCAATATCATTTGGCTGGGGCTGGTTTGTTTCAATACATTTCATTTCGCTCTTCTGTGGCATTTATTTTGGCATTGATGATTTCAACGGTGTTTGGAAAAAAAATCATCAATTATCTGCGTAATATGCAAATAGGTGAGTCTGTTCGTGACTTAGGATTAGATGGACAGGTACAAAAACAAGGTACTCCAACCATGGGAGGGTTAATTATTATTGGAGCTAC
>JBHOTE010000087.1:0-3586 GCA_042584125.1 Bacteroidota bacterium
AAACATCATTCGATACAAGGTAGTAAGTAAAAACAATATTATGCAAATAGATTTGCAACCCCCAATGTTGTTAACCAAAGCAATACAAAATGGAAACATATTAGACATAAAACATGAAGGTAATGCGCATTTCATAAAATTAATAAAAGAACAGGAAATTAATAAAATTGATAGTCTTGTTGTGTATTTTGAAGGCATGCCTCCAACTGCTAAAACACCTCCTTGGGATGCTGGTTTTACTTGGGCTAAAGATGAAAAAGAAAATAATTTCATAGCCACAAGTTGTCAGTTTGCTGGAGCTAGTGTTTGGTGGCCAAATAAAGATCATTTATACGATGAACCAGACAATGGGATAATAGAAAGATTTACGGTTACTGAAGGTTTGACAGCTGTTGGAAACGGACGATTGTTAAAGGTAATACCTGATTCTTTAAAGAAAACCAAAACCTTTGTTTGGCAGGTGGTCAATCCAATTAACAATTACAATGTGAATTTAAATATTGGAAATTATGCCCATTTCTCAGAAATATATAAAGGTGAAAATGGCGATTTAACTTGTGACTATTTTGTTTTAAAAGAAAACCTAGACAAAGCAAAAAAACAATTTAAGGAAGTAAAAAAAACATTGGAAGCTTTTGAGTATTGGTTTGGTCCTTATCCCTTTTATGAAGATGGATACAAACTGGTTGAAGTACCCTATTTAGGTATGGAACATCAAAGTTCTGTTGCTTATGGAAACGGTTATAAAAATGGTTATTTAGGTGGTGATTTAAGCAAGACGGGCTGGGGATTAAAATTTGATTTTATTATTGTGCATGAAACTGGACATGAATGGTTTGGGAATAATATTACCAATAAAGATATTGCCGACATGTGGATACATGAAAGCTTTACAAATTATTCTGAAGGTCTATTTTTAGATTATCATTTTGGAACGAAAGCAGCAAATGAATATGTTATAGGCATTAGAAATATTGTAAAAAATGACATTCCCATTATTGGGCATTATGATGTAAATAATGAAGGTTCTGGAGACATGTATTTTAAGGGAAATAACATGTTGCATACCATTAGACAATTAGTACAAGATGATGAAAAATGGCGTACTATTTTAAGAGGACTCAATAAAGAGTTTCGCCATCAAACAGTTACCACCAAGCAAATTGAAAATTATTTAATCGAAACTACTAAAATCGATTTATCTACAGTATTTGCACAATATTTAAGAACAACGCTAATTCCTACTTTAGAATATAAACTTGAGAATGGAAAAATTTGGTATCGCTATGCAAATACAGTTCCAAATTTTAAAATGGCAGTAAAAGTATATTTAAATGAAAAATTAATTTGGATTCAACCTACTCATGATTGGAAGAAATTAAAATCAAAAGAAAAAAACACTAGTTTTCATATAGATCCTAATTTTTATGTACACCTAAAAAAAGTTGACTAAGAAACATATTTTGTTTTTTTGATAAAACTTAATACTACAAAGCCAGCAAAGAAAAAGAATGCCAAAATTAAAACCGAAACTTTCATAGAACCGGTTAAAGCAATTACAAAACCAGAAATAAATGTCCCTAGCACTATGGCTATTTTTTCTGTCACATCATAAAAACTAAAATAAGTGGTGTTGTCATCTGTATCTTCTGGTAATAATTTAGAGTATGTAGACCTAGAAATTGACTGAATAGCTCCTAAAACAAGTCCAAGAAATCCACCTAAAGCATAAAACTGATAAGTTACATTAGGATTCTCTTTATCTAGCATATAGGCTCCCACGGTAATAAGTCCCCAACCAAAAATGGTGATTTTTAAGGTATTAATATTTCCTATTTTTTTTGAAAGTCTAGAAAATACATAAGCACCAATAATAGCTATCAATTGTATTAATAAAATGGTGATAATTAATTTTTCGGTTTCTAAGTTTAATTCTTTATCTCCGAACAAAGCCGCTATTAAAATAATAGTTTGAACTCCTACACTATAAAGAAAAAAGGAACTTAAAAATATTTTTAATTCCCGCTGGTGTTTTAATTCTTTAACCACTTTTCTAAGTTCTCTAAAACCTTTAAATAGGAAATCCTTCTCAGGTTTTTTATTAAAACTATTGTTGGGTAAATAATAAAAAGTGTATTGAGCAAAACCAATCCACCAAACCCCAACCATTAAAAATGAAAGACGTGCTGGTAAAGTTGGATCTTCAATTCCAAATTTTTCAGGAAACATTTGTAGCATTAAACTTAGTAATAAAAGCAAAACAGATCCTGAATAGCCTAACATAAAGCCTTTCGCACTCACACGATCATGATTTTCAGGGTATGCTACTTCTGTTAAATAGGCATTGTAAAAAACAAGGCTTCCCCAAAAACCAATACTCGCTAAAACCATAAAAACAATTCCTACCCATAAGGTATCTTCCTTAAAAAAGAACAATGCCATCACAGAAAAAGCTCCCAACGTACAGAAAAATTGCATGAAACGCTTTTTGTTCCCCATATAATCTGCAACACTTGATAAAATAGGTGATAAAAAAACAACCATAAAAAAGGAAAACGACAATGCATAGCTATAAAGTGTTGCATTGTTAAATTCCATCCCTAAAAACCGAACAATTACATCATTTCCTCCAGTAACACTGTTGTAATATATAGGAAAAATTGCTGTTCCTATAACTAATGAATATACGGAGTTTGCCCAATCATAGAATGCCCAAGCTCCAATTAATTTTTTATCTCCTTTTTTTAGCATGATCTGTAGTTATAAAAAAAATGAACTGCTCTTGTTAGAACAGTTCACAATTTAGTCTTTTTTTTAAGAAAGTTATTAGCTGTATTTTGCTGCTAATTTAACAGCAGTTGGTAAATAATTACGTAACGCTTTTATTCTACTTTCATTTGAAGGGTGTGTGCTTAAAAACTCAGGTGTTTTACTAGTTCCCATTTCACTCATACGAATCCATACGTTTATCGCTTCTTGTGGATTGTATCCAGCCATAATCATAAAAACCATTCCTAACTTATCCGCTTCTGTTTCGTGGTCCCTACTAAACTTCAACATACCCACTTGAGAACCCAAACCATAGGCAATATTCCAAATTTCTTTTTGTTTCGCATCTTGATTATTTGTTCCCATAGCAATAACTGCACCTCCTATTTGTTGTACTTGTGCAGAAGTCATACGCTCTTGTCCATGTTTAGCAAATGCATGTGCAATTTCATGTCCCATAATAGCAGCTATTCCATCTTTATTTTTTGCTATAGGCATAATTCCTGTGTAAAAAACAACTTTTCCTCCTGGCATACACCAAGCATTCAATGTTTCGTCTTCAATTAAATTAAATTCCCACTGGTAACTATCAGCTTCTTGAGTCATATTATTACTTCTCATGAATTTATCAACTGCTTTTGATATTTTTAAACCTATTGCTTTTAATTCTTCTGTCTTTTTTACATCCTTCGATATTTTATTCTCAGTAAGAAAACTTTTATATTGAGAAAAGCTTGTAGGTAAAACTTGAGAGTCAGAAACAATATTAAATCTCTTTCTACCAGTAATTGGTACAGTTGAACAATTGATTAAAAAT
>JBHOTE010000088.1:0-3570 GCA_042584125.1 Bacteroidota bacterium
TTAGTCAAGATCATAAAATGATTTCTAAGCAATTCCTGATTACCGGTATCATTATGGGGGTAATTGGAGTATTAATGTCTTTGTTATTTCGTTTGCAAATTGCTTGGCCAGAGCATTCATTTTCTATTGTTGAAGCTTTCTTAGGAAGTCATCAAACGGATGGAGTAATGGATCCTGATATGTACTTAGCATTGGTTACAATTCATGGTACAATTATGGTATTTTTTGTATTAACTGCAGGTTTAAGTGGTACATTTAGTAATTTGTTAATTCCATTGCAAATTGGTGCACGTGATATGGCATCTGGGTTTATGAATATGATTTCATATTGGTTGTTTTTTATCTCAAGTGTTATCATGGTTATTTCTTTGTTTGTGGAAGCAGGACCTGCATCTGCTGGTTGGACTATTTATCCTCCGTTATCTGCATTGCCTCAAGCAATTCCGGGTTCAGGTATGGGTATGACTTTATGGTTGGTATCTATGGCTATTTTCGTAGCTTCTTCATTAATTGGTTCTTTGAACTATATCGTTACGATATTGAACTTAAGAACTAAAGGTATGAAAATGACGAGATTGCCGTTAACAATGTGGGCGTTCTTTATTACAGCTATTATTGGAGTTGTTTCTTTCCCTGTATTATTATCTGCAGCTTTGTTGTTGATTTTTGATAGAAGTTTCGGTACTTCATTCTATTTGTCTGATATTTTTATTTCAGGTGAAGTATTGCATTATCAAGGTGGTTCTCCAGTATTGTTTGAACATTTATTTTGGTTCTTAGGACACCCTGAGGTGTATATTGTATTATTACCTGCATTAGGTATTACTTCTGAGGTAATTGCTACCAATTCTCGTAAACCAATTTTTGGTTATCGTGCAATGATTGGTTCTATTATGGCAATTGCATTCTTATCTACAATAGTTTGGGGTCACCATATGTTTGTGTCAGGAATGAATCCATTTTTAGGGTCTGTATTTACATTTACAACTTTGTTAATCGCAATTCCATCTGCAGTAAAAGCTTTTAATTATATTACAACTTTATGGAAAGGAAACTTGCAAATGAATCCGGCTATGTTGTTTTCAATAGGTTTAGTTTCTACTTTTATTACTGGAGGTTTAACAGGTATTGTGTTAGGAGATAGTGCGTTGGATATTAATGTTCATGATACTTATTTTGTTGTAGCGCATTTCCACTTAGTAATGGGAGTATCTGCTATTTATGGAATGTTTGCTGGTGTTTACCATTGGTTCCCTAAGATGTATGGTAGAATGATGAATAAAACTTTAGGTTACTGGCACTTTTGGATTACGGCTATTGCTGCTTACGGAGTATTCTTTCCAATGCATTTTATTGGATTAGCAGGTTTACCTAGAAGATACTATTCTAATACAGCATTCCCTTTGTTTGATGATTTAGCAGATGTAAATATTGTAATTACAATGTTTGCAATTTTAGGAGGTATTGCTCAAATTATATTCTTAGTAAACTTTTTCTTAAGTATTTTTAAAGGAAAAGAAGCTACCCAAAATCCATGGAAATCTACAACATTAGAATGGACTACACCGGTGGAAAGAATTCATGGTAACTGGCCAGGGAAAATTCCTACGGTAACTCGTTGGGCATATGACTATAGTAAGCCTGGACATGATGTGGACTTTGTTCCTCAAGATGTTCCGTTAAAGGATGGAGAAGAAGAATCTTAAAAACATTATATAACAAAAAAGCCTTTCTGAAAAGAAAGGCTTTTTTGTTTTTGTTTAAAGTAAACAGGGAAAGTTTAATATAAAGATCAATTAATTATTATGAAATTAGTACATACGGATCTTCTGCCTGAAATTGGGGTAAGTCATAATACTAATATTAAGAAAAAAGTATTTGTTGAAAGAGGTGAGATTCCTCAATTGATGATGTTTGGTTCTGCCGTATTTAAGCCGGGTCAATTTGTTGAGACTCATAAGCACGACACGATGTATGAAGTTTTTTATATTCAAAGTGGTAAAGTTGATTTTATTGTGAATGATATTAAAGTAACCTTAGTTTCAGGAGACTGTATTACAATTGAGGAAGGAGAATATCATTCTCAACACAATGTTTATAATGAAGATGTGAATTGGATTTATTTTGGTATTGCTACAGATGGAAAATAGCTATAGTTTTTTAATCTCTTAGAACTATTTAAATTTTCTTAAAACTAAAATTTCCTATCTTCGTATTACCTAAGCATTGCAATTCATGAATGAAAATTTAAATCCAGAAAACTCAGATTTGTCAAATGAAGAAATGGACGTTGAAAAGAAATTACGTCCTCTTAGTTTTGATGATTTTACTGGTCAAGAACAAGCATTAGAAAATTTAAAAATATTTGTTGAAGCCGCAAATAGAAGAGGAGAAGCATTAGATCATACTTTGTTCCATGGTCCTCCTGGTTTGGGAAAAACAACCTTGGCAAACATTTTGGCTAATGAATTAAATGTTGGGATCAAAGTAACTTCAGGACCTGTTTTAGACAAGCCTGGAGATTTGGCAGGACTACTTACAGGTTTGGATGAAAGAGATGTTTTGTTTATCGACGAAATCCATCGATTAAGTCCAGTTGTGGAGGAATATTTATATTCTGCCATGGAAGATTACAAAATCGATATCATGATTGAATCTGGACCCAACGCAAGAACGGTTCAATTAAACTTAGAACCATTTACTTTAATTGGGGCTACAACAAGATCAGGAATGTTAACTGCACCAATGCGTGCTCGATTTGGAATTAGTAGTCGATTACAATATTATAAAACAGATTTGTTGACCACTATAGTGCAACGAAGTGCTGCGATATTAAAAACACCAATATCTATGGAAGCAGCAATTGAAATTGCTGGTAGAAGTAGAGGAACACCTCGTATTGCAAATGCATTGCTAAGACGTGTTCGCGATTTTGCAGAAATAAAAGGCAATGGATCTATTACTATAGAAATAGCAAAATTTGGATTGCAGGCTTTGAACGTAGATGCACATGGTTTGGATGAAATGGACAATAAAATTTTAACAACAATTATTGACAAGTTCAAAGGAGGCCCTGTGGGAATATCTACTTTAGCAACCGCTGTAAGTGAAAATTCTGAAACGATAGAAGAAGTTTATGAACCTTTTTTAATTCAACAAGGATTTATTATGAGAACACCTAGAGGTAGGGAAGTTACGGAATTGGCTTATACTCACTTGGGGAGAATTAAAGGAAGAACTCAAGGAGAATTATTTTAATTAGATGATTTGTACTTCGGAGAGTTTAGTTGTCTGTGTAACAGGTGAACAGGAATAGTTAAAAATATAAATGAAGAAGTTTTTTCCCATATTGGAGTGGTTTCCTAAGTACAATAGCACTTTCCTGAAAAAGGATGCGATTGCAGGAATTACCGTTGGTGTTGTATTAATTCCTCAAGGTATTGCTTATGCAATGATTGCTGGTTTACCTCCAATTTATGGGTTGTATACAGCACTAATTCCTCAAATAATTTATGCATTATTGGGTACAGCTCCTAGAGTTGCCGTAGGGCCAGTTGCCATGGATTCTCT
>JBHOTE010000089.1:0-3512 GCA_042584125.1 Bacteroidota bacterium
AATACTCGTTTTTGGAGTGTTAAAATCAAACCAATCATTTACTGGTAATTCAAAACCTATACCGTGCATGAAATTGAAAATTGATTTTTTTAAACCGTAGCTAAATTTTTCATGCTTGATATTTGTTTTGTCTTTAAACTCAACATCATTGTGCGCAAAAGTTATTTCTTTATTTAATGGAGTAATTCCATAATCATTAGGATTTTGTCCAATGGGGCTATGTGCTGTTAATGAAAATTGATGCCAAAACCCTGATTGAATAATACCAAGTTCAAATAATTGTTTTACCATTTCTAGGCTATCAATTGTTTCTTGAACTGTTTGAGTTGGATAGCCATACATTAAGTACGAGTGTACTAAAATTCCAGCATTTGTAAAATGGTGGGTTACTTGTGCTACTTGTTCAACAGTAACACCTTTGTCAATTAGTTTTAATAAACGATCTGAGGCTACTTCTAAGCCACCTGATATAGCAATGCAGCCAGATGCTTTTAGTAAAATACATAAATCCTTAGTGAAGCTTTTTTCAAATCTAATATTTGTCCACCAAGTTACGGTCACCTTTCTTTTTAATATTTCTAAAGCAAGTGCTCTCATGAGCGCAGGTGGAGCGGCTTCATCTACAAAATGAAAACCTGTTTCACCAGTTTGTTCAATTATCTCTTCTATTCTATCAACTAATAATTTTGCAGTTATAGGCTCGTAAATTTTTATATAATCTAAAGAGACATCGCAAAAAGAGCATTTCCCCCAATAGCATCCATGTGCCATGGTCATTTTATTCCATCTTCCATCACTCCAAAGACTGTGCATTGGGTTTGCAATTTCTATTACTGAAATGTATTGATTCAAAAGTAAATCTGAATAATCTGGTGTACCAATATCTTTTTGTTTGTAGTCTGGGATGTTTGAATTGTTGTTGTAAAAAACAGCTCCATCTTTAGCGAGTAAAGTTCTTTTGAATTTAAAATTATCTAAGTTCTCGATGTCTAAAGAGTGAACGAGTAATTCTACGGGTAACTCACCGTCATCTAAAGTAATGTAATCGAAGAATTCAAAAACACGAATATCAGTTAAACTTCGTAATTCTGTATTAGGAAACCCGCCTCCCATAGAAATTTTTATTCCAGGATAGTTGTTTTTTATGAATTGAGCGCAACGAAAGGCACTGTGTAAATTCCCTGGAAAAGGCACTGAAATACCTACAAGTCTAGGTTGTGTTTTTTTTATTCTTTCTGTTAAAATAGAAAGGCTTAGCTGATCAATATAACTAAGGTCATTTTGTAGATTGTCGTATAATTTATCAAATGAATGTGCGCTTTGACCAATACTCTCTGCATATCGACTAAAACCAAAATTTTCATCAATACACTCAATAATAAAATCAGAAATATCTTCTAAATAAAGTGTGGCTAAATGTTTGGCTTTGTTTTGTAGTCCCATTGTACCAAATGCCCACTCTAAATCATCTAACTGTTGAAATCTATTTGCTTCTGGTAAATAATTTTCGCTACAAATTTGACGGGCTAAAGTTTGATTTTTTCCTTGAAGAAATAAGATAACGGAATTAATGGTTTGAAGGTACTCTTCTCTTAATGCATAAATTCTTTTGGCATTTGTACTTTGAATGGTGTTTTCTTGAAAAGCTTTTTCAAAAATGATTTCTAAACTGTTTTTTTCAAACAATGTTAGTATGACTTCCATTCCTAAATCCATTTGAAAACAGCTTATGTTTTTGGTATTCAAAAAACCTTTTAAGTAAGCTGTTGCAGGGTAAGGAGTGTTAAGTTGTGTAAATGGTGGGGTTATAAGTAGTACGTCCTTCAAGATTTCAAATTTTTGATAAAGATACGAATCTTCAAATGGTCTGCGCGTGAATAAAAATATGCGATTGCAATATTGTTTTAACTTTTAAAAAGGGTGAAAATTTGAACAGAGCTGAAAATAAAAAAGATTCTTTTCGATAGAAAAGAATCTTTTTCTGTTTTAAGGAATGTTGTTATTTATAAAAACTCAACTTCTCCACTTGTTACATTGTAAGAAGCCCCTACAATTTCAATTTCTCCATTTTTTTCCATCTCTGCTAAAATACTACTCTCTTTGCGAATTCTTTCTATAGATAATTCAACGTTTACGATTGCTGTTTCTTCAATTGATTCTGGCGTAACTGCTTTGTTTACTTTTTTAACAGCAGGTTGTATTTTTTCTAACAATGCTGTAATGTTTCCTAGTTCAACATGTTGACAGGCTGCGGTTACCGCTCCACATTTTGTATGGCCTAAGACCACAACAATTTTAGATCCAGCCACTTTACAACCGTATTCAATAGAGCCTAAAACATCCTCGTTTATTATATTTCCAGCAACTCTAACACTAAAGATATCACCAATTCCTTGGTCAAATACCAATTCAGCAGGTACTCTTGAGTCAATACAGCTCAAAACCACAGCGAAGGGGAATTGACCATTACTTGTATCTAAGACTTGTTGTTTCAAATCTCTTTGTGTTTTTAGGTTTTGAACAAATCTCTTGTTGCCTTCTACTAAAATATTATGGGCAATTTGAGGTGTTAAATTTTGTTGTGTTTCTTTTGTTTGTGTCTTCATGGCTATAAAGTTTAATATGTTGTTATTTTAGGGATAAATCACTTTTTGGTCTCGATTTAAAAAATTCAATAAAACTTTCAGGATTATCGATCACGCCTCTTTTGGAAGTAAGCTTTATTTTTATGTTTCTATTGGCAGCTTTGTCTAGAAAGTCTTCAAATATTTCAATAACATCATAATCTAAAGAAATGTGTGTCAGTTGGAATGTTTTCTAACTCTCTCATAATAGCACCTTTGTTGAAAAAAGTTACCTCTTCTGCTAATTCCATCTTTACATGGTGGTGTGTATTGTCTCTTTCTTTAATATGTAAGAAGTGAGAATTTTGAAAACTTTTATAGAGTACAATAATTACTCCAATAACAAGTCCAATAGCGATTCCAATTAATAAATTATATTGAACTAATAGTACTGTTATTAAAAAGGGAACATATTGTTGCCAACCTAGGCTAAGCATCTTTTTAAAGGTACTTGGGTTTGCTAATTTATAGCCTACTACTAAAAGAATGGAAGCTAAAACAGCTAACGGAATCATGTTTAGGATGGTTGGAATAATTAATACGGAAATCAATAATAAAAATCCATGAATAATTGCTGATAGCTTGGTTTGACCACCTGATTGAATATTCGCAGAACTTCTTACAATAACTTGTGTAATAGGTAGTCCTCCGATAAGTCCAGAGATAATATTTCCTGAACCTTGAGCAACTAATTCTCTATTAGTTGGTGTCACTCTTTTTCTTGGGTCAATTTTATCTGTTGCTTCTACACATAATAAAGTCTCAAGACTAGCAACAAGCGCTATGGTAAAACCAGTAATCCAAACTTCCTGATTAGCAATTGCTCCGAAATTTGGTAAGCTGAACTGAGCTAAAAATGAATCAAAATTTTCAGGGATTGGCACATTT
>JBHOTE010000090.1:0-3508 GCA_042584125.1 Bacteroidota bacterium
GTCCATTATTGTTTGTTCAATATTACTTTTGTCTTTATGAATGAATTCATTTTTTGCTGGGTCGTAAGAGTAATCTTTCTCCCAGTCTGTAATGTTTTCTGCAACAGATTTAATGGCGTTACAAATAAATTCTATTTCGCTATTAGTCATAGTTGGGTGAATTGACATTCTAATCCAACCCGGACGCTCCATTAAACAACCCTCTAATATTTTTTGTTCTATAGCTTTCGAGGTTAATTGATCTACATGTAGTAAATAATGTCCATAGGTTCCTGCACAAGAGCATCCTCCTCTGGTTTGTACTCCAAAACGATCATTTAATAGTTTAACGACTAAATTGTAATGTGTATTTTCAATATAAAAAGAAAACACACCAAGTCTGTCTTTATGATCGGGTGCTAAAATTTTAAGATTGCTAATGTTAGAAAGTTTTTCAAAAACAAGAGCATTTAACTCATGTTCTCTATCTAAAATATTCTGAACACCCATTTTATCTTTAAGCTCAATAGAAAGTGCGATTCTAATAGCTTGTAAAAACCCAGGTGTACCACCATCTTCTCGAGTTTCTATATCATCTACATAATCATGATCCCCCCATGGGTTGGTATAACTTACTGTTCCTCCTCCGGGATTGTCAGGTACCAAGTTTTTATATAGTTTTTTGTTGAAAATTAAAACACCAGAAGATCCTGGTCCTCCTAAAAATTTATGGGGTGAAAAAGTAATGGCATCTAAATACTCATCTTCATTTTCTGGATGCATATCAATATTGACATAAGGAGCAGAGCAAGCAAAGTCTACAAAACATAATCCATTGTTTCTGTGCATTATTTTGGCAACTTCATTATAATTGGTTCTTATACCTGTTACATTAGAACATCCGGTGATCGCAGCTATTTTTAACGGTACTTCTGCGTATTTGTCTAATAGTTCTTGCAGGTTTTTTAAACATGGCAACCCATTATCATTGGATTGGATAACTTCTACTTTCGCAATAGTTTCTAGCCAAGAAGTTTGGTTAGAATGATGTTCCATATGAGACACGAATATGATCGGTCTTTTTTCCTCTGGAACTTGTGTATGATCTTTTAAATTTTCATTAAGCTTAATTCCAAGAATACGCTGAAATTTATTGATGGCTCCAGTCATCCCGGTACCAACAGTAATTAATACATCATCTTTTGAGGCATTCACATGCTTTTTTATGATGGATCTAGCATCGTGATAAGCCATAGTCATCACAGAACCTGTTATGGAAGTTTCTGTATGTGTATTTGCTACATAAGGACCTATTTCATTTGTTAATTTTTCTTCAATAGGTCTATACAATCTGCCACTAGCTGTCCAATCAGAATAAATCACTTTTTTTCTACCATATGGTGATTCAAAGTATTGATCTATCCCTACGATGTTTTTTCTAAAAGGCTCAAAATAACTCTCTAAATTAGATGTTTTTGTTTGTTTCTTTTTAAAAATGTTTTTCAATTTTGCTGCCATAAATTTTATATTGAAATTCAGTGATTAGAGCCTATTTAAAATTTGCTGTACCTGTTTTTAACCAAGTAAGATATTCTTCTACATCTGGGGTATATGCTACAGGATCAATTAAATTCTCTTCATTATGGTCCATTAAAACATAAAAAGGTTGTGAATTAGTTTTGTATTTAATAGTCTGTAATTCACTCCATTTTTGACCAATGTATTTTAATTTTTTTCCAGGTTTTAATTTGGATTCAACAACATCATTAGCGGCTAAGTTTCTTTTATCATCAACATATAATGAAATAAGTACGACTTTATTTTTTAGTATTTCTAATACTTCAGGTTTTGGCCAAACATTTTGTTCCATCTTTCTACAGTTTACACAAGCCTTTCCTGTAAAATCTATCATTACTGGTTTTCCAACTTTTTGTGCATAAGCCAAGCCTTTGTCATAATCATTAAAAGCAATAATGTCATGTGGAGCCATTAAATGAGCACCTTCTGGTACATCTGTATGTGAACTCAAAGAGCTTCCTCCTCCCGTTTTAGTAAACCCTACACCATATGGGGATTCGCTGTAGTGTTGCGGAGGAGGAAATGCGCTTATTAAATTTAATGGTGCGCCCCATAGTCCAGGCACCATATAAATGGTAAATGATAATACGATAAGTCCTAAACTTAATCTTCCTACTGAAATATGTGTTACTGGTGAATCGTGAGGTAATTGTATTTTTCCGAAAAGGTAAAAAGCCAAAGCCCCAAAAATAGCAATCCAGATTGCAATAAATACTTCACGTTCAAATAAATGTAGGTCTAAAACTAAATCGGCATTTGATAAGAATTTAAAAGCCAATGCTAATTCTAGAAAACCTAAAACTACTTTTACCGTATTTAGCCACCCTCCAGATTTTGGTAAAGAATTTAACCAACCTGGGAAAGCTGCAAATAAGGTAAATGGTAATGCTATGGCAAATGAAAATCCTAGCATACCTACTATCGGTCCAATTTGATTTCCTCCAGCAGCAGCTTCAACTAGTAAGGTTCCTACAATAGGTCCTGTACATGAAAAAGAAACAATAGCCAATGCTAATGCCATAAAGAAAATACCAATTAGTCCACCTCTATCTGCTTGTGAATCTACTTTGTTAGCCCAAGAATTAGGAAGCATAATTTCAAAAGCTCCTAAGAAAGAGGCAGCGAAGATTATTAATAATAGGAAGAATGCTACATTAAACCAAACATTCGTTGATAATGCGTTCAATGCATCTGCACCAAATAATAAGCTCACTAAAGAGCCTAATAATACATAAATTGCCATAATTGAAACACCATAGATAATTGCATTTCTAATTCCTGCCGCTTTGTTTTTACTTTGTTTCGTAAAGAAACTTACGGTCATAGGAATCATAGGAAAAACACATGGTGTTAAAAGTGCTGCAAATCCTGATAAAAATGCAATAAAAAAGATACTCCAAATTCCTTTTTTTGATTCTTTAGAAGAGGATTGATGTGCTGTTGCTGTAGCTTCTTTTTTAGTTTCTACATTTTTTTGTGCGACTTCTTGTGGTTTGTCGGAAATGTTAAAAACCAAATCTACTTCGGTAGGAGGTAGGCATTTTTCATCATCACAAACCATGAATTCTACAAAACCTTCAATGGTTGTTTTATCACCTAGTACTTCTATTTTTTGTTCGAAAATTGCACGATTTTCAAAATATTTGATTTTCATTTGAAAAACAGGATCATCTACTATATGTCCTTCCTCTTCTGATGTGTTTCCTATTATTTTAAAAGCGCCATTGGCATCATCATAAGTAAACGTTGTTGAAATAGGGCCATCTTCAGGTACAGTTTGTGAATACAAGTGCCACCCAGCTTCAATACTTGCTTTAGAAATTAATTTATATTCTGTTTCTGAAACTTTTTCAACAGAGGTTGACCACTTAACAGGGTCTTCTATTTGTGAATAGCTAAAAGTAGAAATGGCTAATGCAAGTATTAAAATTAGTTTTTTCATAATGATGGT
>JBHOTE010000091.1:0-3441 GCA_042584125.1 Bacteroidota bacterium
TTTCATCGTTATCCTTAAAAAAAACTACATCGGAATCTTCAGATACATAAAAACTAGCAGTTATTAAATGCACATAACTCATGGCATTATTTATATACCTACCATGTGCTAGTTTATTGTATGATTTATCTATAATAATGCCTTGCTTAAATGAAGCTGAAACACTAGGTGAATGTATTAAAGAAGCGCAAAATTTCATCAAAAAAAATAATATTAAAGGTGAAGTTGTTATTGGAGATAACGGAAGTACGGATGGCTCAATTGAAATAGCACAAAACCTTGGCGCAGTAGTAGCTCATGTAGAAAAAAAAGGATATGGTAATGCCAGTATAGGAGCTATTCACAAAGCTAAAGGAAAATATATTATTACTGCAGATACGGATGGGAGTCATGAGATAGATAATATTGAGTTTGTTGAAAAACTAAGAGAAGGATTTGATTTAGTAATGGGTAATCGATTTAAAGGGGAAAAACAAAAAGACGCCATGCCCTTTTTACATAGATATGTTGGAAATCCTATCTTAACTTTTATTGGAAACCTATTTTTTAAAACCAATATTGGAGACTTTCATTGTGGTATTAGAGGCTTTACAAAAGAAGCTTTTAATAAAATGGATCTTAACTGCTCTGGAATGGAATTTGCTTCAGAAATTGTAGTAAAAGCCTCTTTGCTAAATTTAAATATTACAGAAATTCCGACTACCGTATTTCCAGCAGGAAGATCAAGAAAACCGCATTTAAGAACTTTCCCTGATGGGTGGAGACATTTACGTTTTCTTTTACTATACAGTCCTAAATGGCTTTTTTTATACCCAGGAATTTTATTAATGTTTTTTAGTTTCTTTGCTACATTAGCTATTATTTTCAATAATTATTTAACTATAGAATGGTTGCCATTAAGCGCTAGCGTATTTGTTATCAGTTTCCAATTTGTAGTTTTTTATGCGCTTACAAAAATTTACGCTGCCAATCATGGTCTCATTCCAAAACCTAAAAATTACAATCAAATTTTTAATTACTTTACGTTAGAAAGAGGTATCCTTTTAGGATTATTTACAGTAGCCATCGGTATCGGTTTATTTTTTGTGATTGATAAAGTAGAATTGATAAAAGAATCTTTAAAAATAATTATTCCCGCATCGGTCACTATTATTTTAGGAGTGCAGATTATTTTATTTAGTTTCTTTTTTAGTATTATGGGTTTAAAAGATTCTAATCCTTAGATCGTTCCTCAATTCTCTAACCATTTAGCATGGTATTTTTTTGCAATACTCAAATAACTATGCTCCTTTTCAATAAATACTCTAGCATTTTTGCTTATTTCTAATAACTGATTCGGATGTAATATTAATGCTTCCAATTCTGCAGCAATACTTTTGGCATCTGGCAAAGCATTTATACAGACTTCATTTTTATTTAAGCCATAATATTCTAAAAACTCACTTTCTGCACCTGTAAACACAACTTTTCCTTTTGCCATTGCTTCCAAGGCATTGTATCCTTGGTCATATCCATAAACCTGATCTAATAATATATGGCAATTATTATATTCATTTATATAAACATCATACGGCAAATCTGTAGTAGAAACCACCTCTATTTTATCAGAATACTTCTTTAAAATAATTTGCAAAGCCTCCTCAAAAATATAATTTCCTTTTTTATAATAATTTCCTGAATTTACCCCGTGAAAAATTTTAATTTTATCGGTAATATCTATAGTTTCCAATAAAAGTGAAGATATTCAATTTTATCAATATTTATTGGGTTAGGAATCAAACCCAAATATTTTGAATTCCCAATTAAAGGAAGGTGATAATCCATATCAGTGGCTATAACACCATTTATTCTTTCATATAAAAACTCGTGCAACCTTTTATAGGGTTTACTAATATATTTAAATACAAATTTATAGGATGAACTATCTGGATCGTGCCCTTTAAACAAAGGTGTTAATAGTGAGTATCGCAACTTTTTATCATTTGCAAAAGAAACACTTACATAATCAGTTCCACAAGAAAGTAGATATAGTTTTTTTGTTTTTTTCAGAAGGAATTTGAGTAATAAAATTTCAAATTTCGGGGTGGACTTAATTGGTTCTTCGTTTATTAATTGAACCACATCAAAATTGTCTAGCTTTCGGACTCCTCTATAAAAACGGATTCCTTGTTCTATTCCTCTCAAATCTATTTTTAAGAATAAGTACAGGACTCTTTTTACAAACCTACATATTCCTGTGTTAAAAAAAACAGACTGTATATTCACATCCACAGGAAAATTTTTAAAGGCATCACCCGTTCCAACAATTACCACGGTATGCCCCATTTTTTGCAATCCTTCTTTTAAGGAATTATGCAACCTACTATATTCTCCTACTAATAATATTCTCATGTACTGGTATAAAAAAAAACTCTATTTTTGTTCAAATATACTTCGTTTTAATTTACTATATGAAGAACATTCGCATAATTGACATCCCCAAAATAGCAGACCCAAGAGGAAATCTTGCCGTAATAGAAGGAAATACAATTCCATTTGAAATAAAACGAGTTTATTATTTATACGATGTCCCTTCAGATTCCTATCGAGGAGGACATGCACATAAAGAACAACTAGAATTATTAATTCCTATTTCTGGAAGTTTTTTTGTTAAGGTTGATAACGGAACGGAACAACAGAAGATTTTTTTAAACAACCCCAACAAAGGTTTATTGATTGAAAAAAATGTTTGGCGAGAATTAGAAAATTTTTCTAGTGGAAGTACTTGTCTTGTGCTTAACTCTGGATTGTTTTCTGAAGAAGATTATATTAGAGACTATAATGACTTTCTGAAACAAACAACTTAAATTTTGGACAAAAAGCTAAACGTATTATTTTTATGCAGCTGGTATCCAAATCGTGTTTTACCCACAAACGGAAACTTTATTCAGAGACATGCTGAAGCGGTTAACACGCTACACAATGTTTCTGTTGTACATATTATTACCGACCAAAATGCAAACCAAAACATTGAAATAGATAGCAAAAATATAAATGGTGTAGATACACATATTGCTTATCTTAAACCGACTAATAATCCTATTGTAAAATGCATTCGTTACTATAAATCGTACAAGAAAATTTTAAAAAAGCTAGAGCAAACACCAAATATACTACACCTCAACGTCTTGTATCCTTTTGGAATTTTGGCTCTCTATTCAAAGTTTTTTTTAAAAACACCTTTCCTTGTAAGTGAGCACTGGAGTGGTTATAAACCAATACTAAATAAAAAAATTAGTTCTCTAAAAAAAGCAGTCATGAAGTTAGTCACAGCTAACGCTAACTTTATTTGCCCAGTATCAAACGAATTGGCAAAAACCATGCAAGATTTCGGGCTAAAAGGAAATTACAGTCCTGTACCAAATGTTGTGGACACCTTCCTATTTACTCCTTCAAAAGAAA
>JBHOTE010000092.1:0-3305 GCA_042584125.1 Bacteroidota bacterium
AGTAGATTCATTGTTCGATAACACACGTAAAGCATCAGCAGTAAAAACGGAATCTAACAGACCTTTGAAATCATTATCTGATTCATTAAAAGGTAAGCAAGGTCGTTTTCGTCAAAACTTATTAGGGAAACGTGTTGATTATTCTGCACGTTCTGTAATTGTTGTTGGACCAGAAATGAAATTGTCTGAATGTGGATTGCCGAAAGATATGGCGGCTGAATTATACAAACCTTTTATCATTCGTAAATTGATTGAAAGAGGAATTGTAAAGACAGTAAAATCTGCAAAGAAAATAATAGATAAAAAAGAGCCTGTAGTTTGGGATATTTTGGAAAATGTTTTAAAAGGACATCCGGTATTGCTAAACCGTGCACCTACGTTGCACCGTTTGGGAATTCAAGCATTCCAACCTAAGTTAATTGAAGGAAAAGCAATTCAATTACACCCATTAGCTTGTGCGGCCTTTAATGCCGATTTTGATGGGGATCAAATGGCGGTTCACTTGCCATTAGGACCTGAAGCTATTTTAGAAGCTCAGATGTTATTATTAGCATCACACAATATTTTAAATCCAGCCAATGGTGCACCAGTAACAGTTCCTTCTCAGGATATGGTACTTGGATTGTATTATATGACTAAGGAAAGAATTTCAACTCCAGAGGTGCCTATTAAAGGTGAAGGATTGACTTTCTATTCTCCTGAAGAGGTGAATATTGCTTATAATGAGGAAGCTGTTGATTTGAATGCTGGAATTAAAGTAAGAACTCAGGATATTGACGAAAACGGAGAACAAGTAACGAGAATTATCAAAACTACTGTAGGTAGAGTATTGATTAATGAAGTTGTTCCTGCAAAAGCGGGATATATCAATGAGGTATTGACTAAGAAAAACTTGAGAGATATCATTGGAGGTATTTTGAAAGCTACAGATATTCCTACAACAGGAAAGTTCTTAGATGATATTAAAACAATGGGATTCATGTTTGCATTCCGTGGAGGTCTATCATTTAGTTTAGGAGATATTATTATACCAGCTGAAAAGCAAGGTATGATTGATGCTGCAAATGCAGAGGTTGATATTATTATGTCTAACTATAACATGGGTATGTTAACGAACAAAGAGCGTTACAACCAAGTTATTGATATTTGGGGATCTACTAACAATCGTTTGACAGAATTATCGATGAAACGTTTGCGTGAAGACCAACAAGGATTTAACTCTGTATACATGATGCTTGATTCTGGAGCCCGTGGATCTAAAGAGCAAATTCGTCAGTTGACAGGTATGCGTGGATTAATGGCGAAGCCTAAAAAATCTACAGCATCAGGTGGAGAAATTATTGAAAATCCAATTCTTTCTAACTTTAAGGAAGGTTTGTCAATTTTGGAATATTTTATCTCTACTCACGGTGCCCGTAAAGGACTTGCAGATACGGCTTTGAAAACTGCCGATGCTGGTTACTTAACACGTCGTTTGGTTGATGTTGCGCAAGATGTAATTGTAAATGAAGAAGACTGTGGAACTTTAAGAGGTTTAGAGGTTTCTCCTTTGAAAAAGAATGATGAGATTGTTGAATCTTTAGAGGAAAGAATCGTAGGTCGTTTTACTTTACATGATGTATATAATCCAGTAACTAAAGAAGTTATTTTAGGTGCTTCTGAATTAATTACGGATGAGTTAGCTAAAGAAATTCAAAATGCAGGTGTTGATACTGTTGAAGTACGCTCTCCATTAACTTGTGAGGCTACAAGAGGAATTTGTGCTAGTTGTTATGGTCAGAGTTTATCTACTCGAACAATGGTTCAAAGAGGTGAGTCAGTTGGTGTTATTGCAGCACAATCAATTGGTGAGCCAGGTACTCAGTTAACATTAAGAACATTCCACGTTGGTGGGGTTGCCGGAAATATTTCTGAAGACAATAAGTTGATTGCTAAGTTTGGAGGTAAAATAGAGATTGAAGACTTAAATACTGTTGAAGGTGAAGATGCTCAAGGTAACAAAGTTGATATCGTAATTTCTAGAACTTCTGAAATTAAAGTTATTGATGAAGTAACAGGATTGGTGTTGAGTACAAATAATATTCCTTATGGTTCTCATGTTTTCATAAAAGGGAAGAAGAAAATCAAAAAAGGAGATGTAGTTTGTCAATGGGATGCCTTTAACGGTACTATCGTTTCTGAATTTGCTGGTAAGATTGTTTTTGATAATGTTGAAAAAGGAGTCAACTATACAGTTGAAATTGATGAGCAAACAGGGTTCCAAGAAAAAGTAATTACAGAATCTAAGAATAAGAAAATTATTCCTGCGTTAATTATTGAAGGAAAAGATGGTGAAGCTTTACGTTCGTACAGTTTACCATTAGGTTCTCACTTAATGATTGATAATGGAGAAGAAATAGAATCAGGTAAAGTCTTAGTTAAAATTCCACGTAAGTCTGGTAAAGCAGGGGATATTACAGGAGGTTTACCACGTGTAACAGAATTGTTTGAAGCACGTAACCCTTCTAACCCAGCTGTAGTAGCTGAAACTGATGGAGTTGTTTCTTTTGGTAAAATTAAGCGTGGTAACCGTGAGATTATCGTTGAGTCTAAATTAGGAGACATTAAGAAGTATTTAGTAAAACTTTCTAATCAAATCTTAGTTCAAGAAAACGATTTTATCAAAGCAGGTATGCCGTTGTCTGATGGTGCTGTTACTCCAAACGATATCTTAAAAATTCAAGGACCATCTAAAGTACAAGAGTACTTGGTAAATGAAATACAAGAGGTATATCGTTTGCAAGGGGTGAAAATTAATGACAAGCATTTTGAAGTTGTTGTTCGTCAAATGATGCGTAAAGTTAGAATTATGGATTCTGGAGATACTTTATTCTTAGAGAATGCTTTGGTTCATAAAAATGACTTTATTGAGCAAAATGATGCGATTTACGGAATGAAAGTAATTGAAGAAGTTGGAGGTTCTGATGAATTGAAAGCTGGACAAATTATTTCTTCTCGTAAATTAAGAGATGAAAATTCATTGTTGCGTAGAGAAGATAAAGAACTTGTTATAGCAAGAGATGCTAGACCTGCAACAGCAGAGCAAATTTTGCAAGGTATTACAAGAGCTTCACTTCAAACAAAATCATTTATTTCTGCGGCATCGTTCCAAGAAACTACAAAAGTATTAAATGAAGCCGCTGTAAGTGGTAAAGTAGATACTTTAGAAGGATTGAAAGAGAATGTAATTGTTGGTAAGAGAATTCCAGCAGGTACAGGAATGAGAAGTTACAATAATATTATTGTAGGTCCTAAAGAGGAAATAG
>JBHOTE010000093.1:0-3250 GCA_042584125.1 Bacteroidota bacterium
CGTGGTAAAGGTGGTGGTGTTAAAATTGCTAAATCTATTGAGGAAGTAAAAACCTATGCTGATCAAATTTTAGGGATGATGTTAATTACTCCCCAAACTTCAGCAGAAGGTAAAGAGGTACATTCTGTATTAATTTCAGAAAATGTTTACTATGATGGACCTTCTAAACCTGAAGAATTTTATATGTCTGTTTTGTTAAACAGAGCAACAGGTAGAAATATGATTATGTATTCTACAGAAGGAGGAATGGATATTGAAGCAGTTGCTGAAGAAACTCCACATTTAATTTTTACTGAAGAAATTGACCCTGCAACCGGAGTATTACCTTTTCAAGCACGTAAAATAGCTTTTAACCTAGGATTATCAGGTGCTGCATTTAAAGACATGACTAAATTTGCAACCGCTTTGTACAATGCATATGTAGGTTCTGATGCTGCTTTATTTGAAATTAACCCTGTATTTAAAACTGCTGATGATCAAATATTAGCAGTAGATTCTAAAGTTACTTTAGACGAAAATGCACTATTTAGACATAAAGATTATATTGAATTAAGAGATATCCGAGAAGAAAACCCTATTGAAGTTGAAGCCAAAGCTGTTGGATTGAACTATGTAGATTTAGATGGAAATGTTGGATGTATGGTAAACGGAGCTGGTTTGGCAATGGGAACTATGGACTTAATTAAACAAGCAGGAGGAGAGCCAGCTAACTTTTTAGATGTTGGTGGAACTGCTGATGCTGCTCGTGTGGAAGCTGCTTTTGGAATTATTTTAAAAGACCCAAATGTAAAAGCTATCTTAGTAAATATTTTTGGTGGTATTGTTCGTTGTGATCGTGTTGCTCAAGGGGTTGTAGATGCCTATAAAAATATGGGAGACAGAATTAATGTTCCTATTATCTGTCGTTTACAAGGAACAAATGCGAAAGAAGCTAAAGCTTTAATTGATAATAGCGGAATGGAAATTATTTCTGCTACCGAATTTCAAGAAGCTGCTGATAAAGTGCAAATGGTTCTAGCATAACACTTTACAAAAAATATCAAAGCCGTTTTTCTCGTAAAAACGGCTTTTTTTATGTTTCTGTTTTACAACAAAATATTTTTAATATTCTATAGCTTTATTAAGTAGTTAAATTAGTATTTTTGGCATCGTAATTTTTCACATAAACAGAAAACAAAATGAACTTACACGAATATCAAGGTAAACAAATATTGAATAGTTTTGGAGTAAGAATACAACGTGGAATCGTTGCTCAAACTCCTGATGAAGCTGTAGCAGCTGCAAAAGAGTTAACTGAACAAACAGGCACTAGTTGGTATGTTGTTAAAGCACAGGTACACGCAGGTGGACGTGGAAAAGGTGGGGGAGTAAAACTTGCCAAAAATCTTGATGAAGTAAAAAGTATTTCAAATGATATCCTTGGAATGATGTTGGTGACACCTCAAACTTCTGCTGAGGGGAAATTAGTAAACCAAGTTTTAATTGCTGAGGATGTATATTACCCAGGTGAAAATGAAACAGAAGAATTTTACATGTCTGTTTTACTAAACAGAGCAACCGGAAGAAATATGGTGATGTATTCTACAGAAGGTGGAATGGATATTGAAACTGTTGCTGAAGAAACTCCTCATTTAATTTTTACTGAAGAAATTGATCCGAGCACAGGAATTTTACCTTTTCAAACTCGTAAAATTGCTTTTAATTTAGGTTTGTCTGGAAATGCCTTTAAAGAAATGACAAAGTTCATTTTTGCCTTGGTTACTGCCTATGAAAAGTCTGATTCTGCAATGTTTGAAATTAACCCTGTATTAAAAACTTCTGATGATAAAATTTTAGCAGTAGATGCTAAAGTTTCTTTAGATGAAAATGCGCTATTTAGACATAAAGATTATATTGAAATGAGAGATCTTCGTGAAGAAAATCCTATTGAAGTTGAAGCAAAAGCTGTTGGATTGAATTATGTAGATTTAGATGGAAATGTTGGATGTATGGTAAACGGAGCTGGTTTGGCAATGGGAACTATGGATTTAATTAAACAAGCAGGAGGAGAGCCAGCTAACTTTTTAGATGTTGGTGGAACTGCTGATGCTGCTCGTGTGGAAGCTGCTTTTGGAATTATTTTAAAAGACCCAAATGTAAAAGCTATCTTAGTAAATATTTTTGGTGGTATTGTTCGTTGTGATCGTGTTGCACAAGGAGTAGTAGATGCTTACAAAAGTATGGGAGACAGAATTAATGTTCCTATTATCTGTCGTTTGCAGGGGACAAATGCTATTGGGGCTAAAGCTTTAATTGATAACAGTGGAATGGAAATTATTTCTGCTACTGAATTTCAAGAAGCTGCTGATAAAGTGCAAGAAGTATTGGCTTAATTAAAACGTACAGCAATCTTCTTAAGTGTTGCTTTATGAATAAAAAAAAGGTAGTGATTTTAAAATCACTACCTTTTTTTGGGTCTTTATAGTTCCATAAAAATCTCCTATGTAACACAATAGCAAATTCATCATTTCATACTCTTTATTAGTCATTTAAATCTTTGAAATTTGTTGGTAATTCAAAAATCTCTAACTTAAAATAGGGAACTGCGGCAATAATATGATCAAAAATATCTGCCATAATATATTCGTAATTCTTCCACCGTTTGTCACTACTAAAAGCATAAATCTCCAATGGTATTCCCTGTGTAGTAGGAGCTAATTGACGCACCATAATTGTCATTTCTTTATGAATGGCAGAATGATTTTCAATATACGTTTCAATATACTTTCTAAACACACCAATATTTGTAAGGTTTCTACCGTTTAAAAGTAATTCTTTATCAAAATTATTCTTGATGTTATAGGCATCAATATCTGCTTGACGTGTTTCTAAGTAGGAACTAATCATATTAATTTTTTTCAAAGAATTCACTTCTTCTTTTGTTAAATAACCAATACTTTCCAACTTAATATTTAAGGATCTCTTGATTCGTCTACCACCTGAATCCTCCATTCCTCTCCAATTTTTAAATGAATCCGAAATCAAAGCATAGGTAGGAATTGTTGTGATTGTTTTGTCAAAATTCTGAACTTTCACGGTAGATAAATTAATTTCGATAACATCACCATCCGCACCATATTTTTCAAAAGTGATCCAGTCACCAATACGAACCATATCGTTTATAGAAACCTGAATACTAGCCACAAAACCTAAAATAGTGTCTTTAAAAACCAAAATAATTACCGCCGATGCTGCACCAATAGTCGTAATG
>JBHOTE010000094.1:0-3247 GCA_042584125.1 Bacteroidota bacterium
GAGCACAATGAGTTAAAAACAGAATTAGAATTAGAAAAGGCAGAAATAAAAACAGAATTAGATAAATTAATTACTGATTACGATGCTAAAATTGCTGAAGGGACTTCATTAAAGGCAAAATTAAAAGCTGCAAGAGAAGATATTATTACTTATAAAGATTCTTTGCAAAATGAAAAAACTACAAGCTACAGTCTTATTAAAAGATATAAAAACAGAGTGTATTCATTACAGGCGAAAAACAAAGAATTGTTTGCTCAAGTAGATGCTTTAACTAAAGAAAACGTAAAGTTGTCGGGTGAAGTAGTAGAAGCTAAAGAAACAATTGCTGCGCAAGCTGATGAGAATGCTAAATTAACCAATGAGAATCAAGATTTATCAAACAAAGTAGCAAAAGGTGCTGTTTTATCTATTAATAATTTGGGAGTTGTTGCTATGAAAAAATCTAGCACAGGAGCCTTAAAAGAAACTAGCCGATACAAAAAAACGGATGCTTTCAGAATTACTTTTACAATTGAGAAAAATGAATTGACTGAAAGTGGAGAAAAACCTGCATATTTTGTAATTAAAGATTCTGAAGGAACTGTAGTTGCACCTAAAGGAAAAGTAAATATTAATGGTAGTGATATTGATTATTCTGATACAACAGCAATTAATTACCAAAATATAGAAACAGAAGTAATTATTATTACAGATGTTGATAGCGATACAACAACAAAAGGAGAGTATACAGTTTCTGTTATTTTAGACGGAAAACAAGTAGGAAGTACTTCTTTAGAATTGAAGGATAGTTTCTTAGGAATTTTCTAAGATTTTATCATATTATACAATGAGAGTAAGGGGAACCTTGCTCTTTTTTGTTTCCTAACAAAGATTAATTTACAACTCTATTTTTGTAACAAAAAAACTTATTTTTGCACTATGGCAAAGCAAGAAGATCAATTTAAAAAAGTAGTTTCACATGCAAAGGAATACGGTTATGTGTTTCAATCAAGTGAAATTTATGACGGTTTAAGTGCAGTATATGATTATGCACAAAACGGTGTTGAATTAAAGAAAAATATTAGAGAATATTGGTGGAAAGCAATGGTGCAAATGAACGACAATATTGTTGGTTTAGATGCAGCAATTTTTATGCACCCTACTACTTGGAAAGCTTCAGGGCATGTAGATGCTTTTAATGATCCATTAATAGATAATAAAGATTCTAAAAAACGATATAGAGCGGATGTTTTAATTGAAGACTATGTTGGGAAATTAGATGCTAAAATAGAAAAGGAAGTAGCAAAGGCTGCAAAACGTTTTGGAGATTCTTTTAATAAAGAAGAGTTTTTAAATACCAATCCAAGAGTTTTAGCAAATAAAGAAAAAGGTGCAGCTATTCTAAAAAGAATGGGGCAGTCTTTAGAGAAAGAAGATCTGGCGGATGTAAAAGCTTTGATTGAAGAATTGGAAATTGCTTGTCCATTATCGGGTTCTAGAAATTGGACCGAGGTAAAGCAGTTCAATTTAATGTTTGGAACTAAGCTAGGAGCTTCTGCAGATTCAGCAATGGATTTGTACTTGCGTCCAGAAACGGCTCAAGGTATTTTTGTAAACTTCTTGAATGTGCAAAAAACAGGAAGAATGAAAATTCCTTTTGGTATTGCTCAAACAGGAAAGGCATTTCGTAATGAAATAGTTGCACGTCAATTTATTTTTAGAATGCGGGAGTTTGAACAAATGGAAATGCAATTTTTTGTACGCCCTGGAACGCAAAAAGAATGGTATGAAAAATGGAAGCAAACACGTTTAGAATGGCATAAATCTTTAGGTTTAGGTGAAGATAATTACCGTTTCCATGATCATGATAAATTAGCACATTATGCAGATGCTGCAGCTGATATTGAATTTAGATTTCCATTTGGTTTTAAAGAACTAGAAGGAATTCACTCAAGAACAGATTTCGATTTGAAAGCACACGAAGAGCATTCTGGAAAAAAATTACAATATTTTGATCCTGAATTAGGAGAGAGCTATGTGCCTTATGTGGTTGAAACTTCTGTAGGTTTGGATAGATTATTCTTAGCAGTTTTTTCAAACTCCTTAATGGATGAAGAATTGGAAAATGGGACTACTAGAACAGTATTAAAATTACCTGCGGTTTTAGCACCTACAAAGGCTGCAATTTTTCCATTGGTTAAAAAAGATGGTTTGCCAGAAGTTGCTAAGAAAATTGTGAACGATTTGAAATTTGATTTTAACGTTGTTTATGATGAAAAAGATGCTGTTGGTAAACGTTATAGAAGACAAGATGCTGCGGGTACACCTTTTTGTATTACTGTAGATCATGATACTTTAAATGATAATTCAGTAACTATTCGTCATAGAGATACTATGGAGCAAAAACGTGTTGCTATTTCAGAATTAAAAGGAATTATCAATAATGAAGTAAGTATGGCTGCTTGGTTACAGAAGTAAATTAATTTTAAATATTAAATAGATAAGCCTTGAAAGAAATTTCAAGGTTTTTTTGTTCATTTTTAAGATGATATATGCTCATTTATAATATTTGTAACGGTTTTTATATTTTCAATTTCAAGTAATGAAGTGTGTGAAAATGGAACTTTGTAATAGTTAATTTGCTCAGATACCTCGTTTTTAAAGTACAGGATGTTTTCCGATAAAGATGAGGTTTGATTACAATAATTATACGATTCGTTGTTGTCTGTTGCTAAGATTAAAACAACTTGGGAAGCTATTTTTTTTGAATTGTATTTTACAGCAAGTTCAAAATTTTTATTTCCAAAAGTCTTGCATAATTTTTCGGTTCTAGACATGATGCCAATTAAAACGAGAGGTCGAAGTATAAAAGAGAGTCTGCCTGTTTTTGTTTTAAGTTTTTTAGTCCTTGTATAAAAAAAGTATAGGAAGTATTTTAAAAGCAGAAGCTTTTCGGTTGTATTAGCTTTAATAAATTTATTAGTATAAAAATGGCTTCTCGCATTAAGAGTATTGTGGTTGACTATTTTAACAATTGCCTTGGGATGATAGGAGTCTAAAAGATACAAATGTTTAATTTTTTTTCCTGCCTGCTCTAGTAAATAGCAAATTTCAGAAGCCAAGAGTCCTCCCATGGAGTAGCCAATTAAAGTATATTCTTCCGATGCTGAAATTTTCAACAAATCTGCAACATAAATTTCCGCCGCTTGCTCTATTGAAATTGGCAGTTTGCTAGGATCAAGTCCAAATGGAATTGTTGCTAATATAG
>JBHOTE010000095.1:0-3210 GCA_042584125.1 Bacteroidota bacterium
AGTCATTGATATTTGTTTCCTTAGAGTATTGAGAAGTTTGCGTGTAATTAATATTTTCTTGCAAACATTCCATGATAAATGTATGGATATCTAAATTTAAATCTAAAAGATATTTATGTTTCCGGTTGAAAATAGAAATTATATCATCTTCGTAATATTCGTAAAAAGGAGATGACCTGTATGCTGCCTGAAATGATCGAAGATGGTTTAATTGCCAATCTGAAGTGTCATAATCAATGCGTACATCCTTTGTCATTAATTTTATATACTTTTGATGTTGCGTAGGAACATTTAAAAGCTGCTTACCATTGGGTCCAAAAATATAGCACCTATTTCTATACGTTTGTTTTTGGTAATTGTCTTCTACTTCAAATTGGTAATTTTCAGCATTTATAATAGCCGAATATTGCGCAATAGGAGAAAAGTAACTTGGATGTAATAGTGCCATGAATAAAAATTACAACCTCACTTATTGGGCGTTTTTTCTTTTTCGGTACTTAGAGTATCCAATGTATATAGCTAGGAAACCAAGGAAGTAATAAAAATAAGATCTGCTTTGTCCTTCACCATGTACCGTGGTAAATAAACGTTCCCATCTAATTTTATCTAATCCTTTTCCGTATGTGTCCCAACTGAACCAAACAAATACTGGTTTTCCTACCACATGATCAAAAGGTACATATCCCCAATATCTAGAGTCTTCGGAGTTGTGACGGTTGTCTCCCATCATCCAATAGTAATTTTGCTTGAAGGTGTATTTTGTTGAAGGTTTTCCGTTTATATATATAGTTCCATTTTTAACCTCTAAATTGTTGTCTTCATAATCGGAGATTATTTTTTTATAGAAAGGTAGCACTTCCGTATTTAAGTCAACTGTTTTTCCTGCTTCGGGAATATAAATTGGTCCAAAGTTATCACGATTCCAATTCATTTTTTTAGAAGGGAATACGGATTCACCTTCACCTTTTGGAGTAATATTTCTAATGATGCTTTTTACGAGCGGATTCTTTTCTATATTCTTTGCATTTACTTCATCTAAATTAAGAATATATTTTCCTTGACTGATTCCTGCTTCTCCTCTACGTACATGATATCTATTGTAAATAGTATTTTCACTTAAGCTTTTTCCATCGGTATCTACTGTATAATAAAATTGAGGTTTCGCTCTTTCTGGCATTTCCGAATGTTTGCCATTAATATAAATATACCCGTCTTTAATTTCTAAAGAATCACCGGCAATGGCAACGCAACGTTTTACATAATTTGATTTTTTGTCAATAGGTTTTCTGTATTTTCTTTTAGATTTATAGAAAAATCTTTGAACCGTATCTGCTGGCCAGTTAAATACTACGATGTCGTTGCGTTTTATATTTTGAAAACCAGGAATTCTTAAATAAGGTAGCTGCAGTTTATTTAACCAAGATGATTCTTTTTGTGAAGGATCATCATTAAATAAATACGATTTTTTATTTATAAAAGGTAGTGTGTCATGTACCATTGGGGCAGCAACAACTGTTGATGGAACTTTAGCTCCGTAGTGGAATTTACTAACAAAAAGGAAGTCACCAACCAATAATGATTTTTCTAAAGATGATGTTGGAATCGTATAAGGTTGCATAACATAGGTATGTACCAAAGTTGCCGCAATAATTGCAAAAACAATAGAACTAACCCACTCACCAACTTCCGACTTAGGAGTTAAACTTCTGTCTTCTATATACTTTACGTCTAACATATAGTTAATATAATAGATGTAAAAACCTAAAGTTAAAATACTTAACCAAGTATCTGTTGTGGAATTTCTTCCAAAGCTTCGAGCAGTTTCAACCCAAATAACAGGAAAAATCAATAAGTTTATTACAGGAATAAATAATAATAGTACCCACCATGCAGGCCTGTTTATAATTTTTGTAAGAATAATGGCATTATAAACAGGAACAATAGCCTCCCAACTTTTCCTTCCCGCTTTTTGATATAATTTCCAAGTTCCTAAAAAATGTATTCCTTGAACAACAAGGATAAACAATAACCATTCTGTAAGTGTCATAAAATATTTTTTTTCAAAGATGCTTAATTAAGTCTAATATTAGAGTTAGGAAGCTGTTAAATTCCCAATACATCTTTCATTGTGAAAACTCCTTTTTTTCCGATAATCCATTCTGCAGCAACTACTGCTCCTAATGCAAAACCTTGTCTGTTGTGTGCGGTATGCTTAATGTCTATTTGATCAACAGAAGAATTGTAAGTTATGGTATGTGTACCAGGAACTTCAGGACTTCTAATTGCGGTAATTGGAATACTATTTTCTTCTGTAGCTTTGTCCAATTGCCACTGTGTGTTTTTTGTATGTTCTATTACTCCTTCAGCTAATGTTATTGCTGTACCGCTTGGCTCATCTAATTTTTGTTTGTGATGAATTTCTTCAATATTCACATCATATTGATCTAGATTAGCCATCATTTTAGCTAGGTGATTGTTTAATTCAAAGAAAATATTTACTCCTAAGCTATAGTTAGAGGCGTAGATAAAAGCTCCGTTTTGAGAACTGCATAAATCTTTCATTTCTTGAAAACTATCTAGCCAACCTGTTGTTCCAGAAATAATAGGAACGTTGTTGTTTAAACAATTAGTAATGTTTGCAACAGCTGAGTCAGGGATACTAAAATCTATGGCAACATCAGCAATTGATATGTCATATTCAGGAGCATCTTTGTCTATTTTTAAAACAATTTCATGACCGCGACTAACTGCGATTTTTTCAATTGTTTGTCCCATTTTTCCGTATCCTAATAATGCTATTTTCATCTTAAAATTTGATATTTAATGTAAGCCCTACAATTGTTTCTTTAGAAACGGGCTCTTGGTATAATTGTGGATCGAATGAAATTTTATCATTCACGTTAAATTGTAATAAATGTGCACTTACGCTAGCTTCTAAAACCTGTAGTGCATATAATGCTGCAAAGGTAAGCAAAGAAGTGTCTCTGTTTTGTTTTAAAATTTTTTGAGCGCTAATAAGTCCTTCTCTTGAAATTAATTCTTTTCCTGAATCTGTGGTAAATTCATCTTGCAATCCAGATTCTCTTAACTTAAAGGCTTTTCTATATCTTTTGTAGGAATTTGCATTGATAGAGTAGTAGTAAATAGGAATTGCAAGTGCTCCATATACAACAGGAAATTTCCAATAATCTTTGTTGTAAAGTTGCCCCA
>JBHOTE010000096.1:0-3205 GCA_042584125.1 Bacteroidota bacterium
CCTTGGTCAATTCCTGCGCCTATTGGATCTCCTGAAGAGGCTGAAGGGTCATAACCTTTGTAGTTTGTAAAAGTGTAGAGGTTGTTTACGGATACGTAAAATCTCAATTTGTCTAAGCCGGCTTTTGATAAAATAGAATCTTCAAGAGAATAGCCTAATTGAATGTTTTGAATTCTTAAGTAAGAACCATCTTCTACAAAATAATCTGAGAACAAACTATTTGGAGTAGCTCCAGCGGTAACCCTAGGAATACTGTTTGAAGTTCCTTCTCCTGTCCATCTTCCTAAAGAGGAATTGATTCTGTTTACTTGTGGTTGTACTCTTTCGTAATTTCTAACAATGTCGTTTCCAATAGATGCGAATGCAGAACTACTAAAATCGAAATTTTTATAACTGAATCCAATGTTGAACCCCATTGTGAATTCTGGAATAGGATCTCCTAAATTTACACGGTCTTCTAAATCAATGACTCCATCTGTAGCATCTGCAATTCCATCATTATTTGTATCAACAGTTAATTGATCAACAAATTTTATATCTCCTGGAGATGTTGCTGTTGAGGTAACTGCACTAGCATCAATTTCTGCCTGGTTTTGGAATACTCCATCAGTTTGATAACCATAAAAGAATCCTATTGATTCTCCGGCTTCCATTCTTGATGGTGGCTCTTGACCAACTCCGAAAGCACCTCCTTGTTCAAATCCATTTTCACTAGCTACAAATAATACTTCGTTTTTTAGGGCAGTTACATTATAACTTACATTAAAACTGAAGTCTTCAGATAGATTGTCGTTGTAACCAATTAAGAATTCAAGACCTCTATTTTCAACTGTACCTGCATTTACGGTTGGTGTACCAGAACCAGGGGCTAAAGCTCCAAGAATTCCTGAAACCTGAGGGTTTAATAGCAAGTTTTCAGTTTTTCTAGAAAAGGCATCGAAAGTAATATTTATTTTATTGTCTAATAACCTTGCATCAAAACCTATATTCGCTGTTTTTTGCTCTTCCCATTTAATATCTGGATTTGCTAAAGTTCCTTCTGCTAATCCAATTAGTAGATCTTCTTCTGTTACTTCGTCGTTTCTTACATAAACAGCTTCTCCTCCTAAAGTAGATACATAGCCATAATCTGCAATTCTATCATTACCGATAACACCGTAACTAGCTCTTAGCTTTAGTGAATTTAACCAAGAATTTTCTTGTAAAAAATCTTCTTCTGTAATGTTCCAACCTAAAGATGCTGAAGGAAAGAATCCAAATCTGTTATTCGGTCCAAACCTTGTAGATCCATCTCTACGAAGGACACCTGAAAATAAATATTTTTGTTTGTAGTTGTATTGAATTCTTGTGAAATAAGACAATAACCTTACGTCAAAAGTATTTGCGTTTCTTTCTAGTTGTGCTGCATTGTATCTGTTTGTAACGGATGTTGCATTTTCAATACTAGCGTCTGCAAAGTTATTTGAAATTAAATTTCTTCCGGTAAGCCCAACATATTCACCAGTTGTTTTGAATACAGAAGAACCCAGTAAAACTTTTATATTATGTGTGTCGTCAATAGATTTTTCATAAGTAATGTAATTATCCCATGTGTAATCTTCATAGCTATCTTTATTATCTATGAATTCATTTGTCGATACGTTAAATACCTTAGAACTTCCATAATTTACAACAGGTTTGAATGTTTCAATGTCCACAGTTGAGTTGTTGTATTGAAATTTAGAAGAAACTGTAAAATCTTTTAGAAATGTATAAGTTGCTCCGAAAGTGGCACTAATTTTATTGATTACATCTGTATCATATGCATTAGCCATTTGAGCAATTGGATTAATTACCTCACCTCCTAAGCCTTCTGCTAAACTAAACTCTCCGTTAGCTTCTCTAACAGGAAGCGTAGGATTCATGTTTAATGCATTAAACAAAACAGATCCTAAAGCATTTTCATTTAGTTTGTTTTTGTTAGAATGTGTATAAATTGCTGTTGCATTCAATTTTAAATTTTCAAGAAGGTCATATTGAACGTTTGCACGAGCTGTTAATCTGTTGAAATTAGATTTTCCTGCTCCTACAATTCCATCTTGATCTAAATAAGAGACACCAAATGAATAGGAAGCTTTTTCTGTACCACCATTGGCACTTAAGTTTGTGCTAGAAATTGGTGCTGTTGAAAATACTTCGTTTTGCCAATTTGTACCATATCCTAAATTGCTGTAGTTGCTAAATAAAGGGTTGTTACCTCCCGCAAGTGCAGCTTCATTTGTAATCAATGCATATTCAGTTGCGTTAAGTACGTTAATTTTTTTACTAGTTTGTTGAAAACCTGTAAAAGAATCTAAAGAGAATTTTAATTCAGAGTTTTTACGACCAGATTTAGTGGTAATTAAGATAACTCCATTGGCAGCCCTTACACCATAAATACCAGCAGTTGCATCTTTCAAAACATTCATGCTTTTAATATCATTTGGATTTATTACAGAAAGGTCTTCAATAACGTTTCCATCTACTAAAATTAATGGGCTGTTATCTCCGTTAGTAGAGACTCCACGAATTCGAATACTTGAAGAACTTCCTGGAGATCCAGAGTCTGAAGTTACATTTACACCAGATACTTGACCTTGAAGAGCTTGTTCTACTCTTGTTGGATTAAGTTTTGTAATGGCTTCCGAGTTAACCACGGCAACGGCTCCTGTTACTTCCTTTTTTCTTTGTGTCCCGTAACCAACTACCACTACTTCTTCAAGAGTTGCTGTGTTTACGTCAAGTGTTACGTTGATGTTTTGTTTATTTGTAATAGTTATTGTTTTAGTTACAAAACCAATATAGCTAAAGGCTAATTGATCTCCTTCATTTACTGAGATTTGATAATTACCATCAAAGTCAGTTGAGGTCCCTACATTTTTACCTTGCACGAGTATATTTGCTCCTGCAATAGGCATGCTGTCTTCAGACGAAATTACTGTTCCTGAGATTTGAATTTGCTGTGAATACATTGCTGTAAACGAAGACAAAAACAAAAAGAATACTAGTTTAAGTTTCATTTAGTTTTGGTTTAAGTTTTGATGGGAAGTTGTGAATTCTCCCAATCGTTAATTTTAGTTTAGTCAAAGTCTCGAGTCTTTGACAGTTTAATAGTAGTTAAACGAGTTTCGAAACCTATAAATAGGTCATCAATGCATTGATAATTTCAAAATATTCGTTTATGCTT
>JBHOTE010000097.1:0-3176 GCA_042584125.1 Bacteroidota bacterium
GTGGATTACCAAAACTATTTGGTGAAGCACATAAAACAGTTAAGACGACCTTGCCTTTTATAAAAAATAATGAATTCGATTATTTTGATGCTATTGGATGGCTGGGTGATGATTATAAAAGTTGGGCTTGGTTAATTTTTATCCCAGTTGTTATTTTTATTGTAACAGCTGTTTCTAATGGAGCCAATTTAACCGATGGTATTGATGGTTTGGCAGCTGGTAGTTCTGTAATTATTGTCGCCACCTTAGGGGTTTTTGCATGGGTTTCTGGAAATATCATTTTTGCAGATTATTTGGATGTCATGTACATTCCTAATTCTGGAGAGATGGTGATTTATATAAGTGCTTTTGCAGGAGCTTTGATTGGGTTCTTGTGGTATAATACGTTTCCAGCACAAGTTTTTATGGGAGATACGGGTAGTTTGACAATAGGGGGCATTATAGCGGTAATTGCTGTTGCAACGAGAAAAGAATTGTTGATTCCTGTTTTAGCCGGAATTTTTATGATTGAGAATTTGTCTGTAGTAATGCAGGTCTCTTATTTTAGGTATACACGTAAAAAATACGGAGAAGGAAAAAGAATTTTTAAAATGGCTCCTTTGCATCATCATTATCAGAAATCGGGATACCATGAAAGCAAGATTGTGGCTAGATTTTTAATTGTAGGAATATTGTTAGCGGCTGTTACAGTAATCACACTAAAACTAAGATAGTAATAGTATGGAAAGGTTAGTCATACTTGGTGGAGGAGAAAGCGGTGTTGGGACTGCTGTTTTAGGAAAGCAGAAAGGATATAATGTTTTTGTTTCTGATATAGGTGAAATAAAAGAAAAGTACCGAAGAGTTCTTGAAAATAATAAAATTGAATTTGAATCAGGTACGCATACAGTAGAGAAAATATTGAATGCTGATTTGGTGATGAAAAGTCCTGGGATTCCTGATTCGGTTTCCTTGGTTGTTCAGTTAAGGGATAGAGGAATTTCTGTGGTTTCAGAAATTGAATTTGCTTCTGCTTATACCAATGCTACAATTATTGGTATTACGGGGTCTAATGGAAAAACCACTACTACCATGCTTACGCATCATATATTAAAGAAAGCAGGGCTAAGTGTTGGAATGGCAGGGAATATTGGGCAGAGCTTTGCGCAGCAAGTAGCAACAGAAGATCATGATTGTTATGTGTTAGAATTGAGTAGTTTTCAGTTAGATGGAATTGACCATTTTTCGCCACACATTGCCATGATTACGAACATTACACCCGACCATTTGGATAGGTATAATTATGAATTTGATAAATATATTGAATCAAAATTTTTGGTGACAAAAAACCAAACAGAAAAGGACTATTTGATTTATGATGCTGATGATAGTGTGATAACAAATTGGTTAAATAATAATAAAGTAAAAGCACAGTTAATTCCTTTTTCACTTGTGAAAGAAGTAGAGCAGGGGGCATGTGTTGTAAATGACAAGATACAAATGAAACTAAATAAAGAAACTTTAACTATGGATATTTCTAAAATTTCTATACAAGGAAAACACAATACCAAAAACGCAATGGCTTCTTCTTTAGCTGCTCAAATGATGAAAGCGAGGAGACAGGTTATTAAAGAAAGCTTAGAAGACTTTGAGGGTGCGGAACACAGGTTGGAGAAAGTTTTACGTATCAATGGGGTCCAGTATATCAATGATTCTAAAGCAACAAATGTAAATGCTACTTTTTATGCTTTAGAGTGCATGGACGCGCCAACTGTTTGGATTTTAGGAGGTGTTGATAAAGGAAATGATTATTTAGATTTAATGCCTTTAGTTAGAGAAAAAGTGAAAGCAATTATTTGCTTGGGAGTTGATAATTCAAAAATTATTCAATCTTTTGGTGATGTGGTAGATACCATTGTTGAAACAAGAGGGGCAGAAGAGGCGGTAAAGGTAGCGTATAAATTATCGTCAAAAGGTGATAATGTATTGTTGTCTCCAGCTTGTGCAAGTTTCGATTTGTTTGAGAGTTATGAAGATAGAGGGAGCCAGTTTAAAAATGCCGTTAGACAATTATAATAGAAACTGAAATTCGATAAAACGGATAATGAACGAATTATTTAAACATATTCAAGGAGATAGAGCAATTTGGGCTTTAGTGGCTATTTTGGCTGTGTTTTCGTTTATGCCTGTTTACAGCGCCAGTACAAATCTTGTGTATGTTGTGGGTAATGGATCAACAATGGGACATTTGGTTAAACATGCTGTTCTGTTGTTTTTAGGTTTTGCTATCATGTTTGGAATTCATAAAATTCCCTATCGATATTTTAGCGGGGGTTCTGTATTGTTATTTCCTGTAGTCATTGTTTTGTTGATTGTTACTTTATCTCAAGGTTCTACAATTGGAGGTGCAAATGCTAGTAGGTGGATTCGTGTGCCAGTATTGGGAGTAGGGTTTCAAACTTCAACTTTAGCGTCACTTGTATTGATGGTCTATGTAGCAAGGTATTTAGCTAGGAAAAAAAATCAGGTAATTGTATTTAAAGAAAGTTTGATACAATTGTGGTTGCCTATAGCGATTACTTTAATGCTTATTTTACCTGCCAATTTTTCGACTACGGCATTGATATTTTTGATGATTTTAATTCTGACTTTTATAGGAGGGTATCCTTGGAAATACATACTTTTTATTGTCGGTTCAGGTGTTGTTGTTTTAGGTTTTTTTGTACTTATGGTAAAAGCTTTTCCTGATGCTATGCCTAATAGGGTAAATACTTGGCAAAGTAGAATAGAGAATTTTTCAGATAAGAATGCAGAAGAAGGATATCAGGTTGAAAAGGCAAAAATAGCTATTGCTACAGGTGGGCTTACCGGAAGAGGTCCAGGAAAAAGTAATCAAAAAAATTTTTTACCCCAATCGTCTTCCGATTTTATTTTCGCTATAATTATTGAAGAGTATGGGTTGATAGGAGCAGTTGTAGTTTTGTCATTTTATTTTTTATTGTTGTTTAGGATATTAGTAGCAGCTAAAAATGCGGGAACTGTTTTTGGGACTTTATTGGTAATTGGTGTTGGTTTGCCTATTATTTCTCAGGCTTTGATTAATATGGCAGTAGCCACAAATATATTGCCTGTTACGGGTCAGACTTTGCCTTTAATAAGTAGTGGGGGAACTTCTATATGGATGACGTGTTTTGCTT
>JBHOTE010000098.1:0-2961 GCA_042584125.1 Bacteroidota bacterium
TACTCATCAACAATAATTTGATTAAAAGTCTGTGGTTTTACCCATTCTACTTCTAAATATTGATTTTTTGTTTCAGTTGCTAACCAACGTGTTTCATCATCTTCATCATTAGCTCTAAAGGCTTCAAAAACGGGAAGTTTTTCTGTTTGAATAAACATAGAGGATGCATTCATTCTACCTAATTTTGCCAAATTAACTATATTATGTAAGGGTTCTGGAAATTGAGTTACAGGTAATTCATCGACTTTAAAATCGTAAACACCAGATGATACATTGTATATAATGTAATTACCTACAGCTTTACTTTTTTCAGTTCCTACAAAAGATACATTTTCTGCTTTCTCTGCTACAACACCACTTTCATAAATTCCATCTTTGCTAGTTGCTGGCAAATACACTTTTGCAGTTGTATTTACAGGAATTTCAATATGAAACGTTGCTCCTTTTCCTTCTTTTTTCCAATTCACAACCACATTTCCATACATCGACTTGTATTCGGTATTTGCAAAAGTTAAATCGCCAACAGGAGCAGGCTTAATAATCATGTGTTGCATACCAAGGCTTTCTGGATTTGGACGAATACCTCCAAAACCCTTAACGAAATAACCTCCAATTCCTGTATAACAGGTGTGTATTTGACTATTTCCTACGGCAGACCAACGTTCTGGCCATACCGTTTTACCTTGCTCTAAAAAGTACCCGTAACTTGGGTGATGTTTATCTCTTAACAACTCATAAATTAAATCCATACGCTCTCCAGATTCTGTAAAATAACGTGTGTACAAGGCTTGCCCAGAGCTTCCTGTATCGTAGTATGGAAAATCATATAATACATTATTAACCAATTGCGCTTCTGCTTTTTCTTTTTCTGATGCAGGTGTTACTCCAGATAAAAGAGCAAAAGCTTGATCTACTTGATACCCTTTTAAATATTTACCTGTTTCTGGATTGTAAGACAGTTTATGGGTTGCTTCTTGCTGAACTTTCAATCTATTTTTATAAGCTAAAGCATCTTCAGTTTTATTCAATGCCTCTGAAATATGCATCGCATTTTCTAACATAAATGCGTACAAACAATTGTTAAAATGTGCTGCGTCTGGAGAATTACTACTTGTCCAGAAATTACCACGTGGGGTACACCAATCGCCCAAACCTGGCATTTCTCTTTTTCCTTGTTTACCAATTATTAATGCGCCACCAGTATTAGCATTAGAATGCTCATACAACCAAGTCATCCATTTTTGCATAGACTCATAATTGTCTTCCAATACTTTTTTATCGCCTAACATACGGTAGGTTTCCCAAACGGTTAATGGGTTATTGGCTTTCCACATTAAAAACGGACGATCTTCTTCATTTAATACCGCTCTAGTTTGACCATCTGAAAATTGTGCATCTCTAGTATATTGTAAATATTGATCCATATAAGCGCCACTCTCAAAATTTGGCAAGGCATCGCCATACATGGCTGCCACTGTAACTTCTCCCCAGCCTCTACGTTCACGATGTGGACAATCAACCAAAATACCATCCATAGTATTGGCTAAATAAGTGTTTAAATTGACTTGATAAATTTTATTGAGTTGTTCACTTGAAGATTTAAAATTACTTATTTGCTTACGATCATTCGTCACTACATAACCTTTTGCATCAGCTATTTTAGGCTCATAATTTAAACCGTAAACCGTAATCCAACGTCCACCAGCAACATTAAATCGGTTAGAAAATTTTCCTTTTCCTGATTTACCGAAAATGTATTTACTTTTTTGGCTCCAATTCATAATTCTTTCAGTCTGGTCGCTAATTTCAAACAAAATAGAATCACCTTCTTTTCCGTTGAATACATCCATTTCAAAAAACCCCGTATAATTTTCGCCCATATCAATACGATAGGTTCCATCATCATTTTTATCTACAGCAATGGCTTTTATCTCCTTAAATTTTACTTGAGGCTCTACCATTTGAGCACTTAATTCAGCTTTAATAGGACTGTATAGTGCACGAACTTCTCTATTTTTATTGCTATTCAAAGCGAAACTTATATTATTTCCTTCGGGGATTTTAGAATTTAGGGTTTCGTGATTATACACACTTGCATTCATCCAGTTACTATCGTCGTATTCAGTGGTATTCCAATCATCTTCGCGTTTGCTATCGTCAATGGTTTCACCACCAAAACGCAAAATATCCCAATCTCCATAATACTCAGTGCAACTTTTTTTAGTTTTCCAAGTAGTGTCAGACTTTAGCGTGATTTTTTCACCTCCTGATACAATTTCGGCTTGTGCTTTAAACACAAACGGAACGTTTCTATATTCTCTAATTCTTTTCCAACGTGCCCAACCAGCAGCATGCCAAACGGCTATGACATTGTCTCCTTTTTTTAGTTTGTCTGAAACATCATAGGTTAAATACGGAATTCTTTTTTTCATATAAGAAGACACAGGATTCATATAATTTTCGGTAATTTTTTCTCCATTTACATACAATTCGTGATACCCAAATGAGCCTACAAACACAAATGCTGATGATGCCTCGTCAGAAAGTGTTACATTTTTTCTGTACCAGTTATGGTCTGTTTTTTCTTGATCGGATTTTAAAATCCAATCGCCTTTCCAGTCGGATTGTTTTAATAATCCCATTGAAAATTTTCCATAATTGCTCCAATTAGAAGCATTTCCATCTTTATCCCAAACTTTTACTTTCCAGAAATAGGGTTTTGCAGATTGTAATTCAGTACCTTGATAGGTGTTGTTTACAGATTGATTTGATTCCACTTTTCCAGAATCCCAAACATCTGCAATATTTTTATCAAGATTCTCTAAACTACTTGCTACAAAAACTTGATAAGCAGTTTGTTTTTGTCCTCTAACTGGATTTTCTTGTTGCAATTTCCAACTCAATCTAGGACTTGTATTATCAATCCCTAAAGGATTCATGCGATACTCGCAACGTAAATCT
>JBHOTE010000099.1:0-2806 GCA_042584125.1 Bacteroidota bacterium
TTAGGAGTGGGGGCAAAAAATATTCGTTTGTTTTTTATTTACCTATCGTTTGTTACTTTAGGAGTGTCTTTTGCAATTTATTTAACCTTGGCCTTTTTGTTGAAGTTGAAAGATATGGTTTATACAAAAAGAACTTCGGTTTTTGATTTATAATTTAAAAGTTTAGTTAATTTGACGTCTAGAATTTATAAAGCCATACTGCTTTTTTTTAGTGTAATTGTAATCGGAGTTGTAGGTTATAGTTCTTTTTTTGGTTTTTCTTTTATTGATGGATTGTACATGACCATTATCACCATTACAACGGTTGGTTTTAGTGAAGTACAGCCCTTAGATACAAATTCAAAAATTTTCACTATTTTTCTAATACTAACCAGTATTAGCATTTATGGATATGTAGTTACAGTAGTTTCAGAATATTTATCAAACAGTACATTGATGGAGGAATTAAGAACAAATAAAATATTAAAAAAAATAAATAAGTTAGAAGGTCATACCATTGTTTGTGGTTATGGAAGAAATGGAAGACAGGCTGCTTCAAAATTGAAAAACTTCAACAAATCATGTGTGGTTGTTGAGCGGTCTCCTGAATTAGTGAAGGAAATTGAAGATGATGGTTTTTTGTTTATTGAAGGAGATGGAACAGATGATCAAACTTTGGAAGCTGCAGGAATTAGAAATGCTGCTAATTTAATTACGGCTTTGCCTTCAGATGCAGATAATTTATATGTTGTGTTAACGGCTAGGCAGTTGAATCCTAAATTAAGCATTGTTAGTAGAGCGACAAATGAATCGACTCAGAAAAAATTGAAAATTGCTGGCGCGGATAATGTCATTATGCCAGATAAAATTGGGGGTGATTATATGGCTTCTTTAGTGGTGACTCCTGATTTAGTTGAATTTGTGAATAGAATTACTTTAGAAGGTGATAATTCTGCGAATTTAGAAGAAATTGCTGTTGAAGATTTACCGGAAAAATATCTTTTAAAATCAATTAGAGATTTAGATCTACGAAGACAGACAGGATGTAGTGTTATTGGTTTTATTACTGCAGATGGTGATTATATTATCAACCCGTCTTCTGAAATGGTACTTAAGCCAAAATCAAATATTATTGTTTTAGGAAGAGCTGATCAAATTGCGAAAATTCACGAAGTTTTTTAAGAATTGTTAAAGAAAAGTGAAATTACTTGTGTATTTGGGGGTAAATGAAGGAAAAAACATTGATTTTTTTTAAAATCCCTTATTTATCTCTAAATTGCCGTGCTATGAACAGAAAGAACAAATTATAAAATCCATAAATCATTCTATTGTTACTATGAGAAATAAAATTTCCACAGCATTACTATTGTTAATTCCGATGTTTAATTTTGCACAAGAAAAAGGTTTAGCAGACAAGATAAACGAAGGGTTTCAGCCTATTGCAGATGCTTGGGGGAGCTTTGTTTTTTACTCCGTAAATGTTGGCGGGGGCATTAAAATGCCCTTAGTTATCATTATCCTATTATTGGCAGGATTGATTTTTACTATTTTGTTTAAGTTTTTAAATATTAGATTATTTCCTACATCTATTAATATAGTAAGAGGTAAGTATGATGATATTGATCACGTGACTTCGGATAATATGGCAGGGGATGTAACACCCGGTGGAGATGCTATTGAAACGATTAGAATTGAAGGAGCAGAAGGTGAAGTTTCTCATTTTCAAGCCTTAACAGCAGCTTTGTCTGGAACTGTTGGTTTGGGGAATATAGCGGGTGTGGCCATCGCAATTTCTTTAGGTGGGCCTGGTGCTACTTTTTGGATGATTATAGCTGGAATTATTGGAATGTCTTCAAAATTTGTGGAATGTACTTTAGGTGTAAAATATAGAGATGTAGGTGAAGATGGAACGGTGTATGGTGGACCAATGTATTATTTGAAAAAAGGATTGGCAGATGTTGGAAAATCAGGGTTAGGAAAAATTTTAGCGGCTTTATTTGCTATAATGGTTGTAGGTGGTTCCTTTGGTGGCGGAAATATGTTTCAAGCTAATCAAGCAGCGCAACAGTTTAGTTCAATGATTGGAGCAACTAGTAGTTTTGCAAGTTTGATGTTTGGAATTATAATGGCTGTATTAGTAGGTATTGTAATTATTGGCGGGATTAAACGTATTGGAAATATTACTGAGAAAATTGTTCCTTTTATGGTAGGTATTTATTTTGTTGCTGCCATAGTTATTTTATTTGCGAATTATAATTTAATTGGGAATGCTTTTACTCAAATTATTGATGGAGCATTTAATCCAAAAGGTATTACAGGTGGACTGTTAGGAGTGTTAATTGTTGGATTTCAACGTGCGGCTTTTTCGAATGAAGCTGGGGTAGGTTCTGCGGCAATTGCCCATTCGGCTGTAAAAACTAAGTATCCTGCATCTGAAGGTTTGGTAGCATTGTTAGAGCCTTTTATTGATACAGTAGTGGTTTGTACGATGACGGCTTTGGTTATTATTATTACAAATGGAGACGGTAGCATTATGACCTATGGTGTTAAATCACCAGATGGTGTGTTAGCCACTTCTAAGGCTTTTGCGTCAGTTCTTCCCTGGTTTCCATATGTGTTAACAACAGCTGTAGTATTATTTGCTTTTTCAACCATGTTATCTTGGTCTTATTATGGATTACAGGGTTGGATGTTTTTATTCGGACGTTCTAAAAAAGCAGATTATGCCTATAAGATTATTTTCTGTTTATTTGTAATAGTTGGTTCTTCAGCAAGTTTAGGGGCTGTAACTGATTTTTCAGATGCAATGATCTTTGCAATGGCAGTT
>JBHOTE010000100.1:0-2722 GCA_042584125.1 Bacteroidota bacterium
AACTTTAACTAAACCATTTTAAAATGAAACAAATCACACATGAAAAAGGCTCAGGTTTGAGTCTCTTAAAGACCGTAATGGCTTTATGCGTATTTTTAGTAATGAGCTTTAATTTACAAGCTCAGGTTCTTCTTGAAAATGAAATAAAAATTTCTGACTTAGGATTGTATTTTGACGGAAGCAAAGTTACCGGTGGTGCCCCCAATACAGGAGAGACCGCTCCTTATGATTATTACTTTGGGAAAATTATTACTCCACATGGAGATTGTATAAAAACATACAATGAGTTCGTTTTTATGACTTGGTATCGAGGAGGTAAAGCAGATCGTCATGTTATGTTAACTAGGTATAATACCATTACGGGCACAATGAAAACCATTGAGTTTCCTCATCAGCATAATGGTTACCAAAACAATTGGTGGATAGGAGAGTCACATAACACTATTGCGGTTGCTGTGAGTCCATTAGATGGGACTATTCATTTGTTATATGATATGCATGCATACAGTGCAACCAAACCATCAAATGGTAGTTTGGCTAATGATTATTTTAGGTATTCATACTCAGTAGCTGGTGCTGCTTCAGTTTCAGATGCCGATTTCAATTTATCACAGTTTGTAGAAGATAATCCGGGTGATTACAAGCATATTAGTTTAAATGGAAATGAAGACTATGCTGCTTTTTCAGGCTTAACTTATCCACAGTTTTTCTTGAACGATGCAGGAGATTTGTTTATGTATATGAGAGAAGGTGGTAATAATAATGGAGCTTATAAGTTTTCAAAATACACAGCTAGTACATCTAGTTGGTCAAATTTTACTCATTTCAATGTTCTAAATGCAAAGGCTCAGGGGCAAGCTTATAATTGGGGTTTGTATGGCAATATGAAGTATGTTAATGGTAAAATAAGAATTGGTTTCCAGCGTAGGTCGTCTAATAACAATGATAAATACCAATATCAGAATGGTGTTTATTATGCATATTCGGATAACCAAGATGGACTAAATAGTTGGAAAAATCATAGTGGACAAGCATTTAGTTTACCGTTACTCGATGCGGATTTAATTAAAGTTGTGGAACCAGGTGATTATGTACAAACTACTGCAGCTAATCAAGTTCGTATAGTAGATGGTTTTGATTGGACGGTTACAGATCAGGGAGATGTACATATGATTAGTAAAGTTAAGGATAACGAATTTAATGTCACCAAATACTTGCACTCATATAAACCAGCTGGAGCAACTGATTTTATTACTACTGAAGATTTTACAGGGGCTACATCAATTTATACAGCAGGTAATAATGTGTATATAATTGGATTAACCTCTGGTGGAAGAGTTTTTGTTGAAAAAGCAGTTGGAGGTACTAATAATTTTACAAGAGTTTATGAAGCTACAGGTGGTAGAATATTTAGTCATGGTAGAGTGCATATTGCAGATGGTAAACTCTATTATTATTTAATGGAAAAGCTATCAGGAGATGCTCAGCCACTATATCTTCAAGTGATAGATTTAGATTTAAATACTGAAACTCCGGCTCATACAGTTAGTTTAACTTCGCCTGATGAAAGCGCTAATTTTGTTTTAGGAGATGATGTTACTTTAAGTGCTAATACAACAGTAGCAGGTGGGTCTACAATTGCAAAGGTTAATTTTAGGATCAATGGAGCATTTTATAAACAAGACAATACAGCACCGTATTCTATTTTATGGACTCCTGTTACTTCAGGAACATATACTATTGATGCTGTAGCTTATGATGCTAATAATGTAAGAGAATATTCGCAGGTAAGAACCGTTACGGTAAATGCAGAAGCGGCTTCACATACGGTTACAATAGCAACGCCAAGTAATAATGCGAGCTTTAACTTAGGGGAATCTATTAATTTAGGAGCAAATACAACGGTAGCCGGTGGGGCAGTTATATCTAAGGTGAATTTTAGAGTTAATGGAGCTTATTTTGGTCAGGATACTGCTGAACCTTATGCAGTTACTTGGACACCAAGTGTAGAAGGGGTTTATACTATAGATGCCGTGGCATACGATGCCAATAATATACAAGAGTTTTCTTCAGTTGTAACGGTAACAATAAATAATGTTGATATTTCAGGAACCATTTATAGAGTTGTAAATGTAGCAACAAATAGGTACATGGATTCTGATGGTAAAAATATTGTAACAAGTACAGATTTTAATGGTGTTGATAAAGAATGGGATTTTGTTAATACGGAGGCTTATTACAATATAAATTCAAGAGTTTCTAATAAAGGTATATTAAGAGCGGCTAGTGGTGATAAAATAATTGGAACTAATTTTAGTCCGCCAAGAGCAGATGTTGATAAACAATGGACGGCAATATTACAAGCTGACGGGTCATATGTTTTTGAAAATAGATCTTCTGGTCAATATTTGTATAATGAGACGAATAATAAAGTTATACACTCTGCAAGTTTAACAGATCGTAGTAGATGGAGATTAGAAACTATCGCAATGGCAAAAAAAGGTATTGTTGAAAATCCTTCGCTTTCCGAAAATGAAGAAGTTGTTTATGTTGGTGTTTATCCTAACCCAACCAAAGGACAATTTACAATTTCACTAAAAGGTTTAGGGAATGTCGAGTTTGTAATGTATGATATTTTTGGTAAGGTAGTTTATAGTAAAATACTTAACGGAAGTATGGAGAATATAATTAATAATAACTTTGAGTCTGGTATTTACTTGGT
>JBHOTE010000101.1:0-2632 GCA_042584125.1 Bacteroidota bacterium
CTTACGATTTAAAATTAGAATATCGTATAAACCCAGAAGGTGTTGATGCTAAACAACCTCGTTTTTTTTGGAAACTAAAGTCTGAAGAATCTGGTCAGTTTCAAAAAGCTTATCAAATAATAGTTGCTACTTCAAAAGAAAAAATAGAAAAGAATTTAGGAGACGTTTTCCATTCTAAAAAAGTAAAAAGCAGTCAATCTACTCAAATAGAATATCAAGGGATACCATTAAAATCAGCATCTCAATATTATTGGAAAGTAAGAGTTTGGGATAAAAATAATAGCGTTTCAAAATGGAGCAAAACAGCTACTTTTTCAACAGGTTTATTTAAGGAAAACGATTGGAAAGGAGCACAATGGATTGCTTGGAAAAAGCAAGATGAATGGGCAACTGAATGGTGGCGAAAAAAGGAAGTTGAATCTAAAGCCATCGAGTTTCAATTGCCAAGTTATTTTGGAGCCCATTTAAATATGTTTGAACGCTATCATTTCTTTGATGATAAAAAACACGATGCAGCACCACTCTTACGTAAAGGATTTAATGTAAAAAAGAAGGTTAAAAGTGCTAAAGCATACATCAGCGGAATTGGATATTATGAGTTGTACATCAATGGTAAAAGGATTGGCAACTCTGTTCTAGATCCTGGTTGGACCGATTACCGGAAAACAATTTTATATGCCACACACGACATAACAAAAGAGGTAAAAGATGGTGCTAATATGGCTGGTGTAATGTTAGGTCGTGGTTTTTATGGAATGATGGCTTACGATCATTGGGGATTTTATAAAAAAGGGGGTTGGATTGGTCAGCCAAAATTAATCTGTCGTATTAAAGTTGAATTTGAAGACGGAACTACAAAAGATATTGTTAGCGATTTAAGCTGGAAGGTCACAGGCGGTCCTGTAGTTTATGATGGTCCACACATGGGCGAAATTTATGATGCTACTAAAGAAATTGAGGGTTGGAGTAAAGCTGGTTTAGATGATTCAAGTTGGGATACTGTAAACCCAGCACCACATCCTGGAGGAGAATTGGTTTCTCAAATGAACGAACCTATTCGTGTTACCAAAACATTTCATCCAATAGCTACAAAAAATTCAAGTAGAGGCCAATGGTTTGATGTTGGTGCAAATATGTCTGGTTGGGTACGTTTACGTATCAAAAATGCTAAAAAGGGGCAGCGTATTACTATTTATTTTGGAGAAAATGAAGATCCTATTACAGTAAGCCAACCAGGAGGACTTCAGCAAATGGCTTATGTTTGTAAAGGTGGTGGTGTAGAATTTGCCGAATGTCGCTTTTCATATAAAGCTTTTCGCTATATCAAAGTAAAAAGTTTCAGAAAACTAAAGTTTAAATTAGAGGATGTAGAAGTAAAATATGTGCATTCTGATGTACCAAGAGTTGGATATTTTGAATCCTCTGACAAAACCGTAAATGCAGTACATGACATCTGTAGAAAATCTTTGATTTTTAATTTACACAGTATCCCTACAGATTGTCCACATCGTGAAAAAAACGGATGGTTGGGTGATGCAGTTACAGGAATGGAATTTGGTATGGCTAATTACGATTTAGCTGCTTTGATGACTAAATTTACGAGAGATATTTTTGATGGACAAGATAAATTTGGTGGAATTCCTGCAATAGTTCCTGCCAATTATTATGGTCCAGGAAAATCGAGTTTGTGGTCATCTGCAGGAATTCATATTCCTTGGTATATGTACCAATATTATAACGATACACGTTTGTTTGATTTGTATTGGGATAAAATGATGCTTTTTATAAAACGCTCATGGGAGTTCAATAATATTCCCGAAAAAGATGGGATGTTTAAAGAACGCTTTAATGACTGGGTTACGCCTTACGATGCTACGTATAAAGGACGAGGTAAACCTGGAGGAAATGAAGTAATTGCTTCTATGAACTTTTATTTAGTATTAAAACGTATGGCTTATATGGCTGATAAACTAGGAAAAAAGAAAGATAAAAAGCGATTAGAACAACAAGTAGAACGTATTCATAAAGGTTTACAAAAATGGGCTTTTGATGAAGAAAAAGTAGAATATGTAGGGTTAAAACCATTTCATGAATTTTTACCTGTTGTAAATATCTTGGCATTAAATTACGGCATTGTCCCAGAAAAATATAGAGAACAATTAGAAAAAAAGGTAGTAAATAATATTGTAAAAGAGAAAGACCATCATTTATGGGGTGGTGTATTTACTGTGCATTCTGCGTATGAATATTTACCCAAAAATGGTTATGCAGATATGATGCATAAGGTAGTTGTAAATGAAGAATGGCCATCTTTTGGATGGATGATAAAAAATGGTGCTACAACATTGCCAGAAGGTTATAAATTCACGTCTTCAAACATTCATCATTTTATGGGCGCTGTAGATAATTTCTTTTATAGACACATGGTAGGTGTTAATGTAGATGAATCCAATCCTGGGTTTCAAAACATCATTTTAAAACCCAACTTTATAAAAGCAATGGATTTTGCCAAAGCAAGCTATAATTCTATTCATGGAGATATAAAAGCGGAATGGAAAAAGGTTTCAAATAAAGTTTACGAATATAAAATAGAAGTTCCTGTTAATTGTAGCGCACAAGTTATTTTGCCTAA
>JBHOTE010000102.1:0-2580 GCA_042584125.1 Bacteroidota bacterium
GTTCTAAATGAAAACATTAACTATATTTGAACGTGCATTAGGTTAATACTCAGAAATTGCTATGAGAATTTTTATAAAATGCATAAAATAAAAGGCATCTATTTAGTTAGATGCCTTTTTTAATTATTGATAGTAGGTTTTAGATGAATAGCATCCCTCAAAATGGTTAGATTGCTATTTCACTAATTCTATGTATTGTATGTTTTATGGATGCAGTGTAAATTTGAGTATTGCAAAAGCTTAATAAAGAATTCAACTCTACCCCCATTTTAAGTTGTTTTATTATTAGCAATGCAATTATTACAAATAGGTTAAGTGAAATTAAAAAGCGATTAGAAAAATAAATTTCTAATCGCTTTTAATCTTTATATGAAGAGCTTTGTTATAATGCTTCTCCTAGTTCTTTTAGCTTTTCTGTATTCTCTGCTAATTTTAATTCTTCCACTATTTTGTGAATATCACCATTTATTACATTAGATAGGTCATAAAGTGTTAAGCCAATTCTGTGCTCTGTAACACGACCTTGTGGATAGTTATAGGTTCTAATTTTTGCCGATCTATCTCCACTTGCTACCAAAGAATTTCTTTTTAAAGAGTCGGCAGCTAATTTTTTCTCTAGTTCTTGTTCATACAAACGAGATCGCAATACTTTCATTGCTTTGTCTTTGTTTTTGTGCTGTGATTTTTGATCTTGACATTGAGCCACCAATCCTGAAGGGATGTGTGTCAAACGAACTGCTGAGTAGGTGGTATTTACTGATTGTCCTCCAGGTCCTGAAGAACAGAAATAATCTACACGAATGTCACTTTGTTTCATATCAATATCAAATTCTTCTGCTTCTGGTAATACCATTACGGTAGCTGCAGAAGTATGAACACGACCTTGTGTTTCAGTTTGAGGAACACGTTGAACACGATGGACTCCAGATTCAAATTTCATATCTCCATATACATCAGCACCAGAGATACTAAAAATTATTTCTTTAAACCCGCCTGATGTACCTTCGCTAATATCTTCAACTTCAGTTTTCCATCCTTTATCAGAAGAGTACTTGGTGTACATTCTATATAAGTCGCCTGCAAAAATACTTGCTTCATCACCTCCAGTACCTGCACGTATTTCAACAATAACATTTTTGGCATCTTCAGGGTCTCTAGGGATTAACATGAATTTAATTTCTTCTTCCAATTTCGGAATCTGACCGTTTCCTTCTTCTAATTCCATTTTAGCCATTTCCACCATTTCAGCATCTGAACCGTCTGAGATAATTTCTTTAGCTTCTTCTATATTGGTCAAGACTGTTTCGTATTCTTTAGCTTTCTCAACTATAAGTCCTAAATCTTTATATTCCTTATTTAACTTTACATAACGTTTTTGATCCATGATAATATCAGGTTGAATAATCAAATCTGATACTTCATCATAACGTTGCTTAAATATTCTTAGTTTATCTAACATCTCTAGTATTCTTTACTTGGATTACAAATTTACATTTTTTTACGGATAGCTATGTACCAAAAAGACCAGCGGCTGCCGGTCTTCTTAATTTATATGTACAAAAGCTAGTATACGAAAGTACCGAACTCGCTATTTATTGTTAATTTATTTGCAGAAGCATTTTCAACTCTTCCTACAATTTGTGCATTTACATTATATGATTTAGAGATAGAAATAATTTCTGCTGCAATTTCTGCAGGTACATAAATTTCCATTCTATGGCCCATATTAAATACTTGATACATTTCTTTCCAATCTGTACCAGACTGTTCTTGTATCAATTTAAACAAAGGAGGTACATCAAACATATTGTCTTTAATTACATGTAAATCCTTTACAAAATGCAATATTTTTGTTTGTGCTCCACCACTACAATGTACCATACCATGTATTTCTTGCGCTGAGAACTTGCTTAATATTTCCTTTATAATAGGAGCGTAAGTTCTCGTAGGTGATAGAACTAACTGCCCAGCGTCAATAGGGGAGTTTTCTACAGCATCCGTTAATTTTACTTTTCCAGAATACACTAGGTCTTCAGGAACTGCAGCATCAAAACTTTCAGGATATTTAGTTGCTAAATATTTGTCAAACACATCATGACGAGCAGAAGTTAAACCATTAGACCCCATACCACCGTTGTAAGATTTTTCATATGAAGCTTGTCCAAAAGATTCTAACCCTACAATCACATCTCCTGGTTTAATATTAGCATTATTCACAACATCCGTTCTTTTCATGCGAGCCGTAACAGTAGAGTCAACAATAATTGTTCTTACTAAGTCACCAACATCAGCAGTTTCACCACCAGTTGAATGAATTTCTACTCCGAATTCTTTTAAATCTTGTAATAATTCTTCAGTACCATTAATAATTGCCGAAAGAACTTCTCCAGGAATTAAATTTTTATTTCTTCCAATGGTAGAAGATAACATAATATTATCGGTTGCTCCTACACACAAAAGGTCATCAATATTCATAATTAAAGCATCTTGAGCAATGCCTTTCCAAACAGAAATATCTCCTGTTTCTTTCCAGTACATGTAGGCTAAAGAAGATTTTGTACCCGCTCCATCAGCATGCAT
>JBHOTE010000103.1:0-2569 GCA_042584125.1 Bacteroidota bacterium
GTTGTTAGTAATTGCATGTCATAGTTGTTTTTTCCTTTAGACTGCTTACGTTCTTTAATGAAATTTGTTTTAATTTTATTTAAATCCTCATCCTTGATTTTTCCTTGTGCTATTTTTTCTAATTCTCCATTAACTATAGTTACTAGTTTATCTGCCAAGTCAGGATTACAGTCAAAGTTAAAGGATACTGAAATTTCTGATTTTGGCAGTCTAGAAAAACTTGCATTAGCACGTGGGCTATAAGCACCGCCTTCTTTTTCTCTTACAGACTCTGTAACACGTAGCTGAAGGATGTCTCCAAGAGCTCTCGTATATGTTGCTGTTTTTCTAGAATAAGGCAACTCTTTTTTGTAAAGAATTTTTACAGTTGCTTTAGGATCTTCCATGTTTAAATAAATGGACTTTCCAATTTTATTAGCTATCCATTCAACACTATTATCTTTATAGTTTTCTTTTACTTTTTCCGTAGGGATACTTGCAATATATTTTTCTAATAGAGGTCTTAATTGTGTTTCATTTATATCTCCTACAATATAAAATTCAAAATCTGAAATGTTAGCAAAACGATCATGATAGATCTTTTTGATTTTATCGAATGAAATTTCTGAAAGGTATGCTTCATTAAAAAGACGTTTTTTAGGGTTGTTCTTGCCATAAAGAGTTACCGTTAAACTATCTTTCATTTTTTCATTAACATTATTACTTCTTTGAGTGATGTAATTATTTAAACTACTCTTTAATACCTCAAAGGCTTGTTCGTCAAATCGAGGTTTAACAAAGTTCAAGTGTACTAACTGTAACATGGTTTCAGTATCTTTGGTATTTGATGCTCCAAATAAGAATTCACTTATATCACCTAAACCAATATTAACAGAAGCTGTTTTACCCGCTAAAATTTTTCTTAAGTCAGTTGATGTAAAGTCTCCCAATCCTGAAGATCTTACTAATTTAGTCATAAAATTTGCGGAAGCTAAATCTTCATTATCTAAAAGTGATAGTCCTCCATAACTCATGGCACTTAACGAAACCTTGTCTTTTTGTTTATTGGCAAATTTGTAATACACTTTTACTCCATTGCTCAACTCAAATAGAGTAGATTCAATTTCTTTGTTTTTTGTGATTTTAGCAATAGTTCCTTCGTTAATTGTGATATCAGATAGTAGCGTTTTTCCTTCTAAAGCTTCTTTGTAAGGTTCTAAGTTAGTACTGTTTTCTACTGATTGAATTATTTGTATTGCTTGCTCTTCTGTTAAATTATTTTGACCTTCAACTCCGGTTACATTTAAGTATCTGTTATTTTGAATGTAAAGACCTTTCAGGGCTTCATGAATTTCATTATTTGTAAGATTAGAAAATAGTTGTTTCACTATTTCGTATTCTGCTTTTATATCAGTAATGGTTTTATTTTCTAAATAATTATTTTGGATAGCACGTTCAATAGATTTGTGGCTTTTGTCATTTAATTTAGCTATCTGGTTTTCATAAGAACTTTTTATTTGAATTTTGCTTCTTTCTATTTCTGATGATGTAAATCCGAATTTTACACCACGTTGTATTTCTTTTAAAATAGCTTCAAAGGCATCCGCTTGTCTGTTCTTTTTTGGATATACACCAAGAGACAAAGATCTGCATGTTCTAGATAATGATCTATATCCTATTTGAGCCCCTAAAAAAGAACTTTCTGGTTTTTGAGTTTGTTCAGAAATTCTAGCATTTAGTAGATTTGTGATGATTGAATGAATTAAATTGTTTTTTAAATCGCCAACAGTTTCGTTTTTTAATGATTTGTAATGACGCATGCCAAATTCAATAGATGCTGAGGATACCTCAGGATCTAATCCTAAACTATAAAGCATTTTTTCATTGTTAGGAATAGTAACTGTATAACGTTCTTTCGGGTTTGTTATCGCTGGAATTTTAGAAAATTTTTCTATAATCTTTTGTTCTATTTCTTCAACATTCACATCACCAATAACTGCAATGGCTTGTAAGTCGGTTCTGTACCAATCATGGTAAAAATCACGAAGGGCTTTGTAATCAAAACTTTCAACAATGGACATTAATCCAATAGGTAGTCTGTCAGAATATTTTGAATGGTTAAAAGTAATAGGAAGAGATGTGTCGTATAAACGTCGTCGTCCACTTTGACCTGTACGCCATTCTTCTTTAATAACACCACGTTCAGCATCAATTTCTTCTTCTGTTAGAAGGAGGTAATTAGACCAATCATGTAATACTGTTAAACAAGTATTAATAAGGTTTTCTGTTGTAGGTATGTCATTTAAATTGTAAACTGTTTCATCAAATGAGGTATAAGCGTTTATATCTTTTCCGAAAACAGCGCCATGCTTTTGTAACGTATTTAAAATTCCTTTACCTGGAAAACTTTCTGTACCGTTAAAGGCCATATGCTCTAAAAAATGCGCTAGTCCTTGTTGATCTTCATTTTCTAATATAGAACCCACATTTTGGATGATGTAATAACTTGCTGCATCTTTTACTACGTCAGTACTTTTAATGTAGTAAGTCATGCCGTTAACTAGTACCCCTTTTTTTACAGTTTTATCTA
>JBHOTE010000104.1:0-2554 GCA_042584125.1 Bacteroidota bacterium
GCATGAAAATTAAATTTTTACTTTGGATTTGTTCATTTTGTATTCTTTCAACGGCATATTCTCAAAAAATATTATCGCTTCACCCATTCTTTACCGAACAGGATGCTGTGTTGATTCCTAATCTGGAAGGTAAGTGGAACATTCCTGATTTTGACATGACCGTTTCATTTCTTAAAGGAGGAGACAATTTCTATGTATTTAAATATGGTAGTGAAACAAATCCATCTACATTTGAAGCAGTCTTTGTAAAGATTAAGAATGAACTATATCTCGATCTTAGCGGTGTAATGTCGGATTCAATAGGTGATGAAGATTACAGAAATACATTCGTTACGGTTCATTCATTATACAAAATCCGGATGAACAAAGACACATTGCAACTTTATGAAACCAATTACTCATGGTTTTACAATTATGCAATAAAAAATAATATGCCGTTCAAATACGAATGGGTTAAGAATGCTATGCTGTTAACTTACAAGACAGATGAATTACAATCATTTATTGCTGAACACAATAATGAGCAAGGAATTTTTGAAAATCCCATATCATTAATTAGCAATCATGTTGATGCAACGGAAAAAACAAAAGTGACTAATCATGCTTCAGAAGCTAAATCCTCAACCGTTATTTCGCAAACATGTAGTCCTCAATTTCCTTTAAAGAACGGTTGGCTTGGTGGTGACGGTGATGTGTCAGTTCCGATAAATGCAACTACCACTTTATTTATTTTTAGTGATACCTGGGTTGGAACTAAAAATCAGCAAAGCAGAATGGAACCGGGCATGAAAATGGTCTCCAATTCTATAGCTATTGAAACTTGCTTGCCAAGTGGAGAAACCGATGTGGAATATTTCTGGAATAATAAATATTCTGAGAATCCAGAACCCATTTTTAAAAGCTTTACCAAGCGATACATCTATTGGGTACCAGGGGCATTTATGATCAATGATAATCTCTATGTAATCTTGGAAAAAGTTGGGCCCAGATTAGGCGCGTCTCCGAAAGAACTTTTTAATTTTTCCCTTTTAGGATACACGCTGGCAAAAATAAGCAATCCTGCCGATTTACCAGATAAATGGAAAATCGAGTACACGCCTTTACCTGACTTTGGAAATCCATCTATGGGAATAGGAGCCCATGTAAAGCTGGACAATTATATTTATTTCTTTATTAGCCGATATGATAAAGCACAAGTTCTAGTAAGGAAACAACTTGATTTTATTGATAATACCGAAAAACCATTTGAGTATTTTGCGCTGAATAAAACATGGAAGGAAGGTTTAAACACTACTGATATGGATACCATTGTCAATGGATTTAGAAGCACTACGGTTAACTATCATCCTGAAATGAAGCAGTGGGTAATGATTTGTGATATAAAATTTATGGACAATAGAATAAAAATGCGCACAGCGCCAGCATTGACCGGTCCATGGTCGGATGAAATTGATATCTATGAAATCCCTGAAGTAACACCGGGCAATGCTTCTTATACTGAATCAAATTTTTGTTATCTGCCCAGAGAGTGTATCCAAAACTACGATTCGAAAAAGCATGTGATGCTCCTTACATACGATATTAACAATCCGGATTTTTCCAAAATAAATGCAAATCCGAAAATTTATACTCCAAAGGTAATTAGCATTCAATTGAAGTAGAATGGCAGCCGATAACAAAAAATATAGTGCATTTGGCAGATAGTGCTAAAAATGAAAATGGCAGCAATTAATAAATATAGTAATATCTTGAAAAGTTGGTTTATTGAAATGCCAAACGCACCATATTCAAGCCGTTGTGCAACATTTAAAGGTACTTTTTGTACCTAATAATTATGATAAAGGTATTAAGAAAAAATTTGATGATTGTTATAATTTCTTTGTTCGTGGGTCAAGTTATTGGTCAAGAATTTAAAGGTCATATTGAATATGAAATAAAAGTTATAAAAACTGATTCAACTTTTACTGATGATGAGTTCTTAAAAGGTTTTGGCGACAAATCAACCTTTTATTATAACGATGGTAGTTATTTTCAACAGGGTGTAAATTCAGCGGTCGAATTTACTTATTTAGATACTGGAATAAAACAATTGGGCTTGAAATACAAAAGCAACGACACTTTATATTTATTTGATGCGACCAAAGCCGGGCCAATGCAATTGATTAAAACTGAAAAGAAATCAATGACAAAAGAGATTCTTGGATATAAGTGCTTAGGAATTGACTTTCATGGACGAAATATATTTGATGGTTATGACTTATCAATTAGTCTATACTATTCAGAGGATATTAAAATAAATGGAGAGAGATTTGAAGGAATAAAAATTGAATTTTATGATGAAATCTATCAAACGCTAAATAGCATTCCATTAGGTATTGAAGCAACGTATCCCATTTTTTCTGTTCATTACTCAGCTATTAAAATAGTAAAGAATGATGCCGTTCTCGTATCAGAATTAATACAGAATAATAGTAAAGGATTAATTGTGAAAAAAATAAATTAGATTAACGTTGCACAACAACGCATAAAATTAATGTGGGTTTTTATGGTTTAA
>JBHOTE010000105.1:0-2537 GCA_042584125.1 Bacteroidota bacterium
ATCCATCTCTCATTCCTGTTTGAATAATTGGATCTAGTTTTAATAGACGTAAATAATTGGTTACCGTTGAACGTTTTTTTCCAACTCGAATACTTAGTTCTTCTTGTGTTAATTTTATTTCATCAATTAGTCTTTGGTAAGAAAGTGAAACTTCAATAGGATCTAAGTTTTTACGTTGAATATTTTCCACCAAAGCCATTTCCAACATTTCTTGGTCATTGGCCAATCTAACATAAGCAGGAACAGTTTTATTTCCAATTAATTTTGAAGCTCTATAACGACGCTCTCCAGAAACTAACTGAAATTTATTCCCATCAATCTTACGAACAGTTATGGGTTGAATAACACCCAATTCTTTTATAGAGTTGGCTAATTCAGTTAAAGCTTCTTCATCAAAATAGGTTCTTGGCTGAAAAGGATTGACTTCGATAGAACTTAATTTCAATTCAATAATATTTCCTACAATTGCATCAGCATTTTTATCTGTAGCCGCATTGTCTGTTTCTTTTAATAGCGCAGATAATCCACGTCCTAAAGCTTGTTTTTTAGTTGCCTTTGCCATTATGAGTTCTTTTTTAATACTTCGTTAGCAAGGTTAATATAATTAACAGCTCCTCTACTAGTAGCATCGTATGCAATAATACTTTCACCATAACTAGGAGCTTCTCCTAAGCGTGTATTTCTTTGAATAATCGTATCAAAAACCATTTCATTAAAATGTTTTTTAACTTCTTCAACTACTTGGTTTGATAAACGCAATCTAGAATCGAACATGGTTAATAATAATCCTTCAATATCTAGGTTTGAGTTATGTATTTTTTGAACGCTTTTGATAGTATTCAATAATTTCCCTAAACCTTCTAAAGCAAAGTATTCGCATTGTATTGGAATTATCACAGAGTCAGCAGCAGTCAAAGCATTTAGGGTAATTAAACCTAATGAAGGAGCACAGTCAATTAAAATATAATCATAGTCCTCTTTTACAGCTTCTAATGATTTTCTTAACATGTATTCTCTGTCTTCCTTGTCAACCAATTCTATTTCAATAGCTACAAGATCGATATGAGCAGGAATAATATCTACATTTGGAGAGTCTGTTGCTATTATTGCTTCTTTTGCGGTAACAGCATGTTCCAAAATTTGATATGTACCAAATTCAATATTTTCAACATCAATACCTAAGCCCGAAGAAGCATTTGCTTGTGGGTCAGCATCAATCAATAATATTTTTTTTTCTAGTACACCTAAAGCAGCAGCCAAATTCACAGTAGTAGTGGTTTTACCGACTCCTCCTTTTTGGTTTGCAATTGCTATTATTTTACCCATTCAGAATTTTTTTTAAAGACCAAAAATACGATTATTTATGGGTTTATAAAAAGTAAGATGTTAACAAACTTGTAAATGTTTGATAGCCTGATTTATGTACATGAATACGTGTGTTTTATATTGATTTCTTCCTAGTTTTTAACAGGGATTCTATTAAGAATTTCCAGCAAATATTTCCAGAATTTTTGAGTAGATTCAATGTTTACTTTTTCATCTGGAGAATGAGCTCCTTTGATAGTTGGTCCAAATGAAATCATTTCCATTTTAGGATAATGCGTTCCTAATATTCCGCATTCTAATCCAGCATGACAAGCCTTTATGTTAGGTTCTTCCGAAAATAAATCTTTATATGTTTTTTCTAGGACTGTTAATATTTCAGTACTAAGATCTGGTTCCCAACCGGGGTATTCACCAGCTAAATTAACATCAAAACCAGCCAACTCAAAAGTACATCTGATTGCATTTGCTAAATCCATTTTCCCTGATTCAGAAAATGATCTTGTTAAGCAAGAAATGTCAGCATTTCCATTTTCAACAGTAATTTTGGCTAAGTTATTTGATGTTTCTACCAATTCAGTCATGGAAGCGTTCATTGTATAAACACCATTGTGACAAGAATAGATACTCTGAATTAATTTCTGTTGAAAATTAATATCGATGATTTTATTAGGAGAAGTAGTTTCTGTAAGTGAGATGTTTAGTCCTTTTTCTGTAATAGATAGTTCTTTTTTTATTTGCTCTGTCAGCGTATTGAAATCGTGTTTAAAAGCATCAATAAATGTGTTTTTTACAACTACAATTGCTTTAGATTCTCTTGGGATAGCATTGCGTAACCCTCCTCCATTTAATGAAGAAATTGATAATTCAAAATTGTCGTAACCAGCAAACAGTAGTCTGTTTAATATTTTATTGGCGTTTCCAAATCCTCTGTGAATATCCATTCCAGAATGTCCTCCTTGCAAACCGTTTACAATTATTTGATAAGCAGTAGTTTCCTCAGGGCAATCATATTCTTCATAATTACTTGTAGCTGTAATATCTATTCCACCAGCACAACCTATAGAAATTTCATCATCATCTTCGGTGTCTAAATTTAATAAGATATCACCCTTTAAATAACCAGGTTGTAAGCCCATTGCGCCAGTCATTCCTGTTTCCTCATCAATAGTAAATAATGCTTCTATTGGTGGGTGAGGAACATCAGTTGAAGC
>JBHOTE010000106.1:0-2490 GCA_042584125.1 Bacteroidota bacterium
TGATCAAGTAGATATATCTTTGGCAACACAGATTAATGATCGGGTTTTGATTAATGGAAAATTAGGAGTACCTGTTGGTGCTAAAACTCAATCAAGTGTTGTTGGAGAAGTAAAAGTTGAAGTATTAGTTGATGAAGCAGGAAATTTAAGATGGACATTTTTTAATAGACAAAATGAAATTCAGTATTCAGAAGAAGAAGAAGGTTATACGCAAGGAGTAGGTTTAACCTATCAAATAGATTTTGATCATATTGGAGAAGTCTTTAAAAAACTTAGAGCTAAAAAGAAAAAAAAGACAGAGGATAAATTAAAAGAGCAGGAAGTGCCTGTTATTTTGACATCTCCTTTTTAAAATTAAAAAAAACTATGTATCCTTGCATAGTAAAAGCATAACTAAAAAAACAATTATGAAAGAGCATACGTTAGTAATTCTAGCTGCCGGAATGGGAAGTAGATATGGAGGGTTAAAGCAATTAGATAAAATGTCAGCAGATGGAGACACCATTATCGATTTTTCTTTATTCGATGCAATAGAAGCAGGTTTTAAAAAAGTAGTCTTTATCATTAGAGAATCGTTTAAGGATGATTTTAAAAAGATTTATGATGAAAGGTTGAAGGGAAAAGTTAAAGTGGAATATGTATGCCAAGAGTTAGAGAAAATCCCTGCAGGCTATGAAGTAAGCCCAGATAGAGTAAAACCATGGGGAACCGGTCATGCCACCTTAATGGTAAAGGATGTTGTTGATGGTAATTTTATAGTTATCAATGGAGATGATTTCTATAGCAAAGGAGCCTTTAAAACGATTATTAAAGCTTTAGATGATTTAGATGTTGACTCCTATAATATGTGTATGGTTGGTTATAATTTAAAAAATACGGTTTCCGATAACGGATATGTATCTAGAGGAGAATGTTTTGTTAATGAAAACATGGAATTAACCAATATAATTGAAAGAACACATATAGAAAAAGTTGATGGACAAATTAAGAGACAAGATGATGCGGGTAATTTAGTACCAATGTCGGAAGATACAATTGTATCCATGAATTTTTGGGGATTCACTCCTAAATATTTAGTAGCCTTAGAAGAAGGTTTTAAATCTTTTTTACAAGAACGATCTACAGAGTTGAAAAGTGAGTATTTTATTCCTACAGTTGTAAACAATATCATTGAATCAGGAAAAGGAAGTGTCAAAGTACTTACTTCAGATGCAAAATGGTTGGGAGTTACTTATGCTGAAGACAGACCAATAGTAGTTGAGGAAGTTAATAGATTAAAGGAGGAAAATATATATCCTAAAAACCTATGGGAATAATCACTTTTTTTGAGTAATTTTACATAGAATAAAAAAAAGTCAAAGCAAGAGTTACATAGTATCTTGTTAGACTTTTTTTTTGCCTGTTTGTTATTTGTTGTATTAATGTGTTTGTTTTGTAAGTGGTTGTTTTACAGGGGTTTTTGGTCTTTGTTTAGCCTTTAAAAACCGAAAACGTTTTCGTATAAATATGCACTAGTTAAGCCTCAGATGTTAAATAAGCAGTAATTTTATACAATATTATAGAAAAGATGAACATACAATTGAAAAAAATCGCAGTAATGACTTCTGGAGGAGATTCTCCAGGGATGAACGCTGCCATAAGAGCCGTAGTTAGAACCTGCGCATATCATAACGTAACCTGTATTGGTATTTACCAAGGTTACCAAGGAATGATAGAGGGAAAGTTTGTAGAAATGGGACCTCGAAGTGTTAATAATATTATTAACAAAGGTGGAACAATGTTGATGTCTGCTAGGTCAAAAGAATTTATGACCGTTGAAGGTAGAGCAAAAGCACATGCCAATTTAGTTGCTCAAGGCATTGAAGGTTTGGTTATTATTGGTGGAGATGGTACTTTTACAGGAGGTATGATTTTTAATCAAGAATACAACTTCCCTATTATTGGAATTCCATGTACTATAGATAACGATATTTTTGGAACACAATATACATTAGGTTATGACACTGCTTTGAATACAGTGGTAGAAGCTATAGATAAAATTAGAGATACCGCTTCTTCACACAACAGACTTTTCTTTGTAGAAGTGATGGGTAGAGATGCTGGGTTTATTGCATTGAATGCTGGTGTAGGAGCAGGAGCTGAAGAAATTTTGATTCCTGAAGAAAACATAGGACTAGAAACAATGTTAGCTTCTTTAATAAAAAGTAAAGAATCAGGGAAAACATCTAGTATTGTTGTTGTTGCTGAAGGAGAAAAAACAGGGAAAAATATTTTCGAATTGGCTGAATATGCTGAGGAGAATTTACCAGAATATGACATTAGAGTGTCCGTTTTAGGGCACATGCAAAGAGGTGGAGCACCTAGTTGTTTTGATAGAGTATTGGCAAGTAGATTTGGTGTAAGTGCTGTAGAATTGTTGCTTTCAGGATCTTCAAACTTAATGGTTGGATTTGTGAACAATGAAATTCGCTATACAGCTCTTGAAAAAGC
>JBHOTE010000107.1:0-2489 GCA_042584125.1 Bacteroidota bacterium
CTGAGCGTTCTTTAGTAAAATTAGTAGGTAAAAGAAGAAGCTTACTTGATTACTTGATCAAAACGGATATTGTAAGATACCGTGCTATTATCAAGGAATTAGGATTAAGAAAATAAAAATTCCTAAAAAGAGGCAAAATTTATTTTGCCTCTTTTTCTTTTTACAACACCATTACTCCACAGGGAACTCAACAAGCCCGAACCAAGAAACACACAACACACACATTTAGTAACAAAATTTAGAATTAAACTATGATTCCAAAAGTATTTAGAGAGGTTATTGACCTTGGAGATGGAAGAACTGTTTCGTTAGAAACAGGAAAATTAGCGAAACAAGCACACGGAAGTGTTGTTGTGCAAATGGGAAAAGCAATGTTGTTATGTACTGTAGTATCTAACTACAAACAAAGCGATGTAGATTTTTTACCATTAACAGTAGATTACAGAGAGAAATTTGCAGCAGCAGGAAAATATCCTGGTGGATTCTTTAAAAGAGAAGCAAGACCTAGTGATGCAGAAGTATTAACAATGCGTTTAATTGACCGTGTTTTACGTCCTTTATTCCCTAAAGATTACCACGCTGAAACGCAAGTAATGGTACAATTAATGTCTCATGATGAAGACGTTATGCCTGATGCTTTAGCAGGATTAGCTGCATCAGCTGCTATACAATTAAGCGACCTTCCTTTCGAATGTCCTATTTCTGAAGCACGTGTTGCTAGAGTAAATGGAGAATTCGTAATCAACCCTACAAGAGCTCAATTAGAAGAGTCTGACATCGACATGATGATTGGTGCTTCTGCTGATTCAGTAATGATGGTAGAAGGTGAAATGGATGAAATTTCTGAAGAAGAAATGGCAGATGCAATTAAATTTGCACATGAATCAATAAAAGTACAATGTGCTGCTCAAGTAAGATTGGCTGAAGCTTTTGGAAAGAAAGAAACACGCGAATACGCAGTTGCTGAAGAAAATGAAGAATTAGCAGCAAGAATTAATACTTTGACTTATGACAAGTGTTACGCTATTGCAGCTAAAGGAACATCTAAAGTAGAAAGAACAGACGCTTTTGCAGCAGTAAAAGAAGAAGTAAAAGCTACTTTTACAGAAGAAGAATTAGCAGAGTATGGTGATCTAGTTGGAAAATATTTCAACAAATCTCAAAAAGAAGCGATTCGTGAATTAACTTTATCTGAAGGTTTGCGTTTAGACGGTCGTAAAACTACCGACATCAGACCTATATGGTGTGAAGTAGATTACTTACCTTCTACGCATGGTTCTTCCATCTTTACAAGAGGGGAAACTCAAGCATTAGCTACAGTAACATTAGGAACTTCTAGAGATGCTAATATTATTGATTCTCCAACAAACGAAGGAGAAGAGCGTTTTTACTTACACTATAACTTCCCTCCTTTCTGTACAGGTGAAGCAAGACCTTTAAGAGGAACTTCACGTAGAGAAGTAGGACACGGAAACCTAGCTCAAAGAGCTTTAAAAGGAATGGTTCCTGCTGATTGTCCTTATACGGTAAGAGTTGTATCTGAAGTATTAGAGTCTAACGGTTCTTCTTCTATGGCTACAGTTTGTGCTGGTACTATGGCATTAATGGATGCAGGGGTACAAATGACGAAACCAGTTTCTGGTATTGCCATGGGATTAATCTCAGATGGTGATCGTTATGCTGTATTATCTGATATTTTAGGTGATGAAGATCACTTAGGAGACATGGATTTTAAAGTTACAGGTACTGAAGATGGAATTACTGCATGTCAAATGGACATTAAAGTTAAAGGTCTTTCTTATGAAATTTTAGTAAACGCATTGAAACAAGCTCGTGATGGTCGTTTACATATCTTAGGAAAAATAACAGATACAATTGCACAACCAAACGAAGATGTGAAATCTCACTCTCCTAAAATGGTAACTCAAAGAATTCCTAATGAATTTATTGGAGCATTAATCGGACCTGGAGGTAAAAACATTCAAGAATTACAGAAAACCACTGGATGTACTATCGTAATTAACGAAGATCCTATTACCGAAGAAGGAATTGTTGAAATTCTAGGTACAGGTTCTGAAGGAATCGAAACTGTTTTAGCAAGTATCGAATCTATGTTATTTAAACCAGAAGTAGGGAAAGCTTACAAGGTGAAAGTAATTAAGATGTTAGACTTTGGAGCTGTTGTTGAGTATTTAGATGCACCAGGAAACGAAGTTTTATTACATGTAAGTGAATTAGCTTGGGAACGTACTGAAAACGTTACTGATGTAGTGAACATGGGTGACGAATTTGAAGTTAAGTACTTCGGAAAAGATCCTAAAACACGTAAAGAAAAAGTATCTAGAAAAGCTTTATTAGAAAAACCTGAGGGATATGTAGCTAGACCACCAAGAGATAACTCTAGAGGTAGAGACAATCGTGGACGCGATAACCGTAGAGACGATAGAAGACCAAGGGAAGACAGAAAACCTAGAGAAGATAAATAATCT
>JBHOTE010000108.1:0-2429 GCA_042584125.1 Bacteroidota bacterium
TTCACAAACGGAATATCATCAACCCAACTAATATTAAGATCTTCATAATATGCTTCTAATGACTCATTAGGCGCAATAAATTCAGAATAAAACTTCACCATGAATTTCACATCTTGCTTAAACGAAGATTCTGGATTACTCATATATTCTGCATACAACTGGCTTTTCTCTAACCTTTCAAAAATAGTACGCATGTACTTTTCTTCAATATGCCAGTTATCTAAACCGTGTTCTTCTTTGTAAGTCTGAAAAGAAATACTACCTGTAATCAATTCAAATACTTTGTTATCTACAAACTTTGTATTTGGATTAATATCTGATTCAGTGGCAAAATGTTTTTTCTTTGAAATTTCAATTTTTTCTTGTGCTACAGCCTGTACTCTAGGAAGCACGTCTAACATTAAAACATACAAATCGTACATTTTATCAATACTGTTACTTAAAAAGTTTTCTTCTTTTTTAAGGTTGTCACTATTAGATGTAAGCATGGCATATACAGACTGCATTACCTTTACACGAATATGTCTTCTATTGATCATCTGAAAGAACTTAATTGTTATTATTAAACGGTGCAAAAATACTATTTATTTTTATGGTATTTCTTATTATTCATTTCTTTTTTATTTCATAAAACCCAAGTACAAAGTCTTCCATTTTAGCAGAAACCTTTATCTTCGTGCCTCTGTTCAAAAACATTTTTAAGAACTAGTAAATGAAAGCATTACAATATTTAAATAAATATTTCTACAAATACCGTTATCGTTTAATTGCTGGTATTATTATCTCTATACTGTCAAGATATTTGGCTGTAAAAGTTCCTGAAATAGTAAAAAACTCGATAAATATTGCTGATGACTACGTAAGCGGTGTCATTTCCGACCCAGAAGTATTAAAAAGCAAACTACTTTATAATATTGCTGTTATTTTGGGATTGGCAGTACTCTCTGGATTTTTTACCTTTTTAATGAGGCAAACAATTATTGTGACTTCACGTTTAATAGAGTTTGATTTAAAAAATGAAATATTTTTACAGTACGAAAAGCTGTCTTTAAACTTTTACAAAAAAAACAGAACCGGCGATTTAATGAATAGAATTAGCGAGGATGTTGGTAAAGTAAGAATGTATTTTGGACCTGCGGTAATGTACACTATAAATATGTTGGTATTATTTAGCGTTGCTATTTTTAAAATGGTAAAAATTGACATTACCTTAACGCTTTACACACTAATTCCTTTCCCTCTTTTATCTATTTCTATTTTTGTTCTAAGTAAGTATATTCATCAAAGAAGTACTGTTGTACAAGAATATTTATCAAAACTAACCACCTTTGGTCAAGAAATTTTTTCTGGAATAAACGTAATCAAATCCTATAATATAGAGGCACAAACCATTGAAGATTTTAACGAGCTTTCTAACATCAGTAAAGAAAAAAATATTGAGTTATATAAAGTACAAGCCTTCTTTTTTCCTATGATGATTTTATTAATTGGAATCAGCAACTTAATAGTACTTTACGTGGGTGGTATGCAATACATTAATGGCGTTATAAGTATTGGTACTATTGCAGAGTTTATAATGTATGTAAATATGCTAACCTGGCCTGTGGCTATTGTAGGATGGGTAACCTCAACCATTCAACAAGCAGAAGCCTCACAAAAACGAATTAATGAATTTTTAGAGCACACACCTGAAATAGTTAGCGGAAATACTTTTGTTGAAAAAATTGAAGGAAACATAGAGTTTAAGAACGTTTCTTTAATTTATGACGACACCAACATAACCGCCCTAAAAAACATCAACCTAAACATTAACAAAGGAGAAACTGTAGCCATACTCGGTAAAACAGGAAGTGGTAAATCTAGTATCCTAAGCTTAATTTCAAGACTTTACGATACTACCACGGGTGATGTGATTATTGATGGAGTAAACACAAAAGAACACGACTTGGCAAAGCTAAGAGACAGTATTGGTGTTGTCCCTCAAGATCCTTTTTTATTTTCCGATAGCATTGCTAACAATATAAAATTTGGTGCCGAAAATGCGAGTCAAGAAACAATAGAAGCAGCAGCAAAAGACGCTGCTATACATGATAATATTTCCGAATTTAAACTTGGCTACGAAACTGTTTTAGGCGAAAGAGGTATTACCGTATCTGGCGGACAAAAGCAAAGAATTTCTATAGCAAGAGCCATTATTAAAAATCCTGACATTCTTATTTTTGATGATTGCCTTTCTGCCGTTGATACAGAAACAGAAGAACAAATTTTAAAAAATTTAAACAGAATCTCTAAAAACAAAACAACCATTATTGTTAGTCACAGAGTATCTTCTGCTAAAAATGCAGATAAAATTATTATTTTAGATGAAGGGGAAATTATTCAGCAAGGAACTCATAATCAACTAGTAAATACTGAAGGATATTACCAAC
>JBHOTE010000109.1:0-2424 GCA_042584125.1 Bacteroidota bacterium
TAACCATTAAGTCTATTTCCTTTAAATTTTCAATTCTATTGCGTACCAAAAATGCATCAATGGTTTCAAAATGCTCAATGACTCTTTTATTTTTAAATTCAAAAACTTTTTCAGAAAGTCCCTGTAAAAAATCTCTATCATGAGACACTAAAATCAACGTTCCTTCAAATGCTAATAATGCATCTTTTAATACTTGTTTCGATTTTAAATCTAAATGATTGGTTGGCTCATCTAAAATTAACACATTTACAGGCTCTAACAACAATTTCACCATAGCCAAACGTGTTTTTTCTCCTCCAGAAAGCACGCTTACTTTTTTATCTATATCATCACCACCAAACATAAACCTTCCTAGAATATTTTTTATTTGGGTTCTTATATCTCCTTCTGCTACTTCATCAACCGTTTGAAATATCGTCAACTCCGGATCTAATAAGGCTGCTTGATTTTGAGCAAAATATCCAACTTTAGCATTATGTCCCAATTCGCATTTACCTTCAAATTCAATTTCTCCCATAATCGCTTTAATCATGGTACTTTTACCTTCTCCATTTCTACCAACAAAAGAAACTTTTTCTCCTCTAGAAATAGACATATTAGCCTCCTTAAAAACAACATGATCTCCATATACTTTCGTCAAGCCTTCTGCTGTTACAGGATAATCACCCGACCGCGGTGCTGGTGGGAATTTTAATTTCAATGCCGCATTATCTACTTCATCCACTTCTATAATATGAAGCTTCTCAAGCATACGTTCTCTATCCTTAACCTGATTGGTTTTTGAGAATGTTCCTTTAAATTTATCTATAAAAGCCTTCGTATCAGCTATAAACTTTTGCTGCTCTTGAAATGCTTTTATTTGATGCGAACGTCTTTCTTCTCTTAATTGTAAATAATGAGAATAATTTGCTTTGTAATCGTAAATTCTACCCATAGTAACTTCAATAGTCCTATTAGTAACATTATCAATAAAAGCTCTATCATGCGATATAACCACTACAGCTTTTGCCTTATTCAATAAAAAATCTTCTAACCAAATAACCGATTCAATATCTACATGATTGGTTGGCTCATCCAATAAAATTAAATCCGGTTTTTGCAATAATATTTTTGCCAATTCAATACGCATTCTCCATCCACCACTAAACTCTGAGGTTTGTCTTGTAAAATCTTCACGTGTAAAACCTAATCCTCGCAATGCTTTTTCTACTTCTGCATCATAATTAACATCTTCTAAGGCGTAGTATTTTTCACCCAAGTCAGACACTTTTTCAATAATCTTCATATAAGCATCCGACTCGTAATCTGTTCTGGTTTCTAGCTCTTTGTTCAAAGCGTCCATTTCATCACGCATTTCAAAAACATGTGCAAATGCTTTGGATGCTTCTTCAAAAACAGTACAATTATCTTCAGTTAACAAATGCTGAGGCAAATAAGCAATTACAGCTTCTTTAGGACAACGGATATTACCTCGTGTAGCTTTTTGCATACCCGCAATAATTTTCATCATGGTAGACTTACCGGCTCCATTTTTACCCATCAGGGCTATTTTATCATTTTCATTTATCACAAAAGAAACATCTTTAAACAAGGTTTCTCCACTAAACTCAACTGCTATTGCATCGACAGAAATCATATCTATTATTTTGAAATGCAAAACTAATGAAACGATAGATGTCTACAAAAAATTGTTTGCTTAAGTATTCGCACTATCTTTGCCTAGACCCTCTCTATAAAAGAAAAAACAAAATATGTCAGAAAGCTCATTTCACCCAAATAATATACACAAAAATGGTTATGATTTTGAATTATTATTAAAATCGAATCCAAATTTAAAATCTTTTATTATTAGCAGTCAGAACAACAATCAAACTATTGATTTTTCAAATCCAAGAGCTGTTAAAGAACTCAATAAAAGCTTATTAATACAGCATTATAATATTTCCAAATGGGGCATCCCTAAAGGATTTTTATGTCCAGCTATTCCTAGTAGAGCTGACTATATTCATTATATTGCTGATTTATTTGAAAACAAAGAAGGGTTAAAAGGATTAGACATTGGAACTGGTGCAAATTGCATTTATCCCATTTTAGGTACTCAAATTTACGACTGGAGTTTTGTTGCTTCTGATATTTCTGATAAATCTTTAAGCTCTGCCAAAACAAATTTGGATCACACTCCTTCTTTGAAAAAAAACATTCAATTAAGACAGCAAAAAAGCGCTAGAAACATTTTCACAGGGCTTATCCAAGAAGATGATAAATTTGACTTTACTATCTGTAACCCGCCTTTTCACAGTTGCAAAGAAGCCGCAGAAAAAGAAAACTTAAAAAAATACAAAAACTTAAAATTAGAGAATTCTGACCCTTTGAATTTTGGTGGACAAAGTAACGAGTTATGGTGCGATGGTGGAGAACTGTTAT
>JBHOTE010000110.1:0-2399 GCA_042584125.1 Bacteroidota bacterium
TATTGATGACAAAAATCGAAAAGTTGTTTTAGAATTATTATCCTACTTCAGTAAATCAGAGTTGTTTGGGAGTCAGGGAATAATTAAAAATGAACCTAGTTTGGATAAAGGAATTTTGTTGTTTGGGCCTTGTGGAGTTGGGAAATCTGATTTGTTTGAAATTTTTAAAAGGATAGGAAGATTCTTGGCTAAGTACGGATATATGCAGCTCTATTTTATTGATTACACAGCCAAAGAAATTGTTAAAAACAAAGAGGACCTCAGTAAAAACAAATCAGAAAGGAGTCCAAATTTAAAACCTTTGAATTTAAATTCAGGAACAATTTATATTGATGACGTAGGGACTGAACCAAAGTTCTTCGGGCAAGAAGTAATTGGGGATTTGTTTCAAGAGAGATACATGAAATCTAAAAGGAAGCCTCAAAGAACTCTGATTACTTCAAATATGAATCCTTCCGAATTAAGTGAGAAATATGGAATTCAAGTTGAAGATAGAATACCAGAGATGTTCAATATTATCAAATGGGAGGGAGACTCCAGGAGATAGAAATTAAAAAAATATGAAAACGATAAAATATAGAGTTTGGAACCCAGCTGGAAAAAACATGCTACATGATATTGAAAATGTTTATGAGTGTTTAAAACAGCAATTAGCATTTGAAAAAAGCCAACCAACAAGAGGGTTTGTTTTTCCTTACGATCATTATTCTGATGGTATGGTTTGGATGCAGTACATAGGAAAAAAAGATAGTGAAGGAGTTGAAATATACGATGGGGATATTCTTTCTGAAATGATGGAGATTGATGGAGAAATGAAAGCAAGCATTGAGCCAGTGTTCTATAACCCAGATGTGGCAGCTTTTTGCATCGATATTTCCTTTGCAAAGGATCAAAAAACATTTGAATTGTTTTGCGAAGAAGACAGATCTAAATTAAAAATTATTGGAAATATTTATCAAGACAAAGAAATGATTTTAGACAATCTTAAAAATCAAGGAGTAAAATGAAATCAACAAAAATTTACTGGATAGATCTTTTCTGTGGTGCAGGTGGTACTTCAACTGGAATTCATTTGTCTGAATCAAATGCTGAAGTTATTGCATGTGTAAATCATGATTATGATGCTATTGAAGCACATAAACAAAACCACCCGGAATGCCTACATTTTGCAGAAGATATTAGAGATTTTAAAGTAGTTGAAAGGCTTAATATATTAGTTAATAAACTAAGAAAAAAGAATCCAGATTGTGTTATAAATATTTGGGCTTCTTTGGAGTGTACTAACTACTCTAAAGCTAAAGGAGGTTTACCACGTGATGGAGATTCAAGAACCTTAGCCAATCATCTGTTTATGTATTTAGAACACTTGAATCCAGATTATTTATATATCGAAAACGTTCGTGAATTTATGGCGTGGGGACCTTTAGATAAAAACGGTAAGCCATTGTCAAGAGACAAAGGAAGAGACTATATGCGTTGGGTTAATAAGGTTAAGTCATTTGGATTTATCCATGAGTCTAAAATGTTGAACGCTGCTGATTTTGGAGCTTATCAAAGTCGAGAAAGATATTTTGGAATATTCGCAAAAAAAGGATTTCCAATATCATTTCCTACACCTACGTACTACAATCCTAAAAAAAGAAAAAACACTTCTCCAGGATTGTTTGAGTTTACCAAAAAACCATGGAAAGCTGTAAGAGAAATTCTAAACTTAGAAAACAAAGGAGTATCAATATTTGAAAGAAAAAAGGAACTCTCGGAAAACACTCTAAAAAGAATTTATGCAGGGTTATTGAAGTTTGTTGCGGGTGGAGAATCTGAGTTTATCAAGCGTTATAACGGAGGGAATCCAAGCGAGAAAGTAAAATCTTTAAATCAACCAATTGGAACGATTTCTACTAATGGAAGACATGCAATTGTTTCTACTGCTTTTTTGAAAAAGTATTATTCTGGTAGGCCTGAAGGAAAGGTAATTGGTTTAGATGGTCCAGCTGGAACTGTTACAACTGTTGGAGGTCAGGCGTTGGTACAAAGTGAATTTTTAACTTCATACTATGGTAATGGTCAACCACACGACACAAGACTTCCTTGTCCAACAGTAACCACAAAAGACAGGTTTGCATTAAACTATTTGCAGTACGATTATTCCAATCCAACATTTTCTGCAATAGATCAACCTGCAGGAACAATCACCACTACACCAAAGCATAACCTGGTTACAAACGAATGGTTAACAGATACGCAATTTGGAAGAGTTGGACAGTCTTTAGATCAACCTTGTTTCACCCTTATTGCTAGAATGGATAAAAAACCTCCTTATGTGATTAGTACAAAGGAATTTGAGTATAAAAGAGAGCTAAACCTATCGAAATTTTTAAATGACCAAGACAAGGAATTTA
>JBHOTE010000111.1:0-2396 GCA_042584125.1 Bacteroidota bacterium
CAAGCTGAAAAATGAAACAAATAATAATCATACTACTCTTCATTTCGAATGTTTCAATCGGACAAACCCTTGATAGAATTAAGGAGAATTTCAATTTAGACGTTGATTACCAATCTGAAAATGTCTTGGAAAAATACAAGTCATTTGATTATGACTTTTCTAATATTTGGTCAGTTACAGAAAACCAAAATATTTATGGAATAATTGGTAACGAACACCAAAGAATATCAATCAAATTAATTTCAATCTTTAGAATTTCAAACGGACCATTTCTTTATAATGTTTACGGCAAATCTAAAGTCAAAGACAACATTTGTGAATTTTATGGAAACATTGTAATTAAAGAAATTAGAGAAGTAAAAGAGTTACACTTCGGAGTTGACGACGAATATGCCGACAAAGGAATCAAAAATCAGGGGATTTTAGTCGCGGATTACGAATTCTACGAAAGTAAAGAGCAAAAACACAGCGGAATTTTTAAAGGTAAACTCTATTCGAAATGGTATTTGAATTCCAAAAACCAAATAGTATATGATGACATCGAATTCATTTCAGATGGTTATATGAATAATGCTTTCGTAGGAGTTTGGAAAAGCTATTTAACTGGCAAAGAAAAAATTTGTAATTGGTCTGATTACAGAGTTCCAATTGCAAACAGAGACTTTGATATTGGAGCTGGAGAATTTAGTGTATCTGAAAAATATTGGAAAAAAGGTTGGTTAGATATTGCATTAAAAAACAAATCACCAAACCTGGCGATTAAACCGGGCGAAAAAGCTAAAAAACAGAAAGAATGGTGGAAATAAAAAGCCAGTTGCCAACAATGTATAACCGCAATTACGGCGGATTCGACTACGTCCGAATCCACTCGGAATCGCGAGCGTCAGTGCTTATCCGAAAAACAGTAACTTTAATCCCGTAACTGACGGTTATACGAGACCGTTGTATACCATTAAAAAAAAATTGCAAAAAAATATGAGTATAGAAAAATTACCTTCTTATCAAGAAGTATGTGATTATTTGAAAAAAAAGAATAGACCAAAACATTTATTAGTCGGAAATGGATTTAGTATGTCGTATGATCCTAAAATATTTTCTTATAATGCGTTATACTCTTTTATTGAAAATTTAGACAACGAAGTCTTGACAAAGTTATTTAACATTGTTAATACTAAAAACTTTGAACTTGTAATGCAACAAGTTGACAATTTTATTCAAATGGCAGAAGTTTTTAGTTCAGACAAATCTTTTATTGAAAAATTAGAAGTAGCCAATAATGAATTACAAGAAAGTCTAATTAATGCAATAAAGAAATTACACCCAGAACATGTTTTTGAAGTTCCAAGAGAAAAAAGTGAAACTTGTTTTAAATTTTTGTCTAGTTTTTTAGATAATTCAGGTAAAATATTTTCAACAAATTATGACCTTTTACTTTATTGGGTTCTTATGAGAAATTCTTCAAAAAATGCAATAGATGGTTTTGGAAAAGAGCTAGAAAATGAAGAAGAAACTAAACGAGGTGCTGACCCTGAATTTTCAGAATTAATGTGGGGACCCAATAAATCAAATCAAAGTGTCTATTATGTTCATGGAGCATTACATTTATTTGATTCTGGAATTGATATAATAAAAGAAATATATAAGGACAATACATATCTACTAGATAATGTTCAAAAAAGACTGGATAATAAACACTATCCTATTTTTGTAACTGCAGGGAATGGAGATGAAAAATTAAATCATATAGTTCACAATAAATATTTGACAGATTGCTATGATAATTTATCAGACATAACTGGCTCATTAATAACATTTGGATTTAATTTCGGTGAATATGATGAACATATAATTGAAGCAATTAATAAGGCATCAAAATTTAAAAATGACGATAATAGGAAAGGAAAATTGTTTAGTATATACATCGGAGTCTATAGTGAATCCGATTTAAAGCATATTGAATCTATAAAAGATAAATTTAAATGCAAAGTAAATTTATACAATGCTAGTACAGCGAAAATTTGGAATAATTAACAGTATACAACAACGGCTAAAATTAATACGGGTTTTGGTGCTTTCTCAAAGTTTTGTGTATATTTACTAAGTCGCCAAATCCTTTTTGATTTGGCTTTGTTACGAGAAAAATAAAACCAAAAAAAAGGCTTTGGCTTAGTCCGTACTCGAAAAGGCTCTGCTCCTTTTCTTCCTGTACTAATCCTAGCCAAAACCGTTAGCATGCATAAGTTTACCGAAAAATCGGAACTTATTCTCGCAAATTTTTCTCAAGATTTTTTTAGTTTTTAAGAAAAAAAACAAAGCAGGTTGGCGGAAGTCAACACAAAGCGGAAATAATTATTGTAACTACCATTTATGCATTTTTTCCCCCAGAACTTTTTTGT
>JBHOTE010000112.1:0-2354 GCA_042584125.1 Bacteroidota bacterium
CTAAAAGAAAGACTCCCCAATATAGATAAAGAAATTTCACTATACCACATCGCATCCAATTTAGGAATTACACCAATTCAATTAAGTAGAATTCGTAAAAAACTGCTATTTAATTAAGATATTCTTCTTTTTATACTCCAATATGTACTGCCTGTTAATATCACTAAAATCAAATAAATATTTCGTCCGTATTAACAAATGTTATTGTATATTTATTCCGTAAAACAAAAAAATTAAGTGAAAAAATGGATCCCCTACATAAATTCATGAACACCATATCCCCTATTTCTGAAAAATCTTTTCAAGACTATATGGATATATGCAACCCTAAGTTTGTTAAAGCAGGAACTGTACTTGGGAAAATAGGAGATATCCCACAAGATTTGTATTTTATAAAAACAGGAATAGCGAGGTCCTATAGTATTTCGGAAAAAGGAGTTGAATATATTCGTTCATTAATTAGCCCTAATAATATTCTAGCAGCTACTGAGGCTTTAATCAAAAAGCAGCCTTCTAATATTGCCTGTCAATGTCTTACGGATTGTGAAATCTTAGAAATCAATTATACAGCGCTATTAGATGTAAACAAAAAAAACAATGAAATCTGTACCTGGTACACAAAAACAGTAGAATTACATTATGCTCATCTACAAAAAATGAATGATGAACTGCTTACATTAAATGCTACTGAGAGGTATTTAAAATTACAAAAAAGAATTCCTAATATCGATAATCAAATAAACCAATATCATATTGCATCTCATTTAGGAATAACACCAATACAGCTATCACGAATTAGAAAAAAATTATACAGTAAATAAAAAAAGCGATACAAATTTGTATCGCTTTTTTTGTAATAACTACCTTATTAATTTCTTATATTTAATTCGTTTCGGCATTAAATCACCGCCCAAACGCTTTTTCTTATTTTCCTCATATTCAGAAAAACTTCCTTCAAAAAAGTATACTGAAGAATCTCCTTCAAAAGCAAGAATATGAGTACATATTCTATCCAAGAACCATCTATCATGCGAAATTACCACTGCACACCCAGCAAAATTTTCTAAACCTTCTTCTAGTGCTCGTAATGTATTTACATCTAAATCATTTGTTGGCTCATCCAACAACAATACATTTCCTTCTTCTTTCAAGGTCATTGCCAAATGCAAACGATTACGTTCTCCACCAGAAAGCGTATTTACTTTTTTATTTTGTTCAGACCCACTAAAGTTAAATCTACTTAAATAAGCTCTAGAATTTACCATCTTACCACCCATCATAATCAAATCTTGCTCATCAGCAAAATTAGCCCAAATTGAGCGTTCAGGATCAATATCAGAATGCGATTGATCAACATAGGCAATCTTAGCAGTATCTCCAACTGTGAAATCTCCCTTGTCTGGTTTTTCCTCTCCCATTATCATCCTAAAAATAGTAGTCTTACCAGCACCATTCGGTCCAATAATTCCAACAATACCATTTGGAGGCAGATTAAATTCCAAATTATCATATAATAATTTATCTCCAAAAGCTTTGGACACCCCATTGGCATCAATCACATTAGAACCTAATCTAGGACCATTAGGAATATAAATCTCTAATTTTTCTTCCTTTTCTTTTTGATCTTGATTCATCAACTTATCATAACTAGCCAAACGTGCTTTAGACTTAGACTGTCTACCTTTAGCTCCTTGACGAACCCATTCCAATTCACGCTCTAAAGTTTTCTGTCTTTTAGATGCCGTTTTGTCCTCTTGCGCCATACGCTGAGATTTTTGATCTAGCCAAGATGAATAGTTTCCTTTCCATGGAATTCCCTCTCCTCTATCCAATTCTAAAATCCATCCAGCAATATTATCCAAGAAATATCTATCATGAGTAACAGCAATAACAGTTCCTTTATATTGTGCTAAATGATGCTCTAACCAGTGTACAGATTCAGCATCTAAATGATTGGTTGGCTCATCCAATAACAAAACATCTGGCTGCTGTAGTAACAATCTACATAAAGCTACTCTCCTACGTTCTCCACCTGAAAGAACACCAATTTTAGTATCAGGTTCTGGAGTACGCAAGGCATCCATAGCAATCTCTAATTTTGTATCTAATTCCCAAGCATCTGAAGCATCAATTTTATCCTGTAGTTCTGCCTGACGATTCATCAACTGTTCCATCTTATCAGCATCAGAATACACTTCTTCTAATCCAAACTGATCGTTAATACTATTGTATTCATCTAATACAGCAACCGTTTCAGCAACACCTTCTTTTACAATGTCTAAAACCGTTTTTTCATCATCTAAAATTGGCTCTTGTTCCAAAAACCCAACCGAGTAACCTGGAAGAAAATTAAT
>JBHOTE010000113.1:0-2330 GCA_042584125.1 Bacteroidota bacterium
AAATAATAATTGTGACTACCATGCTCAAATCTTTCCACGAAAATTTTTAGTTCCTATTTACGATTTTTAGCAAAATATGTGAAAAATATTACGACACGCCAACACCGCATATATAACATTGCTGTAATCATGGTTTATAATGAAAATATTAGTTACATTTAAAAAATGAAAAAGTAAGGAAAATTGCGAATGAAAAAACGCAACATTCCATATGCAAATCCGTTGTAAAACATTTGAATGAAACTTTTGCTAACCATTTTATTACTTCTGAATTTTGGAGTTTCTAACTCACAAAACTTCATCGATGGAATAATTTATTGTGCAGAACATCGAGTTAATGAAAAATTAAGATTTATAGTAGATAAAGAAATACTGGAAACAAACTTTGAATTTGAAGAATCAAAAACAATAGTTGAGATTTATAATTCGGAAAAAAGACTCGAACGAATAAGTTTGGCTGAATTCAAAGAATCTGAATTTCCAGCGATACAATTTTGGCTGAATTATAAAATAACTTATCAAAATCTCAAATTGACTGAATTATTGATTCCATTTAATTTGAATTGCACAACACCTTGGAATAAAAAAGATACTCAAGAAATTTTAGAACCTTATTTAAAAGTTTTACAAAATAAGACAAAAATTGACTTGAAAAAAGCACTTGAAATCGGAAATGCAAACGGACTGAATGAAATATACTTTTGGGACATTGATTTTGAGAAAAAGAAACTGATTTGGACTTTGAAAAGTAAGTTAGAAAACAATCAATCGAAAGTGATAAAAATAAATTCTAAAAACGGAAAAATATTATCGGAATTTATTGAAATCCCAATTGATTAAAAAACATTTTACAACACCGTGTATAATTAATGGCTAGTTCTCGCCCACTTACGAAAATCCTCGCAGATTTTCTATTCGGTTTTTATTTACTAAATCAGGTGCTTAAACACGCCACTAATCATACACAAACACGTTACCACACATTTGAGAAAAACAATCGTCATATCAATTATCTTTCTGACTTTATTAGTTGGATGCGGAACTTCAAAAAAAGTATTCCAAAATGAACGGATTTTTAATTATGAAAATCTGAATCTGAATTACGCACTAGAACTTGAAAAAAAACTAAAATCGGAAGACATTACTCGAACACATAAAGTTGGACTTGGAGAAAATATTTATCCAAATAAGGACAATTATGAACTTGAAATTTCACGAGATTTTAAGCGAATTATAAAACCGAATTTTTCACTCGAAGTTGGCTACTATTTCACAAAGGACAGTAAAATCCGAGTTACTACTTACGAATGGAATGACTTAAAAAAGAAAAGTTTTAAAACAGAAAAACAAAATTTAAAAACAAAAAAAGTGTTTAAGAAGAAATTTTGGAAATTGACTGAAATGCTAACTGAAAAGTTCGGAGAACCAACTTTTACGGAAATACAGTCTGAAAACTCAAAAGATGATGGAACTTATCGAGACGGAATAAAATGGCTGAATAAAAATGGAATGAATGCATATTTATTTGCTTTTGGAAATCCTAAAGGTTCTTACAATCAAATAAGATTGTCGATTTATCCGAATTAAAAACGTGTGGTAACACCGTATATAATTTATTGCTAGTTCTAGCCTACTTACGAAAATCCTCGCGGATTTTCTATTCGGTTTATATTTGCTAAATTTAGTGCTTAAACCACGCAAAAAACCATATACAAACACGTTGGGTAAAACGGGCGATTTCCAAACGGAAATCACCACACAGAAAATTATTTCAAATAGAATAGGCGAACCCAGCAGTATGTGAAAATTATTTTGGAGAGATTTTTTTTTAAAACCACTTCTCTACTTTGCCGAGAATTTTAAGAATTATTTTACTGTAAACTGACTGAAAATTTTTTACGGAAATCTTACTCAAACGTGAAAAAAATCTATTCGGAATTTAGCTGCTTGCGGAATAATAAGCAGGACGGAAAATTTAGCTACTTGTGGAATGAAAATATTGTCGGAAAAATTATTTTAAGAGAAATTTATTTTTAGCCCGAGAAATTTTCTTTCAAAGAAACGGAGAAAAATAGTCTTTTAAAGAATTTACTAAAATTTAATATTCAGTAAGCCGATAATTTTTTGATTGAGCAACTTTGTGAAAACTCAGCTGTGTGTCCGCATTACCCAACAACGCATATATAACATTGCTATAATTATGGTTTATAATGAAAATATTAGTTACATTTAAAAAATGAAAAAGTAAGGAAAATTGTGAATGAAAAATCGCAACATTCCATATGCAAACCCGTTATAGGGCATAAAAACAAATGTAAAATCCTGAAATA
>JBHOTE010000114.1:0-2301 GCA_042584125.1 Bacteroidota bacterium
CAGAGTATTTACAATGAGTTCCCCCATATAATAACTATAAACCACCAAAGCAATATTATTACCCACCAACATAGTGGTAATAAATTTGGAAGATTTCTTTGTCAATCTTTCCAAAATTTTTGAAATAACTGTCCCTCCTTTTTTCTCTAGCTCAATATGCAACTTGTTTGACGAAACAAAAGCAATTTCTAAACCTGAAAAAAAAGCAGACAATAAAATCGAAACGACAATAATGGTAATTTCCAATCCCATAAATAGTTATTCTCTTTTCTTACGAAATCTCCTTTTAAAGAAAAACATAAAGATAGCCAAAACACCAAATCCTAACTGTAGATATCCTTTTTCTGGATCTTCAGAAACTTTCAACACCCCTTCTATGATAAAAATAGCACCTAGTATTAAATAGGCAAATTCAAAATATTTACTAAACCTATGCATAATTATTCTTCTTTTAAAAATAGTTCTCCACTCATATTTTTCATAACCCAATTTGTTAAATTATGTTTTGATTCAAAACCCGTTCCGTAAATTGTATCTTTATCTAAGGTAAGTTTAAATTCCTTTTCAGTGAAGAAATAGTTTGTTTTTTGATCCCAGTACAACTGAGATGTTTCTAATTTAGTTTTTTCTGTATGATTATAAACAACTACATTTCCAATTATCTCAGAGATAGATGTTCTACTAAAAGATCTAGCGTAATCTCCATAAACCGTTGTAGAGTCCGTACCCGTTTTATCTATAGTAACAATCACAACACCTTTTGGATATTCTGAATAAGGATGCTCCTTCCTATTACTAAAATCATACAACAAAGGCGTATTTAGGCGAGAAACAACCTTTCCCGAATCTTTATACACATACCTAACGTTTTCCGATTCTCCAACAGGCAAATTCTTATCTGCCAAAAAATCTTTCACCTCTTTAACATTATTTACACAAGAAAAAAACATTGCCACCATAAGTATGGTAACAATGCTTTTTACTATATTTTTTTTACACTTAAACATTCCTCTAAATTAAGGAATCGTTACAGTTTCTCCAATCCAACATCCAATTTTAAATGGAGATCCAGAAGCAACCCCCTCTGTAAAAATTAATTTTTTAGATGGAATTGATGATTGGTAACTTTTCACGTATTTCTTTGCAGTACTAGCATTGGCTGGATCTACTTTCTCTGCAATTTGAGCCATTTTTAATGCTGCCACGTAAACCATTTTCTTTTCAAATTCAGAATTCCCACAAGAGTTAGCACTTGAAGCATACAAACTAGCTATTAACAAATAAGCTTTCCCCATACTTCTTTTATTTGAGATCGCTTTCCTTGCGTAAGATCTAGCCTCACTTTTACGACCTTTCTTTTTCATTATCTGAGCAATCTTATACAAATAACCCGCTTTTTTATTTACATCTTCTTCTTGCTCAACAGCCTTTTCAAAATACTCTTTAGCTTTATCAAATTCATTGTTCTTAACTAAAATACCCGCATAAAATACAGATGCTTCAGGTGAAGGTTGTGCAGCAACATAAGCTTCAACTAATTTATCATACAAAGGATCATCCGTACATTCTTTCTTATACATTCTAGAAACAGAACTTTTTAACCAAGCACCATTTGTTTTGTTTTTTTCAAAAACAGATGTATACATAGGTATCAAACGCTCACACGTAGAAAGATCTACAATAATCTTATCTAATCCATCCTCTACTTGCCCAATAGCTTTTGAATTATTCTCATAAGCTCTTTTATATTTTTTTTCTTTAGAAGACAATACATTGCCCGCTTCTTCTTTTGCAGAATACTCATCTAACTTCTTAGAATAGTTATCAAGCTTGTCATGAACTGCCTCAACTAAAACATCATAGGTATCAAAAATAAACTGAACATTTGAATCTTTGTTTCTATCTTTAATATACCCGAAGTATCTATATATAGCTTTTACTCCCATTTTTGATGGATCTATCTTATAAGACTTATCAAGTTTTTCAAAGATTTCTTCATCTGATTGATCTTCATCACTCAAAAAATCAGCATAATCACTATAAACTTTTGCCAAATCCTTTGGATACAACTCGATTCTTTGATCAAAAACTCTACGAACCAATGCAAGTGCAGCTGGTCTCTCTTCAGGTGTAGCTTTCTTTAATCTATCCTCAGCAATTTTAATTCCTAATTTATATATGTTCACAGACAGTTTTGGACTATTATCTAAACACCAAAGCCAATTTTCATAGGCTCCTTCATAATTTTTAGACTTATAATCTCCTTTGAAAAGATTATACTTTATTGCCGCTTCTTGACTG
>JBHOTE010000115.1:0-2268 GCA_042584125.1 Bacteroidota bacterium
CACTTTATAACAGAGGGAGGTGTAACCTTAGGAGATAACACGAGTAATCAATTTTTATATTCGTTAGGTGGTTATGGTAATAATATGATTAATAATTACGTAAGTTTTTATGGCTATGAATTTGAAAGTATGGTAAATCATTCTTATTTAAAAAGTGAATTAGAATTGAGGTATGAATTTGTAAAAGACCACTCATTGGCTTTGGCTGGGAGTTTTGCACGTACGGATTTAGATATCTATAATGGGGGGCAAGTGTTTCAAGATATAAAATCAGGTTATGCACTAACTTATGGCTACAATTCTATAATTGGCCCGGTGAAACTGGTAAGTAGCTGGACTCCAGATGTTAATAAGCATATTTGGTACTTTTGTGTAGGGCTTTCTTTTTAGTCCAATGTTAAGCTTTGCTCTAGTGTTAATTTAATGTTACCAAAACATTGTGTAAATGTAAAATATCTCTTAAATTTGAGTATATATAAACAATAAAACCCTAAATATTATGAAAAAGCTAATGATGATTGTGTTCGTAATGACAGCATTTGTTTTAAATGCTCAAGATATATCAGCAAATAATAAAACACAAAATCCAGTTTATGAGAAGGCAGGAGAATTGGTGAAAGTTACGAAATACTACAGCACAGGAGAGGTGAGAGAGCAAGGTTTTTATGATGCTGAAAAAAAATTAACAGGAAAATGGATTCAGTTTAATAAAGACGGTAAAAAAACAACCATTGCACATTATTATAAAGGTACTAAAGTAGGTAAATGGTTTGTTTGGAAAGGAGAAACTTTATTGGAAGTAGATTATGAAGCTTCAAGAATCGCAAGTGTAAATGAGTGGAAAGGTGGAACGAGTGTGATTGCAGATAATTAAGAATTTTTAGTTATTAGTACAAAAAATAAAAGCGCCCTATCAATTATGATAGGGCGCTTTTTTTAGATATGTTTTTTGCTAATATTTACTTTATCTGAATTCAAATCGATATTGTAAATATTGATAAGCATCTCTTGGTAATACTTTGATCCACTTTTTGTATTTGAAGAACCATTTTATTTGTTCAGAAATGATTCCTTTTTGTAAATAAGAAGCTACAAAAGGATGTACGTGTAACGTAATCGATTTTGATTGATTCTTATTTGCTAGTATGCGATTTAGTTCTACTTGTAATTTGTCTATTAAAACAATTGGAGCTTCAACTTCTCCATTTACATTTGGATTAGGCTCTTTTGTTTTAATGTTCATTTCTGAACGAACTCTCTGTCTAGTAATTTGTACAAGTCCAAATTTACTAGGAGGTAATATTTTATGCTTAGTTCTATCTAATGACATTTCGGCTTTTAAATGGTCATATAATTTTTGACGATTTTCATTTGAATGTAAATCGATAAAATCAACAACTATTATTCCACCCATATCTCTTAAACGTAACTGTCTTGCTATTTCTGTTGCGGCAATAATGTTTACTTCCAAAGCATTTTCTTCTTGAGAATTAGCTTTGTTAGAACGGTTACCACTATTTACATCAATAACATGTAATGCTTCCGTATGTTCAATAACTAAATAAGCTCCCTTATTCATTGAAACTGTTTTTCCGAAAGCAGATTTTATCTGTCTTTCAATACCGTATTTTTCGAAAATTGGAGTTTTTGGATTATGCAGTTTTAGTATAGATTGCTTTTCTGGATAAATTTCCAGTAGATAGTCGTTAATTTCTTGGAATAATGTTTCGTCATTAGTTACAATACTAGTAAAAGAATCGTTAAGCACATCTCTTAAAATAGAGGATGCTCTGTTAAGTTCACTTAGCACTTTAGTTGGTGTTTCTGTATTGGCTAATTGGCCACACATTTTATACCAACGTTCAAGTGAGTTTTGTAAGTCTTTGTCTAATTCAGCTACCTTTTTTCCTTGAGCTACAGTTCTTAAAATAACACCGAAACCAGCAGGTTTGATGCTTTTTGCTAATCGCTTTAAGCGTTCTTTTTCTTTAGGGTCAGCAATTTTTTGAGAAACCGATACTCTTTTAGAGAAAGGTACTAGTACTAAATATCTACCAGCAATAGAAATCTCTGAACTGATTCTAGGGCCTTTTGTAGATATAGGTTCTTTTACAATTTGAACTAATACGTTTTGTTTTGTTTTAAGAACTTGATCAATACTTCCATTTTTGTCAATGTCTTTTTCAAATTGGAAGTTTTTTAAAGTGTAATCTTTGTATTTACCTGTGCTTATTTTTTTAATGAATTTATTTAACGATTGAACTTGAG
>JBHOTE010000116.1:0-2239 GCA_042584125.1 Bacteroidota bacterium
CCTGATATCATGCTCCAAATCTAATGATATTAAAAAAAACACTACAACTGACCCCATAGCACTCAAAGGGTCTTGGGGAGCTCGTTTATACGTAAGAGGTGGTGAGACTTTAAATGAATACGTCAAACCTATATCAGATGGCGGTAAAGGTTATGACTATGTGACGGGTGCTAAGGAAATAATAAGCAATTATCCTACTATGGGTCATATAATTACAAATGCCACTAATAATGCAAATGCACATTTATGGACCTTAAGAACAAATGAAAACGTAGATGCTGTCATGGGTACTACAGGAGCTATTATAGATGAAGAATTTGTTCCCAGCTTAGAGAATGAGCAAATTATTATTAACGCAATCAGAACGTTTAAAAATGCAAATAAAAAGGTACTGTTATACTTAAACGGAATGAGCCCTGCTGAAAGAGCATCAATTAACGGAGCTGAATCTTGGAATAATTATGTTGAGAGCTATTTCTCTAATAACGAACATAAAGCTTGGATGAATTTATGTGAAGGCTACATCAAACGTTTTGAGGAGATAGGAGTAGACGGCTATTGGATAGATGCCTTTAACAGCTATCCCGGTGACGATAATGATAGAACTGAATTTGTACAAATGATACGCAATGTGGATCCTGATGTAATTTTAACTACCAATTATGATAAAGATTATTTCAAAGACGATAATGGTAATTTTTTAGAGGTTGATAGTGATGGGGTTGATGATGCAGACGAAACTGATTACAAAATTATAAAGATGACTGCTACAAATCCATGGTCGGATATAACGGCAGGCCACATAACTCCTTTAGGACAGGGCGCACCACCAAATTCTTGGGCTTATGAAGAATTTACAGTCACTGATATTGAAGCATCATCAACAAGTTCATATGATGGCTCCGAGAATACATTAAAACATTTATTTTTACCAATCAGAGCAACTTGGTCTAGTGAAAGAAGTGATTTAATGTTCGACGGAGAACAGGCATATAGGTTTGTAAAAAGAATTACAGATGCAGGTGGCGCTGTCACTTTTTCAACCACAACTCATATAAATGGAACCACTATGGAAAATGAAGAAAATGTGTTAAAATATGTTGATCAACAATTTATTATCAAAGCAAGTCCAATAGAATATATTCGCCCTTTAGGAGCCTTTCTTGTTGGGGAATAATAAAAAGATAACAAACCGTTTTGACTAAATGCTTACTCTGTAATTCAGTAATTTCACCCCCGTACTAACCATAACCTAACCGTTACCGATAGCAAACATTAATTGAAAAAAACTTCAATGAAACTGCTTTTTTATTTATGGGCTTTTATATTACTAGTCCAATATAATTGTTAAAGTCATTGCTCCATGTGCATTAATAACCAATGATTTTTCTATACCTAAAGTTTTTGAAAAACCTGAGATAAACACAACGAAATCAGATTCTACACTTATTAGCTTTGTATAGGATTGATGAAAAAAGGGAACTATATACTCCTTAACAATAACTAAATACTTAGTTATAAAATCCATACTCTTATTAGAAGTTTGTCATCTGACAACTATAAGGCACGAATTCCTGCAAAAATATTAAGATTATATTTCCCGAACTACAGAGTCATATGCCTGTTCATAAGCATCAACACGAGATAATTTATCATTCGCATTCATAAGATGCAAAACCTCCTCAAGAACTTTTAAACGAATACCTTTTTTGTCTGAGTTATGTAAAATTTCAATAATAGTTTCTTCTGTTGTCATAGCATTAGTTTTTACAATAGTTTAAAATTTTTAATTTAATATAATTGTTAATGTCATTGCTCCATGAGCTCCAATAACTAAAGATTGCTCTATATCCGCTGTTTTAGAAGGCCCCGATAGAAAAACTCCAAAATCAGTTTCTTTAGAAGACAACTGCTCATAAGCTTGATGTAAAAACGGAACTATATGCTCCTTATCGATAACAACAACCAAATGCTTCGTTATAAAGGGTAACACTCGCACTGGAAGCTTGTCATCTGACAACCAAACAGCACCATTTTCTGCTACTCCTAAGTTACTTTTAATTATCAGAACATCCAAATCCTCTAACTCATGAGGCGTCTTAAGTGACTCAATTGACAATGTATTAAATTCCTCAGAATTTTCTAGTGCTGAATAGTTCACCTTAGTACCTGGATACATAGAAGATACTTGAGTAAAAACACTTTCATTAGCTGTTTTAAGAACCACATTCCCTCCTAC
>JBHOTE010000117.1:0-2219 GCA_042584125.1 Bacteroidota bacterium
TACTTTATTTCTTGTTGTGCTATCTTTTGTGATTATTCTAGAAATAGCGTAAAATAGTTTGTTATGTTCTTTAAGCTGAATCTCTGGCTTGTGCCCTAAGTCACCTCTTTTGAATAAATGAATTTTTTTGCATTTGTCATTTTCAAAAATTTCCTTTAATAAAGTTTTGTCCGTTTCACCGAGGGAATGTCCTAAAACAGCAACTTGATAATTATTAAATACGTCAATTGCTTCAGAAAAAACGTTTTGATACTCTTTTTTTCTTAAATAAGAGTATGTTTTAAAGAACTCCAAACATTCATCTATTTTGCTCTCTTTTAGTTCATTGTACTTTTTATGTTGATCGTTTCCATAGCCAAATACAATTTCACCTGCTCTCGCTTCAAGATCTCCATGAATAAAATTTATTCTTGTATTTGCTTGTTCGTTACTTTCTCTGAAATAATGAAAAATAGTATCAGTGTAATTGAAATTTATTATGTAAATATTATCCCAGTTTTGATAAAATCTAGTGTCAAAGTGTCTTATATTGTGGTAGTTTTGTTTGTTTAGTGGTTTTAGATAAGAGATTAATAAATTTTTTAATTCATTCAGCTCCGAATTATGCTTGATTATTAATTGTAGCTGGATAGCTCTATCCCTTTGATTAAATTTATTAAGTAATTCCTCGAAGTATGCATGTTCTATATCAAACCAATTATCATAATTATTAGCAAATAGATTTCGTAGAAAACTATTATTTAGTGACATTAGGAGTAGCTTCTTGTTGTTTAATAAAAGTAAATCAATTATGTCTTGAGTTTCTTTCTTGGCAATTGCAGTATGTAGTTTAATGTACTCTAAGTTCTCTGGAAAATGTTGTGTACTCTTAGTTTTTAACTTTAAAATAAAATTATCACTTATAAGACTAGTTTTTTCCGTGATAAGTTCATCAACAATTATTTTATTTAAAATATATTTTGAAAAATCATTGTAGGATGTTGGAATTCCATGAGCTAAATCAAAACCGTTTCCAAGAATTAATATTAAATTTTTATCTTCTCCTAAGGTGTTTTTTGTCATAATTTTCCTTAATAATTGTTACCAACGTTTAGTATATGGCAAGTAGGGCAGTAGAAAGCTGTAAACTTTCAAAGTTGCACTGAGCCAAAGCGTTGTATTTTGTTTTTATCTTATTCATTTTAAAAGCCAAATCAACGATTTGGCGGTGTTTGTTAATAGCACTCAACTTTCATTAGACAGCGAACGCCCTATTTGCTATATACAGTGTTATGTGCTTTTCTTAATTCCTTCTAATAGTTCTGATTCTGCAAGATTTAAACCTTCAAATGATTTATAGGCATCTAATTCCGTACCGAAATATTTTTGATGTGGTTTTGATTTCATCCATTTTAATTCATTCTCCCTTCCGTCAAAAATGAATTTATGTATCTGCCCATTTATTCTATATGCAAGAGTTCCGTTTCCAAAACTGTAAGGTTCGAAATGAAATTCTTGTAGCTCAAAACTTACATTTGAGTTCAAGGTAGATTCAATTTGTTTTCTAAAAGACTCGAAATTCATTTTGAATTATTTTTAATTTCTGATTCTACCTTTACTTTTTGATATTTCCATGAGGAAACGAGCTTTAGAAGTAATTCTGTCGTAACAAAAAAGTTATAGCTAAAATCTACCTTTTTATCAATTTCGAAAAAATCAAATTTCCCGATTTTAGTCCGTATAGTTCGTTCTTTTTCTTTTACAATTTCTGTCTGTAAGAAAGAGTGTTCATTGCTTAGGTGGATATGTCCAGAAGTATTTTTGTAAAGGTTAAGGATTCCAGGCTTCACGTTCTTATCAAGTTGTTTAGCCAAATATGTGTCAGACATTTTTTTTCCTTTGGAATCAATTAAATTCCCAATGTGTTCTCCTGCTAGATACTTTAAAAAGAAGTCATCATAGTCAGTTACGATTGTTGCAGCATAGAATCTTAAACAGTTGTCTAATTGAATTCGAATTAATGGTACTGCAGAGATATAGTTGTTGTCTTTGGCTAAGAGCAAATATCCGTGGATTAAAGAAATAGCTCGATTTACAATACCGGAGATGAAAAGGTCCATTGTATGAATACTACCTGTTCCATTTTCACCGCCAACTGAAAGAAATAATTTTGATTCATTGATGAACTTTTTCTCTAGGACAGAAAGGTTTGAAAAGATTGATTTTAAATCTTCTTCATT
>JBHOTE010000118.1:0-2150 GCA_042584125.1 Bacteroidota bacterium
TCTAAAATTCGAGATATTTGTTCCGTCAGAATTATAATTTCTTATTACTAGTTCAGATTTGGTTAATTTCTCAATAATATAATTCCGATTTCCTAAATTCAGGATTGAGTCAGTTTTTTTGTATTCAAAACTTATTCCTCCAATTGATTCCGAACCAGTAAAGTCAGATTTCAGTTCGATTATTAGTCCGTCACAAGAGTATTCAAATTCTTCTCCGCTGAACAAATCCGTACTTTTTGTAGTTCCGTCTTCAAGTTCTTTATGATAACATTCCCATTTTCCGATCAATTCGTTAGAAACGTTTTTCAATCCGATACAAGAAGTCAGAATTATTATTGAAAACGTAATTATATATTTCATTCAGATTGTTTGATTTTCATTGTAATTCTCGATTTTCCGCAAATGCATTACAACGGTCTCGTATAAGAATAGTTGCGGGTTTGCGTGCGAGGATTTTCCGCAGGAAAATCAGACGTAGTAAACTTGCAACTACCTTTGGTTAAGCCCAAAATTGAGCAATTATTTTTATACATTGTTGTAGCTCGTTTTTTAAATTTGTATTGTTACTTGATATTTGTTTTTTTCAGAGCATTCAGTTGTGTTGAAATTTTTTGATTTTCTTTTTCCATTAACACATTCTATAATTTCTGAAATTTTATTGTCAGTTAATTCAGTTTTTGAGTCAATTGAGTAAATCCGTAATTCTTGACTTAATCCAAGTTTAATTTTAAAATCTTTAGATAAGTATTCTTTAATGCAAAAGTCAGTTTTGAATTGGTCAAATCCCACGTAATTTATTTCAATCGAATATTCTCCAGTAGGTAATTCCGTTTTAAAATTTCCGTCAAAGTCTGCTTGTATTTCTTTACTTAAAGTTTTGTTTTTGGAAATGATTTTAATAGAAACTCCTGATATCGGATTATTAAGTTTGTCAAAAATCTGACCGCTTAATTCAGTTCTTTTTGAGTTCTTTTTTTCTGCAATTTTAAACTCGTTATTGTCATCTTCGTTTTGAAACGAAAAAATATATTCAAATCCATATTCTTTAGTTTTATCAACATTATTCAGTTTCCAATTCTGTGAAAATGAACTGAACGAAATTGCTAAAAATATTAGGATTATTATATGTTTCATCGTTTTTCTCAAATGTGCTACAACGTGTTTATATATGGTTTGTTGCGTGGTTTAAGCAACTAATTTAGTAAATAATTACAGACAAAGAAAATCCGCGAGGATTTTCGTAAGTAAGCAAAAAGCCAGCAATAAATTATATATGGTGTTGGCAATAGTTTTTATTTATTTCCTAAAATTCCATTATAACCACCACTTTTATAATTTCTAATAATCGGTTCAATGGAATTAATATATTGTTTTTCAGATTCGGTCAATTTTTTTCCTTTCAGATTTTTTAATTCCACAAGTGCTTTTTCCTTTTCTCCGACAACAGTTTGTAAAGTTAAATAACCAACAAACTCCATAATATTCTCTTCATTTTCGTAGCGAATTTTCGGACTTTCTTTAAATGCTTTTTTATACAATTCCATTGCTTGATTTAAATTGTCCATTTTTTCAAGAGTCATTCCCTTTAAAGTTAGAATGGAATTACTTTCTTTAATTTCGTTTGGAACTTCATTTAAGATTTTCAAAGCTAATTCGGGTTGTTCATTCCACCAATAAGTTTTTATCAGGCTTTCAATAGTTGTAATATCAGTTGGTTCAATTCCTAATGCTTTTTTGTAGAATACAATTGCACTATCAGACTTATTTTCCATTTGATATTCAATTCCTCTTTCTTGATATTCAATAACTAAAGGATTCCTTTTTTCTTCCTCTTTTTTACAAGAAATCAGAAGTAAAAATGTCAATATAATTCCTAATATTTTTTTCAATTCGGGATTTTTTTCAAATTATTGCCAACGGGTTTGCATATGGAATGTTGCGGTTTTTTATTCACAATTTCCCTTACTTTTTTATTTTTTAAATGTAACTATTATTTTCATTATAAACCATGATTACAGCAATGTTATATATGCGGTGTTAGCATGTCGTAATATTTTTCACATATTTGGCTCAAAATCGTAAATAGGAACTAAAAATTTCCGTGGAAAGATTTGAGCATGGTAGTCACAATTATTATTTCCATAATTTAT
>JBHOTE010000119.1:0-2130 GCA_042584125.1 Bacteroidota bacterium
TTTTGAATCACCCCTAATGATTTAACTTAATGAAACTATTTACCCCTAAAAAGAAAGATTCATTTTTCTTCTCAAAGTTTTTTGCACTTAAAAAAAGCACTCATCCAACTGTATCAGATCTAGAAAAAGTAGCTTCAAACTATACTCAAAAATTGTTTGAAACAATAGACTTCACTCTACCAACAGCAAATGAATATCTGAAAGAAATGCGATTTAATCGAATTATTGAATTCAATTCTTCTAGCAGCATCTTAAAAAAATTATATGGTCAAGCAGCCTATCGAAGTACTGCCATTGATCAAAAAGATTTACAAATTTTTATTTACAATACAAGAGTTCGTGGCGTAAAATCTACGAGTACATTGGTGTATTTTAAAGACAAACTAATTCACTTTAACTATCATTTTAAGGACCTATCAAAACAAGAATCTATTCGGGTTCAAAATTATTTATTTTATAAGTACAATCTAATCTCAAAAAACGAAGAAGAAATTGTTATTGATAAAAATAAAAATCTTCTTATAACTGTGAAAAAAGAAAATTCGTATGAGCTAAATTTTTATAATACTGAACTAAAAAACAGTTCTTATTTTAAAGAAGTTCCTCTTACTGAAACTTATAAACCACACTCCAAACAACTAAATTTAGATGTTTCTTACTAGAAATTAAGTAAATAGTTACCCATATATTTTAGCCATCTTAGGTAGATTAATTACATTTGCAGAACTATGCAAAAAAACATCAATATACAAAATAAAAAAGCGCGTTTTGAATACGAAATTCTTGACACCTATACTGCTGGTATTCAGTTAACAGGAACTGAAATAAAATCAATTAGAGAAAGCAAGGCTCGTATCACGGAAAGTTTTTGTGAATTTAATGAGCAAGGCGAATTATTTGTGGTGAATATGTACATAGAAGAATATCTTTTTGGACACGCCTATAACCACAAACCAACTGGAGCACGCAGGCTATTATTAAATAAGCGTGAATTAAAAAAATTAGAAAAAGAGGTTAAAAATGTAGGTCTAACCATTGTTCCATTAAGGCTTTTTTTAACAGATAAAGGTTGGGCAAAACTATCTATTGCTCTTTGTAAGGGTAAAAAATTACACGACAAACGAAATACTTTAAAAGACCGTGATAACAAAAGAGATTTGGCAAGGATTAAAAAGAATTTTTAATGTTTTTTTTACTTCTACTAAAACTAATTAGATGGAAGAATCTTGTGATGTTAATTATCTCTCAAGTACTTTTAAAATATTTTTTATTTAACAAGTATTCTATTCAATCTAATTTAAACGATTTACAATTCCTTTTATTAAGTATTGCTACTGTTTTTATTGCCAGTGGAGGCTATATTATTAATGATATTTTTGATATTGATTGTGATCATATAAACAAACCTGACAAAATCATTGTATCAAAATATATTTCAAAAAAGAAAGCATTTTTCTTCTATATATTATTTACTTGTATTGGTATTATTTCTGGCATAGCCCTCTCCTTTTCAGTACATAAGGAAAAACATGCACTCTTTTTTATTTTAATTGCTTTGTTGTTATACTACTATTCAAGCTTTTTTCAAAAAAAAATAATCATTGGGAATTTTATCATTTCTTTGCTAGTAGCCTCAAATTTATTAGTCCTAGTACTTTTTGAAATTGATAATTATTTTCATTTATCACAAGGACTCCTATACATTTACAGTCTATCACTATTCATTTTTCTTATAAATCTTATTAGAGAAATGGTTAAAGATCTTGAAGACACCAAAGGAGATTACAATTCGAAAATGAAAACACTTCCTATAGTTTTAGGAATAAAAAGAACAACAAAAATAATTGTCATTCTTGGAGCTATCACCCTGTATTTATTGATTCGTTTTCTTGTACAAGTTGACACGAGTGTCCTTTGGAAAAAAATAATATTTTCTTTTATAATTATTTTACCTTTTATTGTTTTTATGTTTCGAATTTCTAACAGTAAAAAGAAAGAACAATTTCATAAACTCAGTACCCTGCTAAAAATTATTTTAGGATTGGGAATGATTTATATATTACTAATCACTTTTTAATATGCTTCAAAAACTAATAGAAAAATATCACATTATTTTAGCATCTGGCTCAC
>JBHOTE010000120.1:0-2128 GCA_042584125.1 Bacteroidota bacterium
TTGTTCCCTAATGTTACTAGTGGAATTTCATGGTTAAGTTTTGGGCGTTTAAGACCATTACACACAAACGCAGTTATTTTTGCATTTGTAGGAAATGCAATTTATGCTGGAGTCTATTACTCTTCTCAACGCTTGTTAAAAGCGAGAATGTGGAATGACTTCCTAAGTAAGTTTAACTTTTGGGGTTGGCAATTAATTATTGTTGCTGCTGCCCTAACACTTCCTTTTGGAATAACTACAAGTAAGGAATATGCGGAACTAGAATGGCCTATTGACATCGCGATTGCACTTGTATGGGTTGCTTTCGGAGTCAATTTAATTGGAACCATTATCAAACGTAGAGAACGTCATATGTATGTTGCTATTTGGTTTTACCTAGGAACATTTGTAACTGTTGCCGTATTACATATTTTTAATAGTTTTGAATTACCTGTTTCTTTCTTGAAAAGTTACTCAGTATATGCGGGTGTACAAGATGCTTTAGTGCAATGGTGGTATGGACATAATGCAGTTGCATTTTTCTTAACCACACCTTTCTTGGGATTAATGTATTATTTTGTACCAAAAGCCGCTAACAGACCTGTATATTCTTACCGATTATCAATTGTACACTTCTGGTCATTGATATTTATTTATATCTGGGCTGGACCTCACCATTTATTATATACAGCTTTACCAGACTGGGCACAAAACCTAGGTGTTGCCTTTTCAATTATGTTAATTGCACCCTCTTGGGGTGGTATGATTAATGGATTGCTTACACTTCGTGGAGCTTGGGATAAAGTACGTACTGACCCTGTTTTAAAATTCATGGTAGTAGCTATTACTGGTTATGGTATGGCAACTTTTGAAGGACCAATGTTATCTTTAAAAAACGTAAATGCGATTGCGCACTTTACAGATTGGATCGTTGCGCATGTGCACGTGGGTGCTTTAGCTTGGAACGGATTTTTAGCCTTCGGAATGATATATTGGTTGGTACCGAGAATGTTTAAAACAACTTTGTTTTCAACTAAATTAGCAAACACACATTTCTGGATTGGAACTTTAGGTATTATTTTATATGCATTACCAATGTATGTAGCTGGTTTTGTTCAAGCATCTATGTGGAAACAATTTAACCCAGACGGAACTTTAATGTATGGTAACTTCTTAGAAACAGTAACACAAATTATTCCAATGTATTGGATGCGTGCTATTGGAGGTTCTATGTATATTGCTGGTGCTTTTGTAATGTTATTTAACATTGTAAAAACAATAAAATCTGGCTCTGCTGTTGAGGATGATTTAGCTGAAGCTCCTGCTCTTAAAAAGATTGGAAAAGCAAGATTAAAAGGTGAAGGATGGCACGAAGTATTAGAGAGAAAACCTGTTCAGTTAACTTTATTGGCAACGGTTACTATATTAATTGGTGGAGTTGTACAAATTATCCCTACATTAATGATTGACTCTAATATTCCTACTATCTCAAGCGTGAAACCTTATACTCCATTAGAGTTAGAAGGTAGAGATTTATACATTCGTGAAGGTTGTGTAGGTTGTCACTCTCAAATGATTAGACCATTTAGATCTGAAGTAGAGCGCTATGGCGAATACTCAAAAGCAGGTGAGTTTGTATATGACCATCCATTCTTATGGGGATCTAAACGTACTGGACCGGATTTGGCTAGAGAAGGTCAAAAATATTCTGACAGCTGGCACTTTAACCACATGTACGACCCTCAAAGCACATCTCCTGGTTCAATAATGCCTCGTTACCAATGGCTAGTAAAAAACACTTTAGATGTTTCTTACACACAAAGTAAAATGGAAGCTATGGCAACACTTGGAGTACCTTATACTGAAGAACAAATTAAAAATGGTTTAGCCGATTTAGAAGCGCAAGCTTTACAAGTTGAAAAAAACTTACATCAAGATCCTACATTTGTAGAAAACTATGAAGCAGAACGTTCGGCCGCTCTATCTAAAGGAGAAGAATTTGTTCCAATTAACAAACGTGAAATAGTTGCACTAATTGCCTACTTACAGCGTTTAGGAACAGATATCAAAGTAAAAGACTCACAAAAAACGAACTAATTATGTTAAAATTCATAAAAAATCACATGACGGAAATTGACGGGATAGAAAT
>JBHOTE010000121.1:0-2128 GCA_042584125.1 Bacteroidota bacterium
GCTGTTTAATGTAGAAGGAGCTATTGATCTGAAAGAACTTAAAACAACTTACAGAGGTTTAGTAAAGCAATGGCATCCTGATAAATTTCAGGATTTAGAAAAGAAAGAAGCAGCAGAATTAAAAAGTCAGAAAATCATTGATGGATATCATTTTCTTGTAAGCATTGCTCCTAAAACAAAAGAAGTAGGCTTATCAGAATATACTGAAACAATTACTAATTCACAGGTTGCAGATTATCATCATAAAAGTATGCTTTTAGAAGTTACTTTTACTGATGGGACTACTTATGAATATTTTGGTGTGAATCACAAACTTTTTCTAAAGTTTGTCAATAGTAAATCCATAAATAATTTCGGTAGAAGAAATATATTTAATTCTTTTATTTACAGAAAATCTAAGAAAGCAACTGCAATGGCATAAGCCATTACTTTCTATATAACTTAAAACAATCCTCTATTCTATTTTAGAGGATTTTTTTTTATAAAAAAGTGAGTGCTTACTTAATATTCAAATATGGCTGTATATCTGCAAGTGATTACTCACATATCTTAAGAAAGTAAAAATATTAGAAGCTGCCTTGTATTTATTTGCCCAAGAAGGCTATGCAGTAGCAACATCAAATAAGATAGCAAAAACTTCCGGAGTATATGAAAGACTTATAATGCATTCAAATCTATAAAAATATATTTTCAAAAAAAATAAAGAGCATAGCGTGTTCTTACGGCATATGTAAAACATTGCGCAATTTATAACGAATAAAAAAGGAGTCAAATAGTATTTGACTCCTTTTTTTCACAAACAATCTATTAACCCGAAGACATTGTTTTGAAATCATCTTTAAAATAACTTCTCTCCAATTACTTCTTGCTACTATTTTCAATAATTTTAAATTTACATCGCTGCCTTATATATTGCAATTGTATCTTCCAAGGTTACGTCTCTTGGATTTCCTCCTGTACAAACATCAGCTAGTGCATTTTTAGCCATCTCTTCAAAATCTTCTTCTTTAACGCCCAATTCTTTCAATCCTGATGGTATACCAACTGCCTTTGATAACTTTTTAATCGCATCAATAGCTGCATTAGCTCCTTCTAAATCACTCATATCTAAAACACCAACTCCCATAGCTCGTGCAACTCTTTTTAACTTATAAGTACAAGCAGGAATATTGAATTGTTCAACATGTGGTAATAAAACAGCATTTGCAACTCCATGTGGTAAATCATACATACCTCCTAATTGATGTGCCATTGAGTGTACATATCCTAAACCAGCATTAGAAAAAGCTTGACCAGCTATAAATTGTCCCCAAGCCATTTTACTTCGAGCTTCAATATCTTGTCCGTTATGAACTGCTTGCTCTAAGCTTCCTGAAATTAATTTAATTGCCTCTAAAGCCAAAGCGTCAGACCAACCAAAAGCACCTCTGGTTACATAAGTTTCAATAGCATGTGTTAAGGCATCCATCCCTGTAGCTGCAGTTAAAGCAGCAGGTTTTCCTAACATTAATTCTGGGTCATTTACAGCAATAGACACCAAACAATTTTTGTCTACCATTACCATTTTTACGTGTCTTACAATATCTGTAATCACATAATTAATGGTAACCTCACTTGCTGTACCAGCAGTAGTATTTATTGCGATAATTGGCAAAGCTGCTTTTTTAGATACATGAATTCCTTCATAATCTTTTATATCACCACCATTTGTTGCCAAAATACCAATTGCTTTACCACAATCTTGAGGAGAACCTCCTCCAAGAGTTACAATAAAATCACATGCATTTTCTTTCAATAATTCTAATCCATTATCAACATTCTCACAAGTTGGATTAGGCTGTACATTATCATATGTTACAACTTCAATATTCGAAGCTTCTAATACCTCAATTACTTTTTGAGCAACACCAATTTGAACTAAAATTTTATCCGTTACAAAAAGCGCCTTTTTATACGGAAGTGCTTTTAACTCTTCTCCTAAATCTTTTAATGCTCCTGGCCCGATCAAACTTAAAGGTGGCAAATATATTCTTCTACTTTCTAACATCTTTTTAATTTTTATATTAATACTTAAATTATTCTTTCAATAACAATACCCAATATTAGAAAAAATAAAAGACTAAACTAT
>JBHOTE010000122.1:0-2107 GCA_042584125.1 Bacteroidota bacterium
GAAAGCGATGTTTGAATCTGTCGTAGGTAACAATATCAAATTTACTGCAGAAAAAGGATTTAACTTAACCAATGAAAAAGGAGGTGCTCCTAAATTAATAGAAAGAGATCCTAAAGCCATTGCTAAATTAGTAAATACTGCCAAAAAAGCTGATGTAGTTGTGCTATTTTTAGGAGGTGATAAATTTACTGCTAAAGAAGCATATTTTAGCAACAGTACTTTAGGAGATAGAGCTACTATAGATCCTGTTGGCCCACAAGATGAATTAGTTGATAAGATTACAGCTTTAGGAAAAAAGGTAATTGTAGTTTTAAAACACAGAAGAACATTATCTATCAATACTATTGCAGAAAAAGCAGATGCCATCTTAGATACTTGGGATTTAAGTGAGTTTGGAGATGAATCTACTGCAAAAATTATTTTTGGTGACGTATCTCCTTCAGGGAAATCTCCTGTTACCATTCCAAGATCAATAGGTCAGTTGCCATACCATTATAGTATGAAAGAGATCAATTATAAAAAAGAATATTTGTTTTTAGGTAAAGGACCTTTATTTCCTTTTGGTCATGGATTAAGCTATGGTAATTTTGAATATGCTGATATTAAAGTATCAAATTCAGAAATTACACCTAATACTGAAATTACTGCTAGTGTTACAGTTACTAATACAGGTAAGGTAAAAGCTAAAGAAGTAGTACAAATGTATCTTAAAGATGAGATAGGTTCAGTAACAAGACCTGATAAAGAATTAAAAGGTTTTGAAAAAATTGAACTAGCTCCAGGAGAAAGTAAAACAGTATCATTTACCATTACTCCAAAAATGTTAGAATTTACAGGAATTTCAATGAAAAAAGTTTTAGAAGCGGGAGATTATAAAGTAATGATAGGTACTTCTTCTAAAGAATATTTAGAAACAACGTTTAAATTAATAAAATAAAAAAATGATAAAGAATTTAGTTTTACAATTGGTAGTTCTGCTAACATTAGTAAGTTGTTCAGTAACGCAAAAAACAGTAGCTCAGAAGGAGTTGAATACTACTGAAATAAAAAAATCAATGATTAGAGCTTTAGAATGGCAAGAAGCACATCCTATTTTCGCAATTCATCCTACAGATTGGACTGAAGGGGCATATTATACAGGTGTTGCCCGTGCACACAAAGCTACAAAAGATATGATGTATATGGCTGCTTTAAAAAATCAAGCAGTTTCAAATAACTGGGAAACTTATGTAAGACTGCATCATGCTGATGATGTAGCAATATCTTACAGTTACTTGTACGTTGCCATGAATGAAAGAAGAAGAAATTTTTCTGATTTAGAACCAACAAAAAAATTCTTAGATGCGCATTTGTATGAAGATAATAACTGGAAATCTGGAAAGAATGCAGGCCATGAAGGAAAAAGTATTTTATGGTGGTGGTGTGACGCATTGTTTATGGCGCCCCCTGTAATTAATTTGTATGCGAAACATACAAAACAACCTCAATATTTAGACACTATGCATAAATATTATATGGAAACATATAATAGATTGTATGACAAAGAAGAAAATTTGTTTGCTAGAGATATGCGTTTTGTTTGGCAAGGAACAGATAAAGATAACAAAGAACCAAATGGAAAAAAAATATTTTGGTCTAGAGGAAATGGATGGGTAATTGGTGGTTTAGCATTGATGTTAGATGATATGCCAAAAGATTTCAAGCACAGAGATTTCTATGTGAATTTGTACAAAGAAATGGCTGCAAAATTATTATCAATTCAGTCTGAAGATGGATTGTGGAGAACAAGTTTGTTAAGTCCAGAATCATATAATCATGGAGAAGTTAGTGGTAGTGGTTTCCATACATTTGCTATAGCATGGGGAATTAACAATGGTTTAATAGATAAAAAACATACACCTGCTGTTAAAAAAGCTTGGAATGCTTTGGCTGAATGTCAACATGAAGATGGTCGTGTAGGTTGGGTTCAAAACATTGGAGCTTCACCAGAACCTGCGTCAGTAGATTCTTGGCAGAATTTTGGTACAGGAGCCTTTTTAATGGCTGGAAGTGAGATTTTGAAGTTAGAATAATTTTGTTGACAACTTCAGTTTTAAAATTAAATATT
>JBHOTE010000123.1:0-2062 GCA_042584125.1 Bacteroidota bacterium
ATAAGTGTAAGCGACACAGTAAACAAGACTAAAAATTTGATAGAAAAATAAAAACCCACATTAAATTTATGCGGTGTTGCCCTACGTTATTTTTGATTAATAATCTTGAATCAATACTTCAGTTGGTATATGAAGATTTGTATTCAATTTTCTAATCATCTCAAGTGTTAATTTTCTTTTTTTATTAAGAATCTCGCTCACTCTACTTTTAAATCCAACAAATTCTGCTAAATCTTTTTGTTTCATTCCCATTTGCTCCATTCTAAATTTTATAGCTTCGATAGGATCCGGTAGACCTATTGGAGAAGTTTCATTTTCATATTTATCAATTAATATAGATAGTATCTCTAATTCATCTCCTTTCTCAGTTCCTTTTTTCGAATCAAAAATAAGCTCAAGTCTCTCAAGTGCATTTTGATAATCTTTCTCGTTTCTAATAGGTGTTATTTTCATTTTAAATTTCGTTTGCGTTAATTTTATCATATTCTGCATGAGTCCCAATAAATCTTATCCAAGATATTTGATATTCAAAATTAAACTTGACAATCAACCTGTAATTATTTCCTTTAATATTAAATACAATTCTATTATCTTTTAAAATACTTGCATTTGGATATTCAGATTTTAAATCATTAATATTATTCCATTCTGCTTTTTCAGTCTCTCGATACCATGATTTCAATTGCTGCTCGCTATCTGCATGCTTTAACCAGAAATCACGTAATATTCTTTTTGATATTACTCTCACACTATAATTATTTTAAGCAAAGATATTAAATAAAGTTACCAATATGGTATTTTATTCAGTTTTTTTAATGTTGGGCAACGGATTTGCATAAGGTTAGTGTGGGAGTTGGAAATCGAAAGATTTTCAGCCTAGCACTAAGCTTATACTTATTTTGTGTTTTTATCTTAATCGACCTAAAAATACTTAAATAAGTGTAAGCGACACAGTAAACAAGCCTAAAAATTTGATAGAAAAATAAAAACCCACATTAAATTTATGCGGTGTTGCCAATAGTAATTTTTGAAACTATAATATGTTTTTTAAATCCTGTCGTCCAATTATACTCATGATCTCTACAATTTCATTATTAATTCTATAATATATATTGTCGGAACCACAAGGGCAACGTCTATAGTCAGTTTTTATAAAGTCAACCGATTCAAAAGAGAATGGTCGTTCAGCTATGATTTCAAAGTATTCAAAGAATGATTCGAAATATTTGTCGGCTTGTGCCATTCCAAATTTCTTAACTCCAAAATGGTGAATTCTTATAAGGTCTTCCTTTGCAGAATTACTCAATTTATATTTAGCCATTAAGCAAAGATTTTGATTGAGCCAAGATCTGTTCTTTACTATCATTCGTAAATCCACTATTCTCAGCTTTTTCTAGCTTAGAGCTTATCCAATCAATTTGTCTTTGTTGTTTCCTTGCTTGTCTGATTAAGTCGTTTACAAGCTCACTTTTACTTGAATACTCATGATTATCTACTTGAGATTTTAACCATTCGTCATTCGGTTGAGTAAATGAAATACTTTGTCGTGCCATGATTTTTTTTGTTTTGATGTAAAAATACACCAAATACGAATCAAATACAAATTTTATTTATTATTGGCAACGGGTTTGCATATGGAATGTTGCGTTTTTTCATTCGCAATTTTCCTTACTTTTTAATTTTTTAAATGTAACTCTTATTTTCATTATAAACCATGCTTACAGCAATGTTATATATGCGGTGTTGGCGTGTCGTAATATTTTTCACTTATTTTGCTAAAAATCGTAAATAGGAACTAAAAATTTTCGTGGAAAGATTTGAGCATGGTAGTCACAATTATTATTTCCATAATTTATTCAATTCCACAAACTTGCTAAAAATCGTGAATAGGATCTAAAATGTTTCGTGGAAAGATTTGAGAAGGGTAGTTACAAATATTATTTCCGCAATTTATTCCATTCCGCAAACGTGCTAAAAATCGTATATAGGAACTAAAAATTTTCGTGGAAAGATTTAAGCAAGGTAGTTACAATTATTATTTCCACAATTTATTTAATTCAGC
>JBHOTE010000124.1:0-2002 GCA_042584125.1 Bacteroidota bacterium
TAAAATGCTAAAAAGTTTATCTGGAAATATACACGAAGTGATTACTTCTGTATGTGTAAAAAAAATGGACACAGTTAAAATAATTACGGATACAACCAAAGTCTATTTTTCAGAATTAACAGATGAAGAAATTCAGTATTATATTGAGAATTTTAAGCCCTACGACAAAGCAGGAAGTTATGGAATTCAAGAATGGATTGGCTATATAGGAGTAGAAAAAATTGAAGGTAGCTATTTTAATGTAATGGGTTTACCAATACATAAATTATATAAATACCTTAAAACACTAGCATAAACATTACTTATAATTACAGCTTCGCTATTAAATCAAATTATGAGCATTTTAGTCACTCAATTTTCATAAAAAAGAAGTTCTAATAAATTCTAAAAACTATTTTAAATTAGTACTTTTGCTCTCGATTAATAACACATATCTTATAATGAAAAAATATACGTTTACCGAGTCAAAAGATACACGTTCTGGTTTTGGAGCAGGTTTGGCTGAATTAGGAAGAACTAACCCAAATGTAGTAGCACTTTGTGCCGATTTGATTGGTTCATTAAAAATGGACAAATTTATTGAAGAAAATCCTGAAAGATTTTTTCAAATAGGTATTGCTGAAGCAAATATGATTGGTATTGCTGCAGGTTTAACTATAGGTGGTAAGATTCCTTTTACTGGAACTTTTGCTAACTTTTCTACAGGTAGAGTATATGACCAAATTCGTCAATCTGTTGCGTATTCCGATAAAAACGTAAAAATCTGTGCTTCTCATGCTGGATTAACATTAGGAGAAGATGGAGCTACTCACCAAATTTTAGAAGATATAGGTTTGATGAAAATGTTACCAGGGATGACTGTAATCAATACTTGTGACTATAATCAAACAGAAGCGGCAACTATTGCAATTGCAGAACATGAAGGTCCTGTATATTTACGTTTTGGACGTCCTGTAGTGCCTATTTACATGCCTAAACATACAGAAACTGAACACGAAAATAAATTTGTAATTGGAAAAGCTATTCAATTAACTAAAGGTGCTGACGTAACTATTGTTGCTACAGGACATTTAGTTTGGGAAGCTTTACAAGCATCTGAAAAACTAGAAGAACTTGGAATTTCTGCTGAAGTGTTAAATATGCATACCATTAAACCTTTAGATGCTGAAGCTGTACTTAGCTCTGTAGCTAAAACAGGATGTATTGTTACTGCTGAAGAGCATAACTACATAGGTGGTTTAGGAGAAAGCATTTCTGGTGTATTGGCTAAAAACAACCCTATTCCTCAAGAATTTGTTGCAGTAAATGATAGTTTTGGTGAGTCTGGAACACCTGCTCAATTAATGGAAAAATACGGTTTAAATAGCGAAGCAATTGTTGCTGCTGTGCAAAAAGTAATTGCTAGAAAACAATAACACTATTTTTTTTCTATATTTACATCAACTAAAACAATTTATTATGAAAAAAATATTTTTTACAATTGTATTGGCTTTTATTGCTATCAATTTTTCAAATGCCCAAGTAAGCTATGGTATTAAAGGAGGTATGAATATTGATATGAATAGTGAAGCTTCAAAATACATTACCATGCCTGCTGGCTTTACGCTTTCAACAGAAAATAGTAATGGTTTTCATGCAGGAATTTGGTTACGTGCAAAAATCCCAGTAGTTGGATTGTACGTTAGACCTGAGATTAATTATACTCAAATTAAAAATGAATATTTAATCGCTGGTACTAATAACGGTACAACTGTTTCTGAAACTATAGGTAACAAATTGAATAAAATTGATGTACCTGTATTGATTGGATTGAAAATATTAAAATTTGGAAATATCTTTATCGGTCCTAATTTTCAATATTTATTAAAATCTGAAAATGACGTCCCTTCTGTTGAAGACTTTAAAAGTGAATTTACAATTGGTGCAGTAGCAGGAGTTGGTCTAGAAGTTTGGAAACTTGGTTTAGATATTCGTGTAGAATCTGGATTTAACTTTCCAAAAG